>JBEVKE010000049.1:0-6781 GCA_040509835.1 Thermoleophilaceae bacterium
AGCGCGACCGCCACGACGCCGAGCACCACCGGTGCGGGCGAGCGCTCCCACCGCACCTCGAGCCGGCGGCGGTAGCGGGTGAGCGCGCGCAGGAACGCCGGCCCGATCAGCAGGCAGAACACCACGTTGCCCACGGCGTGGGCGATGTTGTACGGCAGAGAGGTCCCGGCCACAGCCAAATAAGTATCGAGATCCTGTCGGGCGGCGAGTGTCCATTGATACACGTCCATCCACGCGCCGAACGCCAGACCGGCGAGCCCGCACACCCCGGCGAGCACGAACCGGTTGGGCTCCCGGCCGCGCATCGTGCGCGCGAGCACCGCGCCGGCGATCCCGACCGCCCCCCATCCCGCCATCTGCCAGACGGTCCAGGGGCCCTGCGAGAGAAAGATGTTCGAGACGATCGCGGTGACCGCGCCGACCGCGAAGCCCGGCACCGCCCCCAGGGCGAAGCCGGCGAACAGGACGATGTCGGTGGTGGGCTTGACGTTCGGGAACGCGGCGAACGCGAGCCGGCCGACCACGGCGAGCGCCGCCAGAGCCGCCACGACCGCGATCACCCTCGCGGGCGGCCGCTCCCGCTCGTACCAGCCGAAGCCGCAGGCGAGCGCGACGGCGAGAAGGGCGAGCGAGGCGGCCTGCCAGCTCACGGGCGCACCTCGGCGGGCCGCTCTGCGCCGGTCGCCGCGCCGGCCGAACGCTGAGCACCGAGGGCATCGGCGCCACCGCCCAGGAGCTCCGCCCCCTCCTCGGGCAAGAGAGCCGCTCCCTTTGTAACGCGGGCCACCTCGGTCGAGAAATGTCTGCCTCCTCCGAGCACCTCCTCGGGCGGCCCGTCGGCGATCACGACGCCCTGGCCAAGAAGGACGATTCGATTCGCGAGCGAGGCGGCGAACTCGGTGTCGTGGGTCGCGACCATCACCGCCGCGCCCGACTCCGCGAGCTGCCCGACCCGCGCCGCAAGCGCGTCCTTGTGGATCCGGTCCATGCCGCGAGTGGGCTCGTCGAGGAGGACGACGGCGGGCTCGCCGGGACCGAGCCCGCCGCCGGAGCGCTCGCCCGTGGCGGGCTCGCTGCTCCCAAGCACGACCTCCAAGGCGAGCCGCTGGCGCTCGCCGCCGGACAGGTCGCGCGGGTTCGCGTCCTCACGACCGGCCAGCCCGGCGGCCGCCACTCCGGCGACTCCGGCGTCCTCGACGGCGTGCCCGTGCACCAGGTAGTCGCCCGGGGTCTGCAACAGGAGTGCGACCTCTCCCGCACGCTCGACCCGCCCGCGCGTCGGCTCCACGAGCCCCTTGGCGATCCGCAGGAGCGTGCTCTTCCCGGCCCCGTTCCTCCCCATGAGCGCGACCCGCTCCCCCGACTCGAGCCGAAGCGAGATGTCGCGCAGGATGGTCGGTCCGTCCTCGACCTCGTGCCACAGCTCCTTGAACACGAGCGCGGGGTGTGTGTCTCGACCGTTACGGCGCAGTAACGAGCGCCACCGCCGCGGCCTCTCTGGGGAACCGTGTCGTCTTTTTCCCCCCATTGCGGGGTCAAGGACGACACCATCCGCGCGGGCGGCGTTCTCGGAGGTGGAACCGCTCGCGCGCAGCGCCGCGTGCGCCTCCTTCACCGAGGCCGGCAGCGGGCGCAGGCCGGCCAGTGAGAACAGCCGGGCGGCGGGTGTGGCGAGCGCGGGCGGCGACTGCGCCGCGGCCCAGTCGAGGAACTCTCCGGGTGCCGCGTCGCACGCGATCCGGCCGTCCACCATCGCGATCACGCGGTCCGCAGCCGGCAGGCAGCGCTCGAGGCGGTGCTCGGCGACCACGACCGCGGTTCCCCAGTCCTCGTTCAGCCGCCGCAGGTGCCAGACGAGCTCGTCACCCGCGACGGGGTCGAGCTGGGAGGTGGGCTCGTCGAGGACGAGCAGCGGCGGGTCGTGCACCATCGCGGCCGCGATCGCCACCCGCTGGAGCTCGCCGCCGGACAGCCTGTCCGTGCGCCGGTCGAGCAGGTGGGCCACGCCGAGCGAGAGCGCCGTCTCCTCGACCGCGCGCGCCACCGAGCCGGCCGGCTCCCCGCGGTGCTCGAGCGGAAGCTCCAGCTCGGCTCGCACGCCGCCCATCACCACCTGCGTCTCGGGCTCCTGGAAGACCGTGCCACATACGGCGGCGAGCTCGCCCGGCCCGTGATCGCGCACGTCGAACCCGCCGACGCTCAGCTCGCCGGTCGCCTCGCCGCCGTGGAAGTGAGGGACTAGGCCCGAAAACGCGCGCAACAGCGTGGACTTCCCTGAGCCGGACACACCGGCGAGCACGGTGAACGTCCCGGGCTCGATCCTCAATGAAATGTCGTCAAGGGACCGGCCGCGCGCCTCCGGATACCGGTAGCCAAACCCGCGCGCAACGACGAGCGGCTCAGCCACGCGCCACCCCCAGCCGCGCCGCGCGGCCCACGAACGGAGTCAGCGGCACGAGCAGCACGAGCGCGCTGAGCGCCACCTCGGTGCCTCCGGTCTCGACCTGAAGCGAGGGGTACGGCTCGACCGTTCCCACGCCCGCCAGCGCGCCGGCCACCGAGACCGTCACAAGGAGCGCGGCCGCGGCGGCCACACGCCAGTCGTGCCGCGACCATGGCCGCGCCCCGCGCTTGGTCCGCCCGCCGAGCGAGTAGCCGCGCACCTCGAGCGCCGCCGCCACGTCCACCGCGCGGTCGAGCGCGCCGGCCAGCGCGGCGCGCGCCACCGCGAGCCGCCCCGGCGGGTGCGGCCGGCAGCGCGCTGCGTCGCTCATCCGGCCGGCGTCGCGCGCCAGCACGGGGACGAGCCGCGTGGCGAGCGTTGCCGTGAGCGCCGAGCGGTACGAGACCCGCCGGAACATCCGCAGGAGCTCGTCGGGATCGACCGCCGCCGACAGCAGGCCGAACGCGGTCACGATCACGATCACGCGGAGCCCGTTGAAGAGGCCGGCGGCTGTGGCCTCGAGCGTGATGTCGACCTCGCGCCCGAGGATCTCGCCCCCGCGGAAGAGGAGCGTGTCGCCCTCCGGGTACACGAGCGGATTGATCACGGCGATCAGCAGGGCGAACGGGAGCGCGAAACGGAGCGACCGCCCAATCTCACGGCCCACGCCGGCGAGCACGCCCGCGAGGACGATCGCGCCGAGCGCGGCCGACAGGATCAGGGGGTGCAGGTACAGGGCGCCAGTCAGAGCGAGGGCGCCGCACAGCGCGGCGCCGGCCCCCGCTCGCGCGGCGTGCAGCGTGCTGGGCCGGCTGCGGTAGACCGGGACCAGGCTCATCGGCCCACCACCGGCAGCTTCTCCACCGTGTCGCCGGTCGCCGCCACGGCGAACGCGTCGCGCAGCTTGCCGGCCTCGAGCGCCCGGGCGCCTGCCTCGAGGCCCTGCTCGTCGAGCGCGGTCACGACCCAGGCGAGCTCGTCCGCGCGAGGCTGGAGGGCGAACACGAGGCCCACACCGTCACCGCGGTGGATGCGCCGCACGGGGTGGCCGTGCTGGTCTAGGAGCTCGAGCGTCGTGCCGTCGTCGGTGAACCGGGCGAACACGCCGCTCTCGTCAGGCCCGTGTTCCAGCTCGGATGCACCGCGCACGCCACGCGCCCGCGGCCATAGCGCCACGATCAGGCGGGTCACGCCCTCGATGCCGGGCGCCCCGATCGACGAGCCCGAGGTGGGCACGCCGGCGCGCTCGAGCCGGTTACGTGCGTCGGTGCAGGCGGTGGCCTTCACGTCCTCGCACTCGATCCTCACCGGACGCCGCTTGCCGCCGGTCTCGGTGGTAAACGGCGCCGGGTAGGCGCCCACGATCGCCGGCACCCGCATCGCCGCGCCCCAGTCGCGCCGGTCCCACTGGATGCGGTCGCCGGGAGACACGTGCCACTCGGCGGCGCCCTTGTCGGCCTCGAGGCCGTTCACGAAGAAGAACCAGTCGACCTGGCCGCCGGCGCCCCCGCCCGCAAGGCCGTCGATGGACTGAACGAACCGGCCCCCGAACCGGGTGGTCACATCGAACTTCGAACGGAGCATCCGCATCACGGTGTCGCCCTCGTGCACCGTGTCGAGGCGGACGGAGCCGAGCTCCCGGTGGCCGAAGTCGCGAGTGACGCGCAGCGTCGCTGCGCCACCCTCCTTGGTGCCGCCCTCGCCGAACCCGCAGCCCGCGGCCGCCGGCGCGAGGCCGGCGAGCACCACGGCGGCTGCCGCGAGAGCCCGGACACGCCTCACGGCACCTCGACTCGCTCGGTGAACGACCGCACGAGGCCATCCTTGCGTGCCACGAGCCGGTGCGTCCCCGGTGCGAGCGCCATCTGCACGCGCCCATCGAGACCCGTGATCCCGGTGATCTGGCCGGAGGTCACCGTGGCGCCGGCCACCGGCACCCCGTCGCCGCCGTCGTCGTAGCCGCGCACCGTTGCGACCACTCCGCCCGTGGTCGGCTTCGTGCTCAGCTCCAGGGTGCGCTGGCAGTCGCCCGCGCTGACGCAGTAGAACCAGGTGAGGCGCTCCCGGGAGCGCAGGCGGCCGTTGCCGAACGGGCCACCGGTGTCGCCCGCGCCCGCCGTCGCCGCGCGCCGGCCCACCTTGTAGACCCACCCGCGCTGGCCGCGGTTGCGGTCCGGCCCGATCCCCGTCACGAGGATGCCCGCCGCGTCACGCGCGCGTGAAGAACACGCGCCGAAATCGCGAAACCGAAGCGGACCAGGCCGGCTCCGTACGAGGGCGGCGAGCGGCGTGCGCTCGCCGACTGCACAGCGGCGCCCGCCGACCCGCACGCTCGTGGCCGCGGTGGACACGCGCTTCATACGCGCGTGACCGTCACGGAACACGACCATCTGGCGGACCTTCGGAGCGGCCGCCGCGGCTCCCGGCGGCAGCGCGAGCGCCGCCGCCAGGCCCGCCACCGCGATCAGCCGCGCGTTCATGGCGACGGCGCCACCCCGTCGAGTTCCACCGGTCCGCCGCCGAGCGAGCGGAACCGCAACGTGTGCGATCCAGAGCCGAGCCTGCGGCTGACCCAGAGGACGCTCCTGGCAGAGCCGCGCCCGCGCAGGCGCAGCACCTTGCTGTGACCGCCGAGCGTGACGCGCAGCCGCCCGCCCTTCGGCAGCTTTCGCCCGATCAGCGCCACCTGGGTGCCGCGGAACCGAAACCGGCCGCTGGCGCCGGCGTGCGCGGCGCGCACGACCGTGCGGCCCCACGCGTTCTCGGTGCTCACCCGCTTCCAGCCTGGCGACACTCGGAACACGTTGGTGTCGCGGTCATCCACGGGGATCAGCACTGGGTCGGTGACGATGGTCGTCGAGTTCAGCGCCCGGTCCCGAGCCGTGATGCGGAACCGGTACGCGTCACCGAGATCGCCCCGGAAGTGCATCCCGTTGGTCCCGGTCTTGTCGAGGAGCGTCTTCCAGTCGTCCTGGCTCGCGCCGGCGCCGTCGTTCGCCCTGCTCACCTCGACGGTGTAGTTCTCGACGCCGCTGCCGACTCCGTCCTGGCCCGCCCACGACACGAGGATCGTGCGGGAGCGCCCGTTGCGGCTGGCGAGATGGCGACCGGGCAAAGCCGGGTCGTCCGCCCCGAAGCCCGACTCGACGCTCGGGGCCGTGCCGTCCGTGGACGTGCAGGGCGCCGCCCCGGGCGGATCGACGCACAGGACCACGGTGTTCGACCGAATCGTGTCCGGCTTCTCCGCCTTCAGCCGGTAGATCCCCTTGTCCGGGAAGGTGAGTTCGGCTCGCCCGTCCGGGCCGGTCGTCGCGCCGGCGACCGTGGCGCCGTCCTGCGGGCTTCCATTCGAGCCGTCGGTCACCTGAACCTGAACCGGCTGGCCCGTCGTCGCGGTGTCGGGGCCGGTCAGCTTCAGCGGAACGCTGACGGAGAACGGGATCCCCGCCCACAGCACGTCCTGACCCGCCGTGACGCGCGTCTGACAGCCGCCGGCCTGGGCGAACTGCTGGTCGATCCACAGCGACCAGTACTCGTTGTTCGGGTCGATCTGCTGGTCCGCGACGCGGTCGATGAAAAAGTCGTCGTACCCGAAGTTGCCGTAGTCGCCATCGAGCGTGAAGCTTGCAAGCCGTGCCGCGTCGTCGAGTGCGGCGGTCGCGGTTGGCCCCGGCTCCGGGTAAGCGCTGCCGTTTGTGCCGTCGCACGTATGCGTCCCGGCCTTGGCGGTGGCCACGTCGTGTCCGTCCGTCGTGACCGGGCCGTCGAACACGGTCCGGTTCGGCCCCTCCACGCGGAGGTTCACGGTCACCGGCAGAGCGGTCGCGGCAGGCACCGCGACGAGAGAGAGCAGGACGAGCGCCGTGGGGAGCGCTATCCGGCGGAGTCGATTGAGCATCGAGCCACCCCTTCCTCGAGGGTCGTATGGGCTTCGGCCGGAGTCAGGTCTCCTGGCTTCGGACTCCGCGCCGCGCCTTCCCGGTGAGCCGTCAGCTCCCCAGTGGCTCGATGCGACGCATCAGCGCCCGTTCACAGTGGCGGGACCGCGCGGGATTTGCACCCAGCTTCCCTGGCCACCGGCCGTTGAACGGAGCGAGCATACCCCACCGCGTCACACCCTCCCACGGCCGCTAAAATCGCTCGCCGCGATCCTGCCGCCATCGTCTAGGGGACTAGGACGCCGCCCTCTCACGGCGGAAACCGGGGTTCGAATCCCCGTGGCGGTACTGCTCCGACACGCCTGCTGACCGGGTTTCCGACCCCTCAGGCTGCCGGTGGGACAGCGAGTGGGACTTTTCGGGGCATCGGCGGCCTAACGCTGGCTGCCTGAGGCCCGAT
>JBEVKE010000050.1:0-25948 GCA_040509835.1 Thermoleophilaceae bacterium
ACCACCGCCCGCCTGGTCGAGCGGTACCCGTGGGCGCACCGCTTCCTCGAGCACAAGTGGTACTTCGACGAGGCCTACGGCGCGCTGTTCGTCCGGCCGTTCGCGACGTTCGGCTCCTTCGGCCGGCGCGTGATCGAGACCGACTTCGTGCAGGGCACGATCGTGGGTGGGGCCACCGGGATCGTTCGCGTGGGCACCTCGTTCGCCCGCGCGATCCAGACGGGCTATCTGCGCGCCTACGCGCTGCTGCTCCTCCTCGGAGTGGCGGGGCTGACCCTCTACTTCCTCATCAACAGCTCGTGACCATCCACCTGACGACAGTGCTCTTCGTGCCGCTCCTTACCGGCCTGGTGGGTGCCTTCCTGCCCCGCGACGGCACGCGCTGGGCCGCCCTGATCGGCACGCTGATCGTGCTCGCCTACGTAGTGGCGATGCTGGTGGACTTCGATCCGTCCGGCGGGCTTCAGTACGTAACGGACGACGAGTGGATCCCCGAGCTCGGCATCCACTACTCGCTCGGCGTGGACGGCATCAACCTGTTTATGATCGCGCTCACGGCGATCGCCTGGGTGCCGTGCACGCTCGTCGCGGCGTTCACCGAGCTCGAGCGCCCGAAGCTGTTCTTCTTCCACATGGCGCTGGCGGAGACGGCGGTGCTGGGCGCCTTCATGGCGCAGGACCTCGCGCTCTTCATCGTCTTCTTCGACCTGATGCTCGTGCCGTTCTACTTCCTGATCGGCGGCTGGGGCACCGGCGACCGCGTGCGGGCCACCACCAAGTTCGTGATCTACACGCTGTCGGGATCGCTTCTGATGATGGCGGCCGCGATCGCGCTGGGAGTGCTCGCCACGCCGGACGGCGGCAGCATCTCGTTCTCGCTGGCCGACCTCCGCGCGCATCCCGTGGCGCTCGGGTCGCAGGAGTGGATCGTGCTGCTGTTCGCGCTCGCCTTCTTCGTGAAGGCGCCGCTGTTCCCGCTGCACGGCTGGGTCCCGGAGACCTATCGCTCGACGTCGATCCCCGTGCTCGCGCTCCTGTCCGGGGTGCTGTCGAAGGTGGGCGTCTACGGCTTCCTGCGGATCGTCCTGCCGATCATGCCCGGCGGCGCGCAGCACTGGCAGGAGCTGTTCATCATCCTCGCGGTCTTCTCGATCCTGTACGGGTCGGTGCTGGCGTTCTCGCAGGACAACATCCGGCTCGTGCTGGCGTACTCATCGATCGCACAGCTCGGCTTCATCGTGCTGGGGATCTTCGCCTTCGCCGGGAACGGCGCGCAGGGCGCCCTCCTCCAGATGCTGAACCACGGGCTCGTCGTCGTGCCGCTGTTCCTGATCGTCGGAGTGATCGCGCTGCGTGCGCGAGGGAGCGAGTCGCTCGCCGAGCTCGGAGGCATGGCGTTCCGGGCGCCGGTGCTCGCCGCGCTGTTCTTGATCATCTCGCTCGCCACCCTCGCGATGCCCGGCTCCGGCAACTTCATCGGAGAGATCCTGATCCTGTTCGGCACCTTCGAGAACAAGCTCGTCTACGGGCTGGTGGCGGCGATCGGCGTGGTGCTGGCCGCCGTCTACATGATCAGGCTCTACCAGGGGACGATGCACGGCCGGGTCGGCCCGGCGGTGGAGTCGCGTGAGATCGACGCCGTGAACCTGGCGGCGATCGTGCCCCTCGTGGCGATCGTGATCGCGCTCGGGCTGTACCCGCAGTTCGTGGTGCACCGCACCGAGCAGGGCACGCGACGGGCCATCGCCCCGGCGGTGATCGTCGAGAAGGGCGCGGAGGTGTCCGTCATCAGATGAGCACGCTCCTCGCCGCCGCGCAGATCAAGGCGCCCGTCATCGACTACAAGGAGCTCTCGCCGCTGTTCGCGCTCGCGGGCGGCTCGGTGATCGTCCTGATGGTCGGCCTGTTCCGATCGTCGTTCGTGCGGCGCGTGGTCGTCCCCGCGCTCACGGCCGTGGCGCTGCTCACCGCCATCGGCCTCACGATCTGGCTCTGGGAGCCCGGCGGCCAGGATCCGATCCTGGAGGGCGCGCTGAAGGTAGACGCGCTGTCGCTCGGCGTGTCGATGCTCTTCTACGTCGCCGGGCTCGTGACCATCGCCCTGTCGCTGCGCTCGACGGCGACTCTCGAGGCCGGCCACGGCGAGTACTACTCGCTCCTGCTCGGCTCGATCACGGGGATGGTCGTGCTCGCGGAGGCACACAGCCTGATGACCCTGTTCATCGGCTTCGAGCTGCTGTCGATCCCGCTCTACGTGCTGTGCGCCACCCACCTCCACAGGCGCACCTCACTGGAGGCGGGGCTCAAGTACCTGGTGGTTGGCTCGGTCGGCTCCGCAACGCTGCTGTACGGGCTGGCGCTGATCTATGGCGCCACCGGCGCTCTGCGCTTCGACGGGATCGCCGCGGCAATCGCGAGCGACAAGGTGAACGCGGCCGACCCGCTGTTGCTCACGGGCATCGGGCTCGCCGCGGCGGGGCTGGCCTTCAAGGCGTCCGTCGCGCCCTTCCACCAGTGGACGCCGGACGTGTACCAGGGCGCGCCCACGCCGATCACAACCTTCATGGCGGTCGCCACCAAGGCCGCCGCCTTCGCCATCTTCCTGCGGCTGTTCGACCAGGCGCTGGGGCTGTCGCAGCTCGACTGGGGCCCGGCGCTCGCATTCCTCGCGGCCACGACCATCGTGATCGGGAACGTCGGCGCGATCGCCCAGCGCTCGCTGAAGCGGATGCTCGCGTGGTCGAGCGTCGCGCAGGCCGGCTACCTGCTCGCCGGGGTCGTCGTCGGAACCCAGCTCGGCGTTCGGGCCACGGCGTTCTACCTCGCCGTCTACCTGCTGATGAACGTCGCGGCCTTCGCGGTGGTCGTCGCACGCGAGCGCGTGTCCGAGTACGGCGACGACCTGCGCTCCTTCGAGAACCTCGGCACGATGGCGCCGTTGCTCGCCTTGCCCATGACGATCGCGATGCTCTCGCTGGCCGGCTTCCCCGCCACCGCTGGGTTCATCGGCAAGTTCTATTTAATCGACGCGTCCGTCTCGGGCGACTACACGTGGCTCGGCATCGCGATCGTGATCGGGTCGGTGCTGTCGCTCGCGTACTACCTGCGTGTGATCGCGGTGATGTGGATGGGCCGCTACGAGGTGGAGATGCCGAGCGTCCCGCCGCGGCGCGTGAGCCCCGTGGCCGGCTGGTCGCCGGAGGCCGACCCCCTGGCGCAGCCCGAGGTCGTGGCCGTCGCCGTGATCTGCGCCGCGGCCACGATCTTCTTCGGCCTGGTGCCGAACCCGCTGTTCGACGTCGCTCGCGACGTGGGCAGCGCGCTGTCGGGCCTTCAGTAGCGCGCGGCTTTCGTGCTCGCAGCACTTGACACGAGCGCGAGCCGGGGGTAGTTTGCGCGAAACAGCGTTCGACATTATCGAATCGAAGTCGGGCGCGAGAGGAGGAGAAGTGGAAGAGCACTCCCTGTCCCAGCGGCTTTTCGCGGAGACCCTCGGAACCGCGATCCTGGTTCTCGTGGGCCCTGGCTCCGTCGTGGCCACCCTCGTTCTGGCGGGCGACAAGACGCCCGCGATCGACGGCTCCGACCTGCTAGGGATCTCGTTCGCGTTCGGGTTCGTGATCACCGCGCTCGTCTACGCGATCGGAAAGGTCTCGGGCTGTCACATCAACCCGGCAGTGACCTTCGGGCTGGCGTCGACCAAGCGCTTCCCCTGGTCCGAGGTGCCCGGCTACTGGGCCGCGCAAATCGTCGGGGGCGTGCTCGGGGCGCTCGGCATCTGGGCGCTGTTCACCCAGACCGGCATCGACATGGGCCTCGGCGCCGCATCCTTCAACCAGGACACCTACTCCTGGGGATCGGCGATCCTCGCCGAGTTCCTCGGCACCGGCATCCTCATGTTCGCGATTCTCGGCATCGTCGACGCCCGCTCGCCGGGCGACTTCGCCGGCATCGTGATCGGCGGTGTCGTCGTCGCGATCATCATGGTTCTCGGCCCCATCACCGCCGCGTCGCTCAACCCGGCGCGCGCGTTCGGTCCGGAGCTCGTGCTCGCGATCGGCGGCGGCACGACGCACTGGAACCAGATCATTCCGGTCTACGTGCTGCCCGGCCTCGCCGGAGCGGCGGCCGCGGCGTTCACCTACGACTTCCTGGCGACGCCACGGAAGGTCCGGCAGCCGATCGAGACCGCAGTCACCCATCCCGACCCCGTCGAAGCCCTCGCGGCGAAGTAGAGAGGAACGCGAAATGGCTACTGTCGCGACACCGATGAAGAAGCTCCTGAACGACCCGGCGGAGGTGGTGAAGGAGTCGCTCGCCGGCCTCGCAGCAGCGCACGCCGACCTGGTCCGCTACGACGCGGAAAACCAGATCCTCGTGCGGGCGAACCTGGCGGCCGACAAGGTCGGGCTCATCTCCGGCGGCGGATCAGGACACGAGCCGATGCACGGCGGGTTCGTGGGCGCCGGGATGCTCGATGCGGCCTGTCCGGGCGAGGTGTTCACCTCGCCGGTGCCCGAGCAGATGCTGGCCGCCACCAAGGCGGTCGACACCGGCAAGGGCGTGGTGCACATCGTGAAGAACTACACGGGCGACGTGATGAACTTCAAGCTCGCCGCGGAGGACGCGGAGGACGAGGGCATCCAGGTCGAGTCCGTGCTGATCGATGACGACGTGGCCGTGCAGGACTCCCTGTACACCGCGGGGCGCCGCGGCGTCGGCGCCACCGTGCTCGCCGAGAAGATCGCGGGTGCGGCCGCCGAGCGCGGCGATGACCTCGCAGCGGTGGCCGCGATCGCACGGAGAGTGAACGAGAAGGCGCGCTCCTACGGCGTCGCCCTGTCCTCGTGCACCCCGCCCGCCGCCGGGTTGCCCATTTTCGACCTCCCGGATGGCGAGATGGAGGTCGGCATCGGCATCCACGGGGAGCCGGGCCGCGAGCGGCGGCCGCTCGGCAGCGCCAGGGAGATCGCGGAGCTGATGATCGAGGCGGTCGTGAGTGACCTCGCGCCCGCGAATGGCGCGACGGTCCTGCCGTTCGTCAACGGCATGGGCGGCACCCCGCAGCTGGAGCTCTACCTGCTCTACGGCGAGGTGGAACGGCGGCTGCGCGAGCGCGGCCTGAGGCCCGAGCGCCGGCTCGTCGGGAGCTACATCACCTCGCTCGAGATGGCGGGAGCGTCGCTCACGCTGCTCGAGCTGGATGACGAGCTCACCACCCTGTGGGATGCTCCGGTCGACACCCCCGCGCTCCGCTGGGGGGCGTGAGCCGGTGATCGCAGGAGCCGCGGTGCGCACGAGCACGATTCACGCCTGGATGACACTGGTCGCCGAGTCCGTCAAGGATCGGCGCGATTACCTGACCCAGCTCGACGCCGCCATCGGCGACGGCGACCACGGCGTGAACATGGACCGCGGCTTCGACGCGGTGGGCAAGGCGCTTGCCGCCCAGGACGGAGCCGTCCCCCCGGGGAAGCTCCTGACGCTGGCCGGCAAGACGCTCGTGTCGACCGTGGGAGGAGCGAGCGGTCCGCTGTGGGGAACGGCGTTCCGCCGCGCGGGTCGCTCGCTGGGCGACGCGGATGAGTTCGACGGTGCCGACCTGCTCGCCGCGCTCCGCGCGGCGCTCGACGGCGTCGTCGAGCTCGGTGCCGCCCAGCCGGGCGACAAGACGATGGTCGACGCGCTCGGCCCCGCGATCGACGCGCTGAGCGCCTCGCTCGACGCCGGCGAGCCGCTCGACAGCGCGCTCGCAGCCGCCACCGCGGCGGCCGAGGAGGGGGCGAAGGCGACGGTCCCGCTTCAGGCGCGGAAGGGCCGCGCCTCCTATCTGGGCGAGCGCTCGATCGGCCATCAGGATCCCGGCGCCACCTCAGCCGTGCTCGTCATGGCCGCGTTGCAGCTGGCGGTCGAGCGGGAGGGCTGATGAGCGAGCGGGTCCTGCGCGGCGCCCCGGCGTCGCCCGGGCTCGCGGCCGGGCACGCGCGGAGTCTCTCCTCTCCCTCAGGGGTGTCCGCGCGTGCACCGGTCCCCGATGTGGAGATCGACGCCGAGGCCGAGCGCGCCCGGCGGGCGCTCGCGGGCGCGGCCTCGGAGCTGGAGGCCATCGGCGCCGGCCTCCGGAACAGCGGCCGGGATCAGGAGGCGGAGATCGTGGAGACGGGAGCGCTGATGGCGGCCGACCCCACGCTCGAGGCGGCGGTGAGCGCCGCGATCCGCGAGCGCCGGATGGCAGCCGGCCCGGCGTTGCTCGCGGCGGCGGAGGTACATGCGCGCGCCATCGAGGCACTGCCCGACCCGGTCCTCGCCGCACGCGCCGACGACGTGCGCTCGCTCGCACGGCGGGCGGCGCGCATCGCCGACGGCGCCGTCGACCACCCGGCCTCGAACGGGTCGACGTTCATCCTCGTCGCAGAGGACCTTGGGCCGGCGGACGTGGCCGAGCATGGCGAGCGGGCGGCCGGGATCGCGCTGTCCGGCGGCGCCGTCACGGCACACGCGGCGATCGTGGCGCGCTCACTGGGCATCCCCATGACGGTGCAGGTGGGCGCGGGCCTCCTCGAGGTGGCCGACCGCGCGGCACTCGTCGTGGACGGCGCGGAGGGCGAGGTCGTGCTCGACGCGTCCGCCGAGCGCCTGGAGCAGGCGGAGTCTGCCTCGCGCGCACGCTCGCATGCGCGCGCGCGAGACAGGGCGGACAGCACGCTGCCCGCCGTGACCGCGGATGGCCGGCGCGTCCGCGTCCTCGTGAACGCGGCCACAGCCGCCGAGATCACGGCCGGCCTGGCGGCCGGCGCCGAGGGAGCGGGCCTCATCCGCACCGAGCTTGCCTTCCTCGACGCGACCGGCTGGCCGAGCCGGTCCGCGCACGCCGACATGCTTCGCCCGCTGCTCGCGAGCCTCTCCGGCGCCACAGCCACCGTCCGCGTGCTCGACTTCGGGGGCGACAAGGTGCCGCCGTTCCTCCGCGACGAGCCGCGAAGGGGAGTCGAGCTGCTGCTCGCCCATCCCGGGGCCTTCCGCGCGCAGCTGGCGGCTATCGGCGCGTTGGCGGCCGGACGTGAGATCCGGCTGCTGATCCCGCTCGTGCGCGGCCCGGAGGACATGCGGCTCACGCGCGCGATGCTCGAGGCCCACGACCCCGGGCTCAGTCTCGGCGCGATGATCGAGCTGCCCGAGGCGGCCGACGCCGCGCAGGAGATCGCCAACGAGTGCGACTTCCTCAGCGTGGGAACGAACGACCTGACGCACGCCACGCTGGGGACCGACCGGTTCGCGCACGGCGAGGCGCCAACCCACGACCCGCGCGTGCTGCGCAACATCGCCGCCGCGGCAGAGGCGGCCAGGGAGGCCGCGATCCCGCTCGAGGTGTGCGGCGAGGCCGCCTCGGACCCGCTGACCATGCCGCTGCTGGTGGGCCTGGGCGCCGACGAGCTGAGCGTGGGTGCCGCGCGCGTGGGAGCGGTGCGTGCCTGGGTCCGGAAGCTCGACTACGAGGGCACCCGCGAACTCGCGAGGGAGGCGCTCGTCGCCCCCGACGCGGAAGCGGTCGAGCGGCTGATTCGGCCGCTCGCGCCGATCAGCTGAGGGTCGCGACGCGCTCGCGCATCGCGGTCAGGGCCGCGTCCGCGTCTTCCCCGGTCGCTGTGAGGCGGAGCTCCGTCCCGCCCTTCGCTCCCAGGGCAAGTACGGACAGGAGGCTCTTCGCGTCGGCCTCGCGGTCGCCTGACGCGACCTGGATGCTCGAGGCGAAGGTCATCGCGGTCCGCACGAAGTCGGCAGCCGGGCGCGCGTGGAGGTCCACGTCCGCGGGCAGCGCGACGAGGACTGCCTCAGAGCTTGCCTGCGCCACGTGCGTCCTCCGCCGACCGGGCCACATCGTCGAGCGACATGTCCGCGGACGCGGTCACGGCTGCCGCGACCGCGCCCTCGACGATCGGGGCGTCCACGAGCCGGACGTGCCCGTTTCCGTGCCGCTCGAGCACATGGCGGACCGTGAGGATCGCGCTGCCGAGGTCGCCGAGAATCACCACTCCGGAGCCCTGGTCGGCTGCCCTGATGGCCGCGCGCACCCGATCCTCGTCGGTGCCGAGGCTCCCGTCCGGCAGTCCGCCGGCCGCCTCGATGCGCACCTCCGGCCCGGCCATCTGCGAAGCGAGGTCTGCGAGGCCGGCAGCAAGGTCCGAGCTGTGCGATACGACTACGATCCCGACCACGGGGGTAATCTACACTATCGAAGTGGATTCGACAATATCGAATCGTAAGAGAGCGCCCAAACGGGGTTCAATTCAGTCGGTCGACCGCGCCGCCCGCATCCTGAAGGCACTCGCGGCCGGCCCAAGACGGCTGGGTGTCAGTGAGCTGGCCGATCGGCTTCAGCTCTCCCGCCCCACCGTGCATGGCCTGCTCCAGACGCTGCTTGCACACGGCTTCGTCGAGCAGGACCGCGACTCCGACAAGTACCAGCTCGGCGCCGGCCTGCTGCAGCTCGGCAACTCCTACCTCGACCTCAACGAGCTGCGTGGGCGCTCGATCGTCCACGCCGACCGCCTGGCCGAGCGCACGGACGCTGCGGTCCGAGTCGGCGTGATGCACGGCGCCACGGTTGTCGTGGTCCACCACGTGTTCCGGCCGGATACGACTCTCCAGATCCTCGAGGTCGGCGCCGAGCTGCCGGTGCATGCGAGCGCGCTCGGCAAGGCGATCCTCGCGTTCGCCCCAGGGGAGCTGCTCGACGATCTGCTCGCCGAGGCCCCGCCGAAGCTCACCAGCCGCACGCTGACGCCCGCGGCGCTCAGGAAGGAGCTCCTCTCCACGCGCGAGAACGGGATCGCGCGCGAGCGCGACGAGGCCGTGCTCGGCGAGTCGAGCGTCGCCGGGGCGATCTTCGACCACTCCGGTCATGCCGTCGGCAGCATCGGCGTGGTGGGCGATACCGAGCGGATCCTCCCTCGCGGCCCCGCCCGGGGGATCGCGGGCGCCGTGGCCGAGGCGGCGCGCGGCGTGTCGCGCGAGCTGGGTGCGCGGCGGTGGCCCGCGCCTCCGATCGGGTAGCGCCGTTCCGGGTACGCTGCGCTCATGAGCGAGAACCTGGCGACGATTCTCACCGACACGGTCGAGAAGCACAGCGACAAGACGGCCTTCAAGCTCGACGACACCGAGCTGAGCTACGGACTGCTCGACGAGGGCAGCGCGCGCATCGCCGGTCTGCTCAAGGCCAAGGGCGTCGAGCCCGGCGACCGCGTCGGCCTGATGATGCCGAACGTCCCGTACTTCCCCGTCATCTACTACGGGATCCTGCGCGCGGGCGCCGTGGTGGTGCCAATGAACGTCCTCCTGAAGAAGCGCGAGGTGGCCTTCTACCTGGGCGACCCTGAGGCGAAGCTTCTCCTCGCGTGGCACGACTTCGCCGAGGCTGCCGAGGCCGGTGGCGAGGAGACGGGCGCCGAGGTGATCCTGGTGAAGCCGGGCGACTTCGAGCAGCTGCTCGGCGGCCAGGATCCGGACCGCGAGATGTCGGACCGCGGGAACGATGACACCGCCGTGATCCTTTACACGTCCGGAACCACCGGGAAGCCGAAGGGCGCGGAGCTGACCCACTCGAACCTGCTCCGGAACTCGAAGGGCGTCTCCGAGAAGCTGGGTGAGATGAGTGCGGACGACGTGCTCCTCGGCGCGCTCCCGCTGTTCCACTCGTTCGGCCAGACCTGCACGATGAACAGCGCGGTGAGCGTGGGCGCGACCGTGACGATGCTGCCCCGCTTCGACCCGGACAAGGCGCTCCAGATCATCGACCGCGACGGTGCGACGCTCTTCCAGGGCGTCCCGACGATGTACAACGCGATGCTGCACTCGAGCTCGTGCGACCAGGCCGACTGCTCGACGCTCCGCATCTGCATGTCTGGCGGCGCCGCGATGCCCGCCGAGCTGATGCGCGCGTTCGAGGAGAAGTTCGGCTGCATCATCCTCGAGGGCTACGGCCTGTCCGAGACCTCGCCGGTCGCCTCCTTCAACCATCCGGACCGCGAGCGCAAGCCCGGCTCGATCGGCACGCCCATCGAGGGCGTCGAGATGCAGGTCTGGGATGACGACGGGAACGAGGTGCCGCAGGGCGAGGTAGGCGAGATCGTGATCCGCGGCCACAACATCATGAAGGGCTACTGGAACCGCCCGGACGCCAACAAGGAGGCGATCACCGACGACGGGTGGTTCCGGACGGGCGACATGGCCACGGTGGACGGGGACGGCTACTTCTTCATCGTCGACCGCAAGAAGGACCTGATCATCCGCGGCGGCTACAACGTCTACCCGCGTGAGATCGAGGAGGTGCTCTACGAGCACCCGGCCGTCCAGGAGGCGGCCGTGATCGGCGTGCCGCACGAGGAGCTCGGCGAGGAGGTGGGCGCCGCGGTCGTGCTGAAGGAGGGCGAGTCGGTCGACGAGGACGAGCTGAAGAGCTACGTCAAGGACCAGGTGGCCGCGTACAAGTACCCGCGGAAGATCTGGTTCATCGACGAGCTTCCGAAAGGCCCGACCGGCAAGATCCTCAAGCGCGAGATCGAGGTGCCGGAGAAGGTCACGACCTCCTCGGGGTCGTAGGGCGCTGTCCCACCTGGTCGACTCCGAGCGCTGGATCCGCGCCCGGCGAGGCGGCGAAACGGTGGCGGACAGCCGCCGTACGAAGCTGCTCTACGAGCCGCCGAAGGTGCTCCCGGTGCACGTGTTCCCCGAGGAGGACGTGCGGCTCGACCTGTTGCCCGAGGAGGCGATCACCCGACACGAGGACGGGCTGGTCGAGATCGACTGGAGCGCCGCGGACGAGTGGCTCGAGGAGGACGAGGAGCTGCTCGGCCACGCGCGCGACCCGTTCCACCGGATCGACGCGCTGCGCACGTCGCGCCACATCCGCGTCTCGCTGAACGGCGAGCCGCTGGCGGAGACGCGAAACGCGGTCGCGCTGTTCGAGACGCGCCTGCCCATCCGCTGGTACATCCCGCGCGACGACGTGACCGCCGAGCTCACGCGCAACGACGAGCACCGCACCACGTGCGCCTACAAAGGTCACGCGACACACTGGGACGCTGGAGGCGAGCGCGCGATCGCCTGGAGCTACGAGCTCCCGCTCAACGACGCGATGCCGGTGAGAAGCATGATCGCGTTCTACAACGAACGCGTGGACATCGACATCGACGGCGACCGTCAGGTGCGACCACACACCCAGTGGAGCTGATTTAGGCAGGTCAGCTAGCCTGCCGCCCCGCATGTCACGGGGGAACGGCTTCACGCGTCGGGGTCTCTTCGGCGTCGGCGCGGCGGGCGCTGCCGCTGCCGGTCTGAGCGCCTGCGGCGACGACTACTTCGCGCCCGCGACGTCGCACGGCACGGACGTGCCGAACGTCGTCCTGATCTTCACGGACTCCACGCGCGCCGACTTCATCGGCCACTACAACAAGCATTTCGGCTACGGCAACCGGCTGGCGGACACGCCGAACCTCGACGCGCTCGGCCGGGACTCGCTGGCCTTCACGATGGCCGTGCCGGAGGCGATGCCCACCGGGCCGGCCCGCCGCGGCCTCCTCACCGGCGTGCGCTCGTTCCCGTTCCGCAACTACGTCCCCACGCCCGGCCTGCCGGTCGGACCGGGCTGGATCTCGATCCAGGACAACCAGCCGATCGTCACGGAGGTGCTTGGCGAGGCCGGCGTCGAGACCGGCTACTGCACGGACAACCCGTTCCTGGTGGGGCCGCGGTTCGCCAACTTCCGGCGCACGCTGGACTTCGTCAAGCCGAGCTTCTCCCAGGGCGCGTATCGCTTCCTGAACAAGCCGTTCAAGCGGCCGGCGCCGCGCAGCGCGATCGAGCGCTACCTGCTTCCGGAGCTGAGCGACTCCGTCGAGGTGGGCCGGCTCCGCTCGATGGTCGGATGGAACTCGATCTATCGCGACACCGACCGCGACTATCCGACGGCCCGCGTCTTCCGCAGCGGCATCAACCTCGTGGACGACCTGAAGAAGAAGCGGCCCTTCTTCCTCGGCGTGGACGGCTTCGACCCGCACGAGCCGCTCGACGCCCCGCGCGTGTTCCAGAACAAGTACGGCGGGCCCAAGGGCATCGAGAAGACCATGGGCATCACGCCCATCCAGCCCTTCGAGACGCCCTATTCGTGGGTGATCGACATGAAGCTCGACCCCGACACGATCGAGCGGGTGCGCGAGCTGTACGCGGCCGAGATCGCGTTCACGGACGAGTGGATCGGGCGGCTCATGAACCGGCTCGCGGACCAGAACGTGCTGGACGAGACCGTGGTCATCTACTCGTCGGACCACGGGCTCACGCTTGGCGAGCAGGGCGTCGTCGGCAAGCACGGCGCGCGCGCCCAGTGGCACATCTACCACGTGCCCTTCTTCATCCGGCACCCGGAGGGCAAGCTCGCGGGGCAGTGGGACGACTACTACGCCTCGAACCACGACATCTCCAAGACGGCGCTGTCGTTCATGGGCGTTCGCGCGCCGGGCATGATGACCGGCGAGGACCTGTCGGTGATCTTCGACGGGAAGCGGCCGCCGCCACGCCCGCACTTCACCTCCTGTTACGACGACTACGTGCTCGCGGGCGACGAGGAGTGGGTCTTCCTGACCGACAGCTCCCGCTTCCGGCCGCAACTGTACGACCAGGTGAAGGACCCGAAGCAGGAGCACAACGTCGCGGACCAGCACCCCGACATCGTCGAGAAGTACTGGCGCATCCTGTCCGACGAGGCTGGCGGCACGCTGCCGCAGTTCAGCCGCCACGGCGCCAAGCCGGTGCTCGGCGGATGAGCCTCACCCGCCGCACCCTGTTGCGCCGCGGCGGGGCGACCGCCGCGGGCGCCGGCGTGCTCGGCGCGCTCAGCCGGGCAGCCCCGGCGGAGGCGAAGGTCGGCGACGACCGCGCGCGCGGCGTGGTGATCGTGGTGCTACCGCTCGTGCGCTCGACGCACGTTGGAGCCTTCAAGGACGGTGGCCGCGCGAACACGCCGAACCTGAACGACCTGACGGGGAAGTCGCTTCGCGCCAACCGCGCGATCCCGGAGTCGATGCCGGCGGTATCCGCCCGGCGCGCGCTCGTGACCGGCATGCGCGCATTCCCGTTCCGGGACTGGCGCCGGCTCGAGGGCTTCCCCTCGGTGCCGGGCTTCAACCCCGTGTGGGACTACCAGCCGCTCCTTGTCGAGCGCACCGTTCAGGCGGGCGTGAAAACGATCTACGTGACCGACAACCCGCTCTTCCAGGGACCGCGCTTCGAGGGCGTGCGGGCGCCGGGTGGCAACGCCGTCGCCGCGTCGCCCGGCGACACGATTCCCTCCGGGCTCGACCAGGAGCTGCTCAAGTCGTTCACCCGGCTCACCGACGCGACAAAGCGCACCTTCCGCGCAGGCGCGAAGGCGCTCGGCGAGGTGAAGGACGCCCGCTCCTTCCTCGTGGGGGTCGATCCGTTCGATCCCATCGACGCGTACACCGCGCCGCCCTTCTACGTCCGCCCCGGCCGCGTGGACGACGACGGCCTGGGGCGCACGGACGGCCGCATGGTGCCGCTCAACTTCTCGGACAAGGACATCGACCGCGTCCGCGAGGCGTACGTGGCGCACGTCGAGGCCGTGGACGACGAGCTGGGCAAGCTGCTCGATGCGATCCCCGACGACACCGCCGTGTTCGTCCTGGGCGACCACGGGCTGGCGCTCGGCGAACACGGCTACATGGGCCGGGCCGCGCCCACCTCCCACCGGCTGTCCTACGAGGTCCCGTACCTGATCCGGCACCCGAGCGGGGAGAACGCCGGAGACCACATCAGCTGGTACGCCTCGACGCACGACGTGGCGCCCACGGCTCTCTCGTTCCTCGGCCTGCCGATCCCCGGGAAGATGGACGGTGAGGACCTGACCGCGCTGTTCGACGACGTCGACCAGTGGGACCTGCCGAAGCGCGAGAAGGTGATCACCGCTGTCGGGTCGCAGATCATCATCCGCGACAACCGGTGGCTGGTCGTGGCCGACCGAGAGCGCACCGTGCGGCGGATGTACGACGACGACGAGGAGGTCGACGACGACATCAAGCGCTACGACAACGTCGCCGGCAAGGACACCGGCAAGCTGAACGAGCTCTCGCAGTATGCGGGGCTCGTGGCGGGCGGAACGGTCCCGGAGTTCGGTCCGAACGGCGCGGTGCGGCCGAAGCGCGAGGACGGCGACGACGACATCGACAACGACGGCATTCCGAACGACTTCGACCCGTTCGACAACGAGCACCCGCAGGACGGCGTCACGAAGAAGGACCTCCAGTTCGACGGGCGCTACGTCGAGGGTGGCCCGCTCCACCCGATCACGATCCCGAAGGCCGCCAGGTGACCGAGCGCCAGAACCCGTCCGCCGAGTTCCTCTACGAGCACAAGTGGCGGATCTTCGGCGTGATGATGATCGGCTGGGCGATGTCCCTGCTGGACGTCTCCATCGTGAACATCTCGATCCCGGAGCTCGAGGATCAGATGTCCACGAACGTCGCGACGGTCACGTGGGTCATCAACGCCTACAACATCGTCTTCGCGGTGCTGCTGGTCTCGATGGGGCGGCTCGCGGACCAGTTCGGGCGCAAGAAGTTCTTCATCATCGGCCTGACCGTCTTCACGATCGGCTCCGCGCTGTGCGCCGCGGCGTGGTCGGTCGAGTGGCTGATCGGCTTCCGCGTGATCCAGGGCGTGGGCGCCGGGATCCTGGCGCCGCTCGGCTTCGCGATGACCATCCTCGTATTCCCGCCTCAGCAACGAGGCTTCGGCCTCGCGCTCATCGCGGTGGTGGCGCTCGTGTCCTCCGCGGCGGGCCCCGTGATCGGCGGCGTGCTGATCGAGATCGCGAGCTGGCACTGGATCTTCCTGATCAACATCCCGTTCGGGATCGTGGGCATCATCCTCGCCTGGCGCTGGTGGCCCGAGACCTGGGATCTCAGCGCGGTCGGCAAGCAGGTGGACGTGCGCGGGATGCTGCTGCTCGGCGGCGCCGTGCTCTTCCTGACGATGGCGCTGATCGAGGCGAACCCGTTCGGCGGCGACCTGCCGCTGTGGCTCAGCCTGATGCAGGGGGCGATCCTGCTGGGTGTCCTCTTCTTCTGGTGGGAGCGGCGCGCGCCGGACCCGATGATCACGCCGGGCCTACTGGCGAACCGCCAGTTCCGCAACGCGAACATCGGGATGCTCTTCTTCGCCGCGGGCGCGATCGGCTCGCTGCTGCTGCTCTCGCTGATGTTCGTGAACCTGTGGGGCTACACGCAGCTTGAGGCGGCGCTGGCGATCGTGCCGGTGCCGCTGATGGGGTTGCTCGCGTGGCCGTTCGTGGGCCGCGCCGCAGACACCCGCGCGCCCGGTGAGCTCGCGAAGCCGGCATTGATTGCGATGGCGGTCGGGATGCTGATCGTGTCCTTCCTCCCCTCGACGGCCGGGGATGCCTGGGCGTACCTCCGCGTGCTCCCCGGCCTGCTCCTGATCGGCGTGGGGATGGGAATCGGTTTCCCGGCGCTCAACGTGGGCGCGATGGGAGCGGTGACGGGGCAGGACCTCGGGCTCGCGTCCGGCGTGCTCAACACCGCGCGGCAGCTCGGTGCGGCGCTGGGCGTCGCGATCCTGATCGCCACATTCGGCGGCGCCCTCCACGCCCACATGTCCTGGTTCGCGAAGGACAACATCGACGACATCGTCGACGACTACGACATGCCGAAGCCGATGGCCGCCCAGGTGATCCAGTCCACGCTCCACGACTACACCGGCGGGACGGAGGATCGCTTCGTTCCGAAGCCGGGCTTCGACGAGGACATCGTCCGCGAGACGGCAGGCTCGGCGCGCGAGGGCTTCGCCTGGGCGTTCCGCCAGGCGGCCCTGTTGGTACTGACCGCGCTGCCACTGATGGGAGCGCTCCGAAGAACCCCCGCACAGGCGCGGGCCGAGGCGATGGCGGCCCAGGCCGGCCAGGGTCCGCCTCCCCCGTCCGACGGCGCGGGCGTGTCCGAGGGCTCGGGCACCGATGGGGACGGGCACGGTGCCCCGGCCCCGCGGCCGGCCCCGGGCGCCGAGCCCCACCCGGCCTGATTTCGGGACCGTGTCGTCTTTTCCCCGCAATGCGGGGTCAACGACTACATCATCGCCTGGGGCACCCCTTCATTGCCCGTCGTCAGACGAGCCTCCACATACTCCACAAGCCGCCGCGCTGAATCCTCCTGCGTCTCGGACTCGGTCTCGAGAGTCAGCTCCGCCGCGAGCGGCTCCTCGTACGGGTCGGACACTCCCGTGAATCCCTGGATCTGCCCGGCCCGGGCGCGCTCGTAGAGGCCCTTAACGTCGCGGCGCTCGCACTCGTCCACCGAGGCCTTCACGTGCACCTCGACGAAGCGCTCCCCCATCCGGGCGCGCGCGTCGTCCCGCGCGCGCCTGTAGGGCGACACCGCGGCCACGAAGGTGATGACGTCGTTACGTGACAACAGGTCCGCGACCCACGCGATCCGGCGCACGTTCACGTCGCGGTCCTCGCGAGAGAAGCCGAGACCCGCGCAGAGGTTCTGGCGGACGTCGTCGCCGTCGAGCACCTCCACGTGGTAGCCGCGGTCGCGGAGCTGGCCCGCGGCGAGCCGGCCGACCGTGGACTTGCCGGAGCCCGACAGGCCGGTCAGCCAGAAGCACAGGCCCCCGCCGCCCCGCGACGGCGCCGCCAGCGTGCCGTGGGCGATCGGCCCGAGGTTCGGCTCGCACCCGAACAGGTCGAACGACCGGAACGACGAGAACAGCCGGTGGTCGGGCCCGTGGTAGTCGGACGACCCCGTACTCAGGAGCCCGAGTTCCTCGGTGCAACGCGCCAGCAGCTTGGTCTGCTCCCGAGAATGCGCCGGATAGAACACCTCGACGCCATCAAGTCCAAAGGAGCGATACCGGGATATCGCAGCCAGGACCTCACCGCTGTCCTTCACGTCCCAGAACGGATGGGCCCATACGGCCACCCCGGCCGCCTCGTGAATCCACGCGATCGCCTCCTCCACGGTGGGATGCGAGCGGGCCACGTATCCCGGCATGCCCTGGATGAGATACGCCGGGATGAAGGAGGAAACATCGGAATGGCCCTCCGAGGCGAGACGGGAAGCATTCGCGGGGTGCGCCAGCACGGCGGCCGCCAGGTGCGGCCTCCCCACCGGCTTCCCCGCGGCCTTCCGCGCCTCGATCGGCGCCGGGTCGACCTCGAATCCGAGCTCGCGGAGCTGGTCCGCCATCGCGTCGGCGCGCCGCTCGCGGTCGGCGCGCGCGTCCAGGAGGCGCTCGCCCAGCAGCGCGCTGCGGTGATCGATCCCGTAACCGAGCACGTGCAGGTCCTCGTACTGGCCGTCGACCGCCGAGATCTCGGTGGACGGCACCACACGGACCCCGTGCACGGCCCCGGCGGCCAGCGCCTCGTCGACCCCGTCGACGGTGTCGTGGTCGGACAGGGCGAGTAGCTCCACACCCGCCTGCGCGGCGTTCTCGACGACCTGGGCAGCCGGAAGCTCCCCGTCGGAGTGGACGGAGTGCGATTGAAGGTCGAACGCGGGGGCGCTCACGGCGGGCCACACACTAGTGCGTGACCCGCGGCGAACGTCTTTGTTTCGCTACGGCGTGGTTGCCGTGCTGCGAGTCCGGTCGTCGCGGCCCACGACCGCGCGGTAGATCGCCAGCAGGATCATCGTGCCGATGATCGCGCCGACGAGGCCGCCGAGGTCGAACATGTCCGAATCGCCGATGCCGAGCACCTCGGTGAAGAGGAAAAAGCCGACGAGGGCACCCGCCAGACCCAGCAGGATCGTGACGAAGAAGCCGCCCGGGTCGTCGCCCGGCATGAGTGCCTTTGCGATGAAACCGGCCAGCAGGCCAAGGATGATTGCTCCGATCATGCGGCGCTCCTACCCGTTCATTCCACGGGTATTCCATGCCGCATCGTGTTTTCGGTCACCACGTGCGGCTCCACGAACTGGAGCAGGTAGTCCGGCCCGCCGGCCTTCGAGCCGATCCCTGAGCGCCTGTTGCCGCCGAACGGCTGCCTGCCCACCATCGCGCCCGTGATCCCGCGGTTGACGTACAGGTTCCCCACCGGCACCCGGGCGGCGACCCGCTCGATCGTGCGCGGGGTGCGCGAGAAGAGGCCGCCCGTGAGCGCGAACGGGAGCGCGTCGACGATGTCGCACGCCTCCTCAACGTCGCGCACGCGGGTGACCGCGAGCAGCGGTCCGAAGACCTCCTCGTTCAGCACCGGCGAGTCGTCAGGAAGGTCGGCCATCAGGCGCGGCGGGCAGAACCAGCCCTCGGCGGGCAGCCCGGCCTCGGCCTCGGCGAGCACCGGCCCCATCGCGGCGTAGCGCTCGACGCGCTCCTGCGCCTCCCGCTCGATCACGGGCGGCACCTCCGACGCGAACCGCTCGGCCTGGCCCACGTCGAGCACCCGGATCGCGCCCGCCAGCCGCTCCAGGAGCGTGTCCGCCGTCGCCTCGTGGACGAGCACGCGCGCGGCCGCCGAGCATTTCTGGCCGGCGTAGCCGAACGCCGAGTACACGACCTCCGGCACGACGTCGTCGAGGTCGGCGTCGGCGTCCACGATCACGCAGTTCTTTCCGCCCATCTCGGACACAACCCGCTTGACGTGGCCCTGCCCGTCCGGGGTCTCGGCCGCGGCGCGCAGGATCTCGAGCCCCACGGCACTCGAGCCGGTGAACGCGATCACGTGCACGCGAGGATCGCGCACGAGCGCGGCCCCCACCTCGCCGTAACCGGGCAGGAGCGAGAGCGCGTCGCGGGGCACGCCGGCCGCGTGGAGCGCCTCGACGAGGGCGCCCGCGCTCGCCGGCGACTGCTCGGCCGGCTTCAACACCGCCGCGTTCCCGGCCGCGAGCGCGGCAGCGGTCATGCCGCACGGGATGGCGAGCGGGAAGTTCCAGGGCGAGATCACCGCGGCCACGCCGCGCGGCGCGTACCGCATGGTGTTCCGCTCGCCCGGCACCTGCACGAGCGGCCGGCCGTCGTCGAGCGCCACGGCCTCGAGCGCGTAGTACTCGAGGAAGTCGATCGCCTCGCACACGTCGCCATCCGCCTCCGGCCACGGCTTCGCGCACTCGCGCACCTGAAGCGCGGCGAGCTCGAGCCGGCGCTCGCGGAGGATCTGGGCGGCGCCGCGCAGCACCTGCGCCCGCTCGGCGGCGGAGCGTGCGGACCACTCGCGGAAGCCGCGCTCGGCAGCCTCCACCGCTGCGGCCGCGTCCTTCTCGGTGGCGCGCGCGGCCTCGGCGACGACGCGATCGGGCCGCCCGGGATCGGTTGATTCGAACCTCGGTCTGTCCAGAAGATCTGAACCAACTGAGACTGGGACCTGGAGCGGAAGTCTTGTGTCCAGCTCCTTCATCGCATCCAGGAGTGATTCCCGCGCCGGCGCCCTCCGGAGTTCGAGTACAGGCTCGTTGCGGAAGCTCACGGCGCCGCCAGCAGCTCCTCGAGAGGGGTGCCACGCTGCTGCTCACCGAGGAACGACTCGTTCGCCGTATTCTCGAGCAGGCGTCGCACCAGGTACGCCATGCCGGCCACGAGGTCGCCCACCGGGCAGTAGATCCGGACGCGGTGGCCCAGGTCGGCGAGCGCGGCGGCCAGGTCGTCGCCGAGCCCGCGGAGCACCTGGAACTCCACGTCGCGATCCTCGCGGCCCAGCTCGCGCGCCACCGCCACCGCGTGCGACACCGAGCGCAGGTTGTGCGACGCGATCGCGGGCCGCACGTGAGGCCACGCCTCGATCAGCCGGCGGGTCAGAGCCTCGAAGTTGCGGTCGGAGTCACGCTTCGCCTCGAACACGGGCGGCGTCCAGCCGTGCTGCCGCGCGTCCACCACCTCGTGGTCCCAGTAGGCCCCCTTCACCAGCCGGACGACCATCGGCTGCTCGCGATCGGTGGCCGCCGCCCAGTCGAGCACCTGCTCGAGCTGCTGCGGCGACTCCCTCAGGTATGCCTGTATCACCACTCCCGCCGACGGGCCCTCGCGGAGCTCCGGCTCGTCGAGGAGCTCGAAGACCAGGCCGAGCGTGGCCTCGACCGTGTCCACGGACTCCATGTCGATGTGCAGGTGAGCGCCGAGCTCCTTCGCGCGCACGAGCAGCGGGCGCATCCGCCGCGCGGCGTCGTCGCGGCCCACCTCGGGCGCCTCGGGGCGCAGGAGGGGGGTGAGCGCGGACACCTTTACGGACACGTTCACGCGCGGGACCCGGCCGATCGAGTCGGCCTCGAGCACCGGGCGCTCGGGCCACGAGGGCGCAGCGGCGGCGAGAGTCTCGAGCGCGTCCATGCACCGCGCCGCGTAGCGGTCCGCCTCGGCCTGCGTGACCGTCGCCTCGCCGAGCAGGTCGAGCGAGACGGCCGCGCCGTGGTCCCACAGGTGGCGGATCGTCTTCAGCGCCGCCTTCGGGCTCTCGCCGACGATGAAGCGGTGCGCCATGTGCCGGACGCCGGCGGCGGCCGCCGCGCCCAGCGCCGCGCGGCCCGGCTTCGTGCCGGACATCTTCATGGCCGCCTCGATCGGCGGCGGGCGGTCGTCCACCTCCTCGAGGAAACCGGTCAGATGGCGGGCGAGGTCGTCCAGGGAGCGGCAGGCCGGCGTGACGTCCACGAACCGGAACAGCGCCCCGCGCAGCTCGGCGTCCTGGGAGGCGAGCTCCATCGCGCGCTGGTCGATCATCTTGAGCGGGTGGCGCGAGCGCCCCGGCAGAGCCGCGTGGATCGTCCGGCCGACCTCCTGAAGCTGCGACTCCACGATCCGAAACCTACTCCGCGGGGTACCGTGCCAGCATGGCCTCGCTCGTCCTCGGACCCATCCTCAGATACGTCAGCGAAACCGACGCCGTCCTGTGGGTGGAGACCGACTCCTCGTGCGAGGTGGAGATCCTCGGCACGAAGGAGCGCACCTTCTGCGTGAGCGGGCACCACTACGCGCTCGTCTGCTGCGGCGGCCTCGAGCCGGGAACCTGGCACGAGTACGAGGTGCTCCTCGACGGCGAGCGCGTGTGGCCGCGCGCCGACGGCTGGCCGCCCAGCGCGTTCCACACGTACCCGAAGGAGACGCCGTTGCGGGTGATGTTCGGCTCGTGCCGCGTGGCGGCGCCGCACCAGCCGCCGTACTCGCTGAGAAAGGACCAGGACGAGCGCGGTCGCGAGGTCGACGCGCTCCACACGCTCGCCTTCCGCATGCGCGAGGAGTCGCGCGAGGACTGGCCCGACGTGCTGCTGATGCTCGGCGACCAGGTGTACGCCGACGAGGTGTCACCGGCCACGCGCGCCTTCATCGAGACGCGGCGCGACCTGTCACAGCCGCCCGGCGACGTCGTGCTCGACTTCGACGAATACACGCGCCTGTACCACGAGAGCTGGAGCGATCACGCGATCCGCTGGCTCCTCTCCACCGTCTCGACGATCATGATCTTCGACGACCACGACGTCCATGACGACTGGAACATCTCGGAGGCGTGGCTCGAGAAGGCGCGCTCGCACCACTGGTGGAACGAGCACATCAAGGGGGCGCTGTCGTCGTACTGGGTCTACCAGCACCTCGGGAACCTCTCGCCCGATGCGCACAGGGACGACGAGCTGCTGGCCAAGGTGAAGGCGTCGGACGATGCCGAGCAGCTCCTGGAGGAGTTCGCCTACCGCGCCGACCGCGAGACCGACGGCGCGCGCTGGAGCTACTGCCGCGACCTTGGCAACACGCGCCTGATCGTGATCGACTCGCGCGCGGGCAGGGTTGTGAAGGAAGGCCACCGGTCGATGCTCGACAGCGGCGAGTGGGACTGGGTGAACGAGCACGCCACCGGCGGCTTCGACCACCTGCTGGTCGGCACCTCGCTCCCGTGGCTGCTCGGCCCCGGCATGCACTGGGCCGAGGCGTGGAACGAGGCAGTGGCGGGCGGCGCGTGGGGGCCGGTGGCTGCGAAGGCCGCCGAGCAGATGAGACAGGCGGCCGACATGGAGCACTGGCCCGCGTTCCAGGAGTCGTTCGCCCGCCTCGTGGAGCTGTTCAGGGCAATCGGCACCGGTGAGCGCGGCGAGCCGCCCGCGTCGATAGTGGCGCTCTCCGGCGACGTACACCACGCCTACCTTGCCGAGGTGGGCTACCCGCGCGGGACCGGAATGAAGTCGAACGTCTGGCAGGCCGTGTGTTCCCCGTACCGCAACCCGCTCGAGAAGAAGGAGCGCAACCAGATCAGGATCGGGTGGTCGCACCCCTTCGAGCTGTTCACGCGCTCGCTCGCGCGGATGGCGGGGGTGCCCGACCCCGGGATCGGCTGGCGGATGGTGGGCGACGGACCGTGGTTCGACAACCAGGTTGCGACGCTGATCGTCGACGGCCGGGAGCTGCACATGCGCGTCGACAAGGCGGTGCCGGTCGACGAAGACAGCGCACGCCTCGAGTGCGTGCTCGAGCACCGGCTGAGCTAGCCCGCCGCGCGCGGCGCTAAGGTGGCCCACCCGCGCCATGGACTACCCGGTCGAGACTTTTAGCGACGAGGAGCGCGCCCTCCTCACGCCTCATTTCACAAACCTCGACCGGCCCGTGTTCGCGCTCGTGAACCTGCCCGAGACGGTGAAGGGCGCGCTGTTCGCGCGCTACTCGCGGTACCAGGGCACGCTGCGGCGCCTCTACCTGGAGGAGTTCGCCGCGAACGCCGAGCCGGGCGCGCCATTCGACGGCGAGGAGGGCGAGCGTGCACGAAAGCTGTACGAGCGCATCTTCATTGGCTACGGGGACGACTCGGTGGCGCAGCTCGGCGGCGCGCACATCGCGTGCGAGTGGGTCTCGAACGTGATGACGAAGCTGCTCCAGCGCGGCCGGCTGGCCGCCTACCTCGAGCAGTCCACGCGCTACATGCCCTATGACACGCCGATCGGGGACGGGCTCGGGTACCGCTACTGGCGCGACCCCGAGCTGGGGCCGGAGTACGAGGCGGCCATGGACTTCCTGTTCGAGTCGTACTCGGACGCTCTGCCCCGGGTGGAGGCGTGGGCGTCCGAGCGCTTCCCGCGGACGGGCGACGAGCCCGAGGCGGCGCACGCGCGCTCGATTCGCGCGAAGGCGCTCGACCTGCTCCGCGGGCTGCTGCCGGCGTCCTCGCTCTCGCACGTGGGCATCTTCGCCTCGGGCCAGGCCTATGAGCAGCTCCTCTTGAGGCTGTTCGCGTCGGCGCTGCCGGAGGCGCGCGACTACGCGAGCATGATCCTCGAGGAGCTGAGAGCGGTGGTGCCGAGCTTCGTGGCACGCGTCGACCGGCCCGAGCGCGGCGGCGAGTGGATCTCCTACCTCGAGGAGCGCGAGCGCGCGGGCGAGCGCTGGGCCGCGCGACTCGGGCTCGACCGCGCCACCCGCGACGAGGAGACTGGCCCGGCCGTGCGGCTCTTGTCCGTGCAGGGGAGCGAGGAGGAGCTGCTCGCCGCGCTCCTGTTCGAGGCCGCCTCGGTGTCCGAGGACGAGACCCGCGCGGCGCTGCGGAACCTGCCGCCGGACGAGCGCGCGGCGATGCTGGCCGAGCTGGTGGGCGAGCGCGGCAACCGCCGCCACCGCCCCGGTCGCGGCTTCGAGGCGCTCAGGTACCGGTTCGAGGTGGTGTCGGACTACGGCGCCTTCCGCGACCTCCAGCGCCACCGCCTGCTCACGGTGCAGTGGCAGACCCTGGGCCCCGAGCTGGGAGCGGGCGTGCCGCACGAGCTGGACGAGGCGGGCGTCGGCGACCTGTACCGGGCCGGGCTCGAGCGCTCACGCGAGGAGTACGCGCGGATCGCGGAGGCGGGCCACCGGGAGCTCGCTCATTACTCGCTCGCGCTCGGTTACCGGATCCGGTACGTGCTCGACATGAACGCGCGCGAGGCGATGCACCTGATCGAGCTGCGGTCGGGGCGCGAGGGGCACCCCGCCTACCGCGCAGTGGCGCACGCGCTGCACGCGGAGATCGCACGCGTGCATCCCGCGGTCGCGGCCACCATGACGTTCGTGGACCGCGACACCGAGCCGAGGCTCGAGCGGATCCTGTCCGAGATCCGCACGCACGCGAAGCAGGCTGCACGGGCGTAGGCACCGCAACTCGCCTCGCCCAGAACGGTTAGAGGGGCACCCACCGACCAAGGAGGATGCCCCAGTGGCGCAGCGTAGCAACAGGTTCCTGACCGCCCTCATCGCCGCCTCGGCTGTCGCACTCGCGGCCGCGAGCGGGGCGACGGCGGCCGTCGTGATCGGCAACGGCAGCTCGAACGTGCTGACCGGAACGCCTCAACACGACGTGATCCTCGGCCGAGCCGGAGACGACACGATCAACGCGCTGGCCGGCGCCGATCTGGTTCGCGCCGGACGTGGCGCCGACATGGTGAACGCCGGCCAGGGACCCGATCGGGTCCGCGGCGGCGAGGGCAACGACACGCTGAACGGCGACCGCGGCCGTGACTGGATCCGCGGCGGGATCGGCGCCGACACGATCAACGGCGAGGGCGGCCACGACTTCATCTCGGGCGGCAAGGACGACGACACGCTGACGGGCGGCGCTCGCGGTGACGTGATCTTCGCGAACCGCGGCCGTGACCACGAGGACGGCGGCGACGGCCCGGACCGGCTGTGGGCGCTGTCGCGCTTCGACGTGGAGTTCATCGGCGACCCGAACGGCGACGAGCTGAGCGGCGGCAACGGCCGCGACCGGTTCCGCGTCCGCGATGGCGAGGTGGACCTCGTCCACTGCGGCGAGGGCATCGACCACGTCTTGGCGGACCAGTTCGACGTGATCGACAGCGACTGCGAGCACGTGGACCGCAGGGACGTCACGTCGCTCGACCAGGTGGACGACGGGGACGAGAACCGGGTCGAGCCCGGGGACTGACGACGACGGTTGGGGCTGGTACGGTCGCCCGGCCGTGCCAGCCCACGACCTTCTCAGGGACATCCGCGTAGCGCCGTCGATCCTGGCATCCGACTTCGCGCGGCTCGGCGAGCAGGTCGAGGCGGTCATGGACGCGGGCGCGCGCGTCATCCACGTCGACGTCATGGACGGCCATTTCGTGCCGCCCATCTCGATCGGCGCGCTGATCGTGGACGCGCTCCGCGATCTCGTGCACGGACGCGACGGGATTCTGGACGTGCATCTCATGGTCGAGCGGCCGGAGCGCCGCATCCAGAACTTCGCGGAAGCCGGCGCCGACTCGGTCGCCGTCCACTGGGAGGCCACGCCGCACGTGAACTACGCGCTCCAGGCAGCGCGCGACGCCGGCCTGAACGCCGGCCTCGCGCTGAACCCGGCCACGCCCGCCGACGTTGTGGCGGGCGTCGCAGCGGACCTCGACCACGTGCTGTGCATGACGGTCAACCCCGGCTGGGGAGGCCAGGCGTACATCGACAGCTCGACGGCGAAGATCGCGCGCCTGCGCGAGCTGCTCGGCCCGGACGTGCCGATCGAGGTGGACGGCGGCATCGACGTCGAGACCGCCGGCGACGCGCGCGAGGCCGGTGCGACGCTGTTCGTGGCCGGCTCGTCGATCTTCGGTGGCGACGACCCCGCGGGCGCATACGCCGAGATCGCGGCGGCGGCCGGCGCGGTCTAGGATCGCTCCGTGACCGAGCAGACGAAGTTCGTCCTCACCGAGGACCGCATACCCACGCACTGGGTCAACCTGCTGCCGGACCTCCCGGGCGACCCGCTGCCGCCGCTCAACCCCGGCACGATGGAGCCCGCCGGCCCGGACGACCTCACGCCGATCTTCCCGATGGAGATCATCGGCCAGGAGGTGTCCGCAGAGCCTCAGGTCGAGATCCCCGAGGCCGTGCGCGACGCGTACCGCCTGTGGAGGCCGACCCCGCTGTTCCGCGCGCACCGGTTCGAGCGCGAGCTCGATACGCCCGCGCGCATCTA
>JBEVKE010000051.1:0-6714 GCA_040509835.1 Thermoleophilaceae bacterium
GTGACGGCCGAGGCCCCGCTGCCGCAGGAGCAGGTCGTCCACCTCGGCACCCACATCCACCAGGCCGCCGGCTTCGCCCACCGCCACGGCGTCATCCACCGGGACTTCAAGCCGCACAACGTGATCGTCGACGACCACGGCGGGGTGAAGGTGACGGACTTCGGCATCGCGAGAGCCGGCGCGTCGGAGATGACGGAGACCGGATCGATCATGGGCACGGCGCAGTACCTGTCGCCTGAGCAGGCGCAGGGCCACGCGGTCACGGCCACCTCGGACGTCTACTCGATCGGCGTGATGCTCTACGAGATGCTCGCCGGCCGGCTGCCGTTCGAGGGGGACAGCGCGGTGGCCGTCGCGCTCAAGCACCTCTCCGAGCAGCCGCCGCCGATCTCCCAGTGGCGGCCGGACGTGCATCCGGCGCTCGAGGCGGTGGTGATGGCGGCGCTCGCGAAGGACCCGGCGCACCGCTGGCAGTCGGCGGAGGACCTCGCGGCCGGCCTCGAGGCGGCGCGGACCCAGATCGAGGCCGGGGCGAATGGCGGCCAGGACACCGCCGGGTTCGCCGCGATCCCGATGCCGGTCGCGGACGAAACCGCGCCCACGCAGCTTGGGGGCGTGCCGCCTCCGCCGGTGGGGCCGGTGGGCGAGCCCGACCGTGAGCGGCGCTGGCCGTGGTACGCGATCGGAGCACTCGCCCTGGCGCTCGTGGCCGTATTGGCCTACCTGATCCTCAGCGGCGTGCTCGCGACCGACAAGAAGCCGGTCCCGCGCGTGACGGGCAAGCAGCTCGTGGAAGCGCGCGCGGTCATGGAGCGGGCCGGCTTCGAGGTGCAGACGGAGCGGGTGCAGAGCGCCCAGCCGTTCGACCAGGTGCTCGACCAGGATCCGAACGCGGGCGAGGAGGCCGACGCGGGCTCGACGGTCACGCTCGAGGTGTCGGGCGGGCCGGGAGAGGTGCTGGTGCCGGCGGTGGAACGGCTGACCGAGGCCCAGGCCATAAGCGAGCTGCAGAAGGCGGACCTCAAGGTGACGAGCGACCCGGAGTTCTCCGACAAGGTGAAGAAGGGCTTCGCGATCCGCACAGTGCCGAAGGAGGGTTCCTCGGTCACGAAGGGCACGCGGGTGCGGCTCCTCGTGAGCCAGGGGCCGGAGCAGGTGAGCGTCCCGGACGTGACCGGCCTGTCCCAGGCCTCTGCGGAGTCGCGCCTCCGCGACGCGCACCTGGAGGTTCAGGTAGACGAACAGGAGTCGGAGGACGTGCGCGACGGCGACGTGATCTCGCAGAACCCGGCGGCCGGGACGGACGTGGCGCGCAACTCCACGGTCACGATCGCGGTGTCCACCGGCAAGCCCAAGGCCAGCGTCCCGGATGTGGTGGGCATGAAGGAGGCGAAGGCCAACTCGACGCTGTCGCGCGCCGGGCTCACACCCTCGCGCCAGGAGCGCGAGGTCACGGATCCGGCCCAGGACGGTGTGGTGCTCGAGCAGCGCCCTGGAGCGGGTTCCGAGGTCGACAAGGGCAGCCAGGTGGTCATCGTCATCGGCATCCTCAAGCAGGACGACACGCTCGCGCCCACTCCCACCACGCCCTGACGCACCGGCTACTTGAAGAGCGACAGCTCCTGGATCTGGGCCTTCTCCTTGCCGGGAGGCAGCTCGCTGATCCAGAGCAGGTAGTTGCGGTACTTGCGCCCGTGCGTGTTGAACCGGAAGGTGAAGTCCTGCTTGACCCGCCTTGACGGTGTGAGCCGGGTCCAGCCCTTCAGGCCGGGCGGCACGGTCTCCGAGGCGTAGACGGCGGCCTTGAATCCCGGTGTGGCCGTGACGAGAGCGAGACCGCGTGCCGCGATCAGCCTGCCGGCGTCCACGTACAGCCCGACCCCGGACTTGTGGCTGCCCGCGAAGCCGCCCTGGTAGCTCTCGGTGTCCCAGAGCGTGGTCCGGCTGCCGTCGATCGCGTTCCGCGCCTGCTCAGGCGACTCGCTGTTGTCGCCCTCCGGGTCGTAGTCGCTCGCCGCGCCGCCGGCGAGCCGGACCTCGGTGAGCCCGCGCGGCTTCTTGACGACCGAGCCGCCGGGCCCCTTCTCCGTGCGCGTGGCTAGGAACACGGTCGTGGCCGCGAGCACCGCGAGCACGAGCAGGGTCAGGGCGAGCGCCCGCCGGGGGCGGCGCATCCGAACCGGCGCGAAGTCGGCGGTGTCGCCTGAGAGCGACTGGAGGACCGTGGTGGCCTCGCCGGTGGTCTGCCCGGTGCGGGCCGCCTCGATCGCCAACACCTCCTCCAGGTCGTGCACCATGGCCCCGATGTCCTGGTAGCGGTTCTGCGTCTCCTTGGCGGTCGCCCGCTCGACGACGCGCGCAAGCGAGGCGGAGATCTCGGGCCGGCGGCGCTGCACGTCCGGCAGCGGATCGCGCACGTGCTTCATAGCGACGGCCACCTGCGTGTCCGCCTGGTAGGGCGTCTCGCCCGTCAGCATCTCGTAGAGCACGATCCCGAGCGAGTAGATGTCGGACTGGCCCGTGACCTCGTGGCCGAGCGCCTGCTCGGGCGACACGTAGTCCGTGGTGCCGAGCACGCGACCGGTGGCCGTCAGCCCCTGCGTCTCGAGCGAGCGCGCGATGCCGAAGTCGGTGACCTTCGCGCGGCCGTCCGGGTCGATCAGCACGTTCTGCGGCTTCACGTCCCGGTGCACCAGGAGATTGACGTGCGCGGACTCGAGCGCGCGACCGATCTCGATCGCGTACGCCACGGCCTCGGACACGGGCAGCCGGCCCAGCCGGCGGATCCGCTCCTTGAGCGTCTCGCCCTCGACGTACTCGAACACGATGTAGGGGGCGCCGTCGTCCTCGCCCGCGTCGATCACCGTGACGATGTGCGGGTGGTTGAGACGGGCCACCGCGCGCGCCTCGCGCCGGAACCGCTCAAGCTGATCCGGGTCGTTAGAGATGTCCCGGTGCATCAGCTTGATGGCGACCCAGCGCTCGAGCGTCGGGTCGAACGCCCTGTAGACGGTTGACATGCCGCCCGACCCGATCTTCTCGTCGAGCCGGTAGCGCTCGCTGATCAGCGTGCCGATCACCGTGATCTATTTTCCGCTTCCCGGTGGCTGTACGCGCTCGCTATCACACAGATCCCGCCTGCCCGGCGTCGTGGGCGGGCGAGCCTCGCCTCCGCAGGCTAGTGGTGGAGTTCGGCGACGGGCTCGACATCACCTACGTGATGGGCGGTCTCGCCCGCGAGTTCGAGGATCGCCCCGAGCTCGTGATGAGCTGGCTCGGGCACTCGGCCGAGTCCGGCATGCCGGTCGATCCGCGCATCTGGGCGAACGGCGCGCCACGGTCGAGCTACCCCGCGTGCATCGCGGTGACGGCTGCGGCCGAGCAGGGCCGCGAGGCGGAGGAGCGCTACCTGCGCGTCCTGCGCGAGGGGTTCATGTGCGGGCGCCGGAAGCTGGACGAACCGCAGGCGCTGGTCGAGGAGGCGCGCGGCGGCGGGCTCGACGCGGAGCGGTTCCGGATCGACCTCGAGTCGCACGCGACGCTCGAGGCGTTCGGCCGCGACCTGGAGGAGGCGCGCACCGTTCCGGACGCGGCCCGCGCCGCGGGGCTCGCCACCGCGGGCAGACACGGCTCGGCCGTCGAGCGGCTCCAGTTCCCGGCGCTGCGCCTGATCGGCGAGGACGGCGAGGAGCGGTGGGTGGGGGGTGACCATCCCTACGAGGACTGGCGCGCCGCGGCGAGCGCTCTGGGCGCGGCGACGAGCGGTGAGCGGCGGCCCGACGTGGCCGGCGCGCTCCGCCGCTTCGGCCGCATGGCGACGGCCGAGCTCGAGGCCGTGTGCGACCTCCCCGGCCCGCGCGCAGGCGCGGAGGTCTGGCGGCTCGCGAGCGAGTGGCGTGTGAGGCGCATCCCGGTGCTGGCGGGCGAGCTCTGGGAGCTCGCCTAGCGCGGCCGGATCGCAGGAGAGCCGAAGCGGGCGGCGCGACCCGGTGCACCCACGGTCAGGGCCAGCCGGGCGCCGCTCGCCCAGCGGGGTGGCGGCTGAGGGCGCCCAACGACGCGCCAGCGGCCGCGGAAGCGGATCGCCGTTGTGACCCTGTCACCCGCCGCCACACGCAGCCGTATCCGGCCGGCTTCGGCAACGGGGCGTCCAGGCGGGAGCCGCAGCCGTCCGGTGATCCGCCGCCGCCCGTTCACCGACGACCAGGCCACAGCCCGTGCCCCGCGCAGCTCGACCCCCACGGCGTTGCCCTCCGAGCCCGTCACCGCAAGACCCGGGCGCGCCTCGCGGTCCGCGACCGGCACCGCCGTGTTGGCGGTAAATCGGGTCGTGCCCGTCTGCCTCGCCACCGCGCCCTTTCGAAGCACGATTCCGGCGCCTGACGTCGAGAACTCCGGTCGCGGGCCGGCGGGCCACTGCCAGGACGGCTCCGGCGCCATTCCGCTGCGGGCGGCGTGCCGAGTGTCCAGGACAGGCCAGCCCTCCACATCGAAGCGAAGCGGCGCGACGAACACCTGCCGGTCCGACGGATCGCCGCGCACGTAGGCGTGATACGCGAGGAGCGGCGCGCCGTCGCGCGCGCGGGTCACGCCCGCGTGGCCCGGGCACCGGATCTCGCCGCCGCCGCGCAGTATCGGTCGGCGGCGCTTCTCCCAAGGCCCGAGGAGCGTCTGCGCACGCGCCACACCGGTCGCGTAGGTGCAGTTGCGGCCGCAGCAGTGGCCGGCCGAATAGAAGAGGTAGACGAAGCCACCGTGGCGCAGGAGCGCGGGCGCCTCGACGTTTCCCCGCTCCCACGCGGCCCCGGCGCGGAACAGCTCCCGCGGCGGGCCCGCGAGCGACATCCCGCCCGGTGCCAGAGGCGCGGCCAGGATCGGGGTCGGGAGGCCGCGACTGTTGCCGTCGCGCTTCCAGACGAGCCATCGGGCGCCCTGCTCGTCCGTGACCGGGAGCGGGTCGATCTCGCCGGTGCGGCTGCAGATGATCGGCCCGTGGTCGCGATACGGTCCGCCGGCTCGCGGGGCGGACGCACCCGCCACGCAGCGGCGGCCGTTCCTCGCCAGCGCGGCATAGTAGGCGAGCACGCGACCGTCTCGCCGTACCAGCTCCGGCGCCCAGAAGTCGTTCCTGGCCCAGTGCGGCCGCCGCCGCAGCACCGAGCCGACCTGCCGCCAGTGCACGAGGTCGCGCGAGTGCAGCACCGGGAAGGCCGGGAGCCAGTCGTCGGAGGTCGAGGTGATATACGAGCCCGCCGCCGTCCTCATGATCGAGGGATCGGGGTGGTCGCCCGGCACGACTGGCGCCGCGCCCGCCGCCGGCGCGCACGCGCCGGCCACCACGGCCGCGAGTGCGGCGACCGCTCTAAGAAGCCGCGCTGAAGCCCTCGCCGCGACGGCCTATCAGGCCCTGCTTCGGGAGCTCGACGACGCCGGTGGCCGTCGTGGTGTGGCCGATCACGGCCGTGCCGGGATGGTGCGTGCCGAGCAGCTCGACGGCAGCGTCGGCATCGGCGTGCGGGACCACCACGCAGAAGCCGCAGCCCATGTTGAACACCTCGTACAGCTCGGCGTCCTCCACGCCGCCACGCTCGGCGATGTAAACGAATACCGGCGGGACCGGCAGCGGAGCGTCCACTCGGTAGCCGGCGTCGGCCTCGAGGCGCAGCAGGTTGAGGAAGCCGTCGCCCGTGATGTGCGCGAGGCCGCGCACGTCGACGCTCGACTCGAGCAGCTCGCGGATCGCCTTCACGTAGATGACGGTCGGCTCGATCAGCAGGTCGCCCATCGTCTGGCCGGCGTCCAGCTCCTCGTCGAGGTCGGTGAGCACGCTGCGCGCCAGGCTCAGGCCGTTCGAATGGATGCCGCTCGAGGGAATGCCGACGATCACGTCGCCCGGCTCGATCCGGTCGCCGGTGATCACCGAGTCGAGGTCGACCAAGCCCACGCAGAAGCCGACGAGGTCGAAGCCCCGCGGCGACGGGTGCCCGCGGACCACGTCGGGCAGCACGGCGAGCTCACCGCCCGGGATCTCCGCGCCGGCCTGCTCCGCGCCCTCGCGCAGCCCGAGCCCGATCTGCTCGAGCACCTCCGGGTTCGCCTCCTCGACGGCGATGTAGTCGAGCAGCGCGATCGGATCCGCGCCCACGCAGATCACGTCGTTCGCGTTCATGCCCCAGAGGTCGATCCCGATCGTGTCGTAGCGGCCCAGCTGCTCGCAGACGATCACCTTCGAGCCGACGCTGTCGCAGGACAGCGCGAGCCCGCGCGTGTCGTCGATCTTCAGGACGTTCGCGTAGTGGCCGCTCTGGAGCGCGGCGCGCGACGGCCGTCCGGTCCGGATCCCGGACAGGACCTCCACCAGCGCCGCGACCGCGGTGCCGGATAGGAGCTGATCCACCCCGGATCGTGCGTATGCGCCCTCCACGGGCCCCATTCAAGCGGAATGCCCGGCGCCTACGCGGTGCGCCGCAGAGCGAGCGCCACGGCGTCGTCGGAGATCCCGTCCGCCCACCCCGTGACCTCCTCGTGCACCGCCCGGACGAGCTCCTTGGGCGAGTGCGACCCGGCGGCGCTCGCCACGAACCGGGCGAGCCGGTCCGCGCCGAACATCTCGCCCGCGCGGCGCGCCTCGATCAGGCCGTCCGTGTGCGCGAACACGAGGTCGCCGGGAGCCAGCTCCAGCTTGCTGGATTCGTAGGTCTGGCTGTCGAGCAC
>JBEVKE010000052.1:0-12423 GCA_040509835.1 Thermoleophilaceae bacterium
AGCGAGAAGTAGGCGAACGTGATCAGCCCGGTGGCGCCGATCCCCACCGACAGGATCGCCGCCCCGCGCCCGTACGAGGAGGACTGCCTAGAGCCTGACAAGCAGCATGGTCCAGGGGAAGGGCGAGCGGGCCTCCTCGACCGTGCCGTAGCGCGAGAGCAGCGACACGAACCCGCGCTTGGACCAGTGGTTCACGTGTCCGGGCGTGTTGCCGAGGGTCCGCCAGTACGCGCCGCGCGCCATGTTGAGGCCGCGCCAGAGCGGCTCGCGCGGTACCGAGACGAGCAGGTGCCCGCTCGCCACGCGCGCCATCTCCGCAAGCGTGGCCTCCGGCTCCGGCACGTGCTCGAGCACCTCGATGGCCGCGGCGAGGTCGAACTCGCCATCGGCGAACGACAGCCGTGTGGCCTCCTCCGCGCGGAACTCGAGATTGGGCCGCTCGCGCTTCGCCCACTCGGCGCGCAGCTTCGGGTCCTCGAGGTCGATGCCGACGATTCGTCCGGCGCCGAGCCGCTCCGCCCACTCGACGGTGAGCACGCCCTCGCCGCAGCCCACGTCCAGGATGGACGAGGGCGCCGCGTCCGCCCACAGCTCGTCGAGCGTCCGGTGGAAGCCCGACATCAGCCGCCGGACGACCGGGTTCGAGGACCCGTACTTGTCGAAGGTGTTGCCGGTCGGGACCTCGGTGGCGGTGGCTCCGGCGCCGCTCACAGCTTCAAGGCCTCGCGGTCCTCGGTCTTGCCGGTCGCGCGGCCGGCGCCGGCCCCGGTGGTGGGCGGCTGGCCGGTCTCCTTCGCGCCAGGCTCGTAGTGCGAGGGCTCGACGCCGACGTGCAGCTCCATCCGCCGCACCCGCTCGAGAGCGCGCTGCTGCAGGACGCGCGTGCCGGCGAGGATGTCGCCGATCACGCCCAGCGCCGCGAGCTGCACCGCGACGACGAACAGCGTCGAGCCGAGGATCAGCGACTGGACGTGCGATCCGGGCGTATCCGAGAAGAAGTAGAAGTAGAGGAACCGCGCCCAGATCACCGCACCGACGAGGCCGGTGATGACCGCCGCGAACATGAACACCCGCAGCGGCTCGTAGAGCGTGTAGATCCGGAAGATCGAGACCGTGTTGCGCCGCACGTAGGCCCACATGGACGGGAACAGGCGCGACTCGCGCGTCTGCTCGTTCGTGCGGACCGGGACGTGGTCGACGGCCACCACCATCTTGCCCGCCTGGATGATCGACTCGAGCGTGTAGGTGAACTTCGACACCACCTGGATCTGCAGCGCCGCCTCGCGGTTGTAGGAGCGGAACCCGGAGGTGGTGTCCGGCACGTCGGTGCCCGACGCCCGCCGCACCACCGCGCTGCCGAGCCGCTGGAGCCGCTTCTTCAGGGGCGAGAAGTGCTCGATCTCGTCGGTCTGGCGGTCGCCGATCACCATGTCGGACTCTCCGGCGAGGATCGGCGTGACGAGCTTCGGGATGTCGCCGCCGAAGTACTGGTTGTCGGCGTCCGTGTTGACGATGATGTCGGCGCCGAGCTTCAGCGAGGCGTCGAGTCCGGCCTGGAAGGCGGCCGCGAGGCCCTTGTTGTTCGTGAGCCGGACGATGTGGTCGACGCCGTTCTCGCGCGCCACCTCGACGGTCCGGTCGGTCGAGCCGTCGTCGATGACGAGCCACTCGACCGTCTCGATCCCCTCCACCTCCCGCGGGAGGTCGGCGAGCGTGCCCGGCAGGGTCGCCTCCTCGTTGAAACAGGGGATCTGGATGATGAGCTTCATGTGGCTTGGGTAGGGTAGTTGTACGGTCAGTTGCAGGCCGAATTCACATGCGTTTCACAAGCGTGTGCTCTGCTAGCCTGCGCTGCCCTCTCAATCCTCGATCCGTTCGGAGAGCCACGCCAAATGACCACCGTCCTCGCATACCTGGATCCCGGCAGCGGGAGCATGATCCTGCAGATCATTGCGGGTGGACTCGCCGCCGTGGCCGTGACCGCCAAGCTGTACTGGAACCGCCTCCTCAGATTCCTCCGGATCAAGAAGGACGAGCCGGAGACCGCCAAGGCTGACGCCGCCGGCGGGACAGACGCCGCCTAGGGGCGGCACCTCCGCGCCTCAGCTACTTTTCCGCCGCGTGTCCACTCAACACGCGCCCGCCGGGCTCGAGCCCGGGTCGTTCCGCGATCCGGAGAGCAGAGTCTTCTACGCGGGCGATGACGTCTTCCGCGCGCTCTCGCCCGACGGCCTGAGCGACTTCGAGGCCCTCGAGGCGACCGGCCTGCTCGACGGCGAGCGGGTCGTTCGTACCGAGCGGGCCGACGGGACCGTGGACGCGCGCGGGCTGCTCGTCCACGAGCCGGCCGCGATCCTCCGTCACGAGCGGATCCCGTTCGTCTCGTACGCGTACGAGTGGACCTTCTCGATGCTGAAGGACGCAGCTCTGCTCCAGCTCGACCTGCTGCTCGCCGCCCTCGAGCACGACTTGGTCCTGAAGGACTCCACGCCCTACAACGTGCAGTTCAAGGGCGCGAAGCCCGTGTTCGTGGACGTGGGCTCCTTCGAGCGCCTCCGCGAGGGCGAGCCGTGGGTGGGCTACCGCCAGTTCTGCATGCTCTACCTGTATCCGCTGCTGCTCCAGTCGGCGAAGGGCGTGCCGTTCCAGCCCTGGCTCCGCGGGTCGATCGACGGCATCAGGCCGTCCGAGATCCGCCCCCTGATGAACTTCCGCGACCGCTTCCGCAAGGGCGTCTTCACGAACGTGATCCTGCACGCCAAGCTGGAAGAGCGGTACGCCGACAAGCCGCAGCAGGTGAAGGACGAGGTCAAGCGCGTCTTCAAGAAGGAGCTGTTCGTCGCCAACGTGCGGAAGATGCGCAAGCTCGTCCAGCGGCTCGACTGGAGCCCGCCGGAGGGCGTGTGGACCGCGTACGGCGAGCGCAACAGCTACACGGACGACGATGCGCGCCGGAAGGACGAGTTCGTCCGCGAGGTGGCCAACAGCCGCGAGTGGAATCTCGTGTGGGACATCGGCGCGAACAACGGCCGCTACTCGCGGATCGCGGCCGAGGGCGCGAAGACCGTCATGGCGGTCGACGCCGACCAGGGGCCCGTCGAGCTCCTGTACCGCGACCTCCGCGACGAGGGGAACGAGCAGATCCTGCCGCTCACGATGAACCTCGCGGACCCGTCGCCCGGGCTCGGCTGGCGCGGGCTCGAGCGCAGGTCGATGCCGGATCGGGGGAAGCCGGACCTCGTGCTGGCGCTGGCGCTCATCCACCACGTGGCCATCAGCGCCAACGTGCCCGTCAAGGAGTTCGTGGACTGGCTGGCGTCACTGGGCAGCGCGCTCGTCATCGAGTTCCCCACGCGTGAGGACCCGATGGTGAAGAAGCTGCTCGCGCCGAAGCGGGACGGACTGCACCCCGACTACGAGCTGGAGTACTTCGAGCGCACCCTGAAGGAATCGTTCGACGTCGAGCGCTCCGAGCGGCTCGAGTCGGGCACGCGCGTGCTGTACCACGCACGCCCGAAGCGGTAATGACGAAGGAGGGGGCGAAGAGCGCCGGCTGGGCGTATCTCAACCTGGCGGTGCTGTGGACGTTCGCCGTCGCCCAGCCGCTCTTCGACCTCCTGAAGGACAACCCGGAGTTCTTCGCGGCCCGCGGGTCCTCGGGCTTCGACATCATCAGCGTCTCGGTCCTCTTGGTGGTCCTGCCGCCGGCGATCCTGCTCGGGATCGAGCTGCTGCTGGGCCTGATCCGGCCCGAGGTGCGCCAGGCGGCCCACGTGGGGTTCCTGGGGGCGCTGGTCGTCCTGATCGCCGCGCAGGCGCTGAAGAAGTCGATCGACACCTCGGACACGGTGCTGATCGTCCTGTCCGTCGCGATCGGCGCGGGGGCCGCCCTGCTGTGGGCGCGCGCGGAGCCGGTGCGCTCGTTCCTCAACATCCTCTCGCCGGTCCCGCTCGTCTTCCTGCTCCTGTTCCTGTTCAGCGGCCAGATCTCCGAGCTCGCCTTCCCGAGCGAGGCGAAGGCGCTGTCGGTGGGCGGCGTGTCGCGCGCGCCGATCGTCGTCGTGCTCCTCGACGAGCTGCCGTCGAACACGCTCGTCGACCAGAACGACCGGCTCGACACGAAGCGCTACCCGGGCTTCGCCGAGCTGGCGAAGAACGCCACGTGGTTCCGCAACGCCTACACGGTCTACGACTCCACCGAGCGCGCGCAGCCCGCGATCATGGACGGCAACCTGCCGGAGAAGGACAAGCAGCCGATCTCGTCGGACCACCCGAACAGCATCTTCACCCTCTTCGCGAAGTCGCACCGGCTGAACGTCGACGAGGAGGCCACGTCGGTCTGCCCGTCCGATCTCTGCAAGAACCAGCTCGGCGAGGAGCCGTATCCCAAGCGGATCTCGTCGATGGCGGAGGACCTCGGCCTCGTCTGGCTGCACGTCGTCTCGCCGCCCAACATCGAGAACGACCTCACGAGCGTGTCGGAGAACTGGGGCAACTTCGGCGGCGGCGACCAGACCGAGGTGCAGGCCCCCAGCTCGGGCTCGGCGGTGCACACCCGCGCGAACCTGAACAGGGGCCGGTCCGCGCGCTTCCAGGAGTGGATGCAGCGGATCGTTCCCGGCCACCGGCCGGCGCTCAACTTCAAGCACACGCTGATGCCGCACGTGCCGTGGCAGTACCTCCCGTCCGGCCGGCTCTACCGGCGCCAGCCGAACGACGCGGTCGCGGGCCTCTCGAACCAGGCCTATAAAGACAGCGGCCAGCTCGGCGTCCTGCTCCAGCGCCACTTCCTGCAGACCGGCTTCGCCGACTACGAGCTGCAGCAGCTCTGGAAGCGGCTGAAGTCCGAGGGGCTGTGGGACAAGTCGCTGATCGTGGTGGCGGCCGACCACGGCGTGGCGTTCCCGCACGCGCGCGAGCGGCGCCGCCTCAACCGCACCACCGCGCGCGAGATCGCGCCCATCCCGCTGTTCATCAAGGCACCGGGCCAGAAGACCGCGAAGGTGAATCAGGCCTGGGTCGAGACGATCGACATCCTGCCGACGATCCTCGACATCCTGAACGTGGACCCGAAGGTGCACATGGACGGGAAGTCGGCGTACAGCTCAACAGTGAAGAACCGGAAGGCGCTCCGGTTCGAGATCCGCAACACCTTCGAGACGCTGAGGATCCCGGCCGCGGCGTTCCAGCGGGAGCGCGCCCAGATCATCGCCCGCAACCACAGGCTGTTCGGGTCGGGCGCCGACGGGCCGCAGCGGATCTACGAGATCGGCGCGCACCCCGAGCTGATCGGGCAACCCGCCTCGGCGGCCGGGCCGCCGCTCGACGTGGACCTCGCCGACGCGGGCGACTACGACAACGTGGATCCCTCGACCGGGTTCGTCCCGGTCCACATCGTCGCGAGCGTGAACGGGCCGGACCGCCACCCGCGCGACATCGCGGTGGCGGTGAACGGCACGATCCAGGCCGTGGGCAACACCTTCACGCTTGCGGTGGGCAATGCGGGTGAGCTGGTCTCGGTGATGGTGCCGGAGTCGGCCTTCCACAAGGGCAAGAACACCGTCCAGGTCCTGCTTCAGAGGTAGCCCGGCGGGCTACAGGTTCGCCAGGCAGACCTCGACGTCGTGCAGGAGGTCGTCGTTCTTGTCGCTCGTCTCGGGTGGCACGTACAGGAGCGCGCTGCCGATCTGCTCCGCGCCCTCGCCGCGGCCGCGGAACTGCTCCGCGATTGCCTCGTCGGCGGTGAGATAGAACGTGATCTTCGGCCCCGCGTCGAGCACCAGCTCGTCGCCGTTCTCGCCGGTCTGGCGCGCGGTGATGTTCTTGGACTCGAGACACGCCAGCGCCGAGCCGGGCAGGTCGGACTTGTCCACCTTCGGGGCGGCGTCGCTCGAGCCGCAGCCGGCGATGGCCACGAGAGCAAGCGGGAGTGCGAGGAACAGCGGGCGCTTCATCGGGCGGCGCAGGCTAGCGAGGTAGCAGGGGCTTGGTGCGGCGGAAGATCTTGGCGACGGCGAGGAACACCGGCTTCCGGTGATTGTTCTCCTCGATCAGGCTCTTGTTGTGCCACGGCGGGGTGGCGTATTCGTCCGGCGCGCCGCCCTGCCACGTCTGGTTGACGCGGAAGTCGCGCAGCGCCCAGTGGATCGCCCCGTTCACGAACCGCTTCGAGGAGTGGATGGCGAGGTGGTCGAGCACGAACTTGCGCTGGAACTCATAGGTGCCCTTCTGCTCGACTGGCCCGAAGCGCGACGCCTCGGCGCCGAATTCGGTGATGACGAGCGGCAGGTCCGGGTTCGCCGCATGGACCTGGTCGAGGAAGCCGCTCAGGTCCGCGGTCGTGGAGGGCGGGAGGTCCGGGCGGTTGTCGATGACCGAGCGGTACCAGCCGAAGTAGTCGTTCACGCCAAGCACGTCGAGGTACTGGTGCGCGGGCGTGGTGAGCGGCTCGCCGATCCGCGACTGGCGGTCGAGCCCGACCAGGTGCGTGTCGTCCATCTCCCGGATCGCGTGCGAGGCGTCGCGCGCGTAGGTCACGAAGCCCGGGCCGTAGGCCCCGAGCGAGTCCTCCTCGGCGGCAGGCTCGACCGCGAGCGACCACGTCAGGATCGACGGATGGTTCATGTTGTTCTTCACCGTCAGCGCGGCCGCCCGGCCGGCGAGCGAGCGTACGCCCGCGCGTTCCCAGAGGGTGTTCGGGATCTGATAGACCGGCGCGTCGACCCAGTACATGATCCCCGCCCGGTCGAGCGCCTCGATGAAGGCCGGGTGCATGGGGTACTGGGAGCGCGTGATCGTGGCACCGAGGTTTTTCAGGCGGTTGATCAGCAGGTCGCGCGTGCGCTGCGAGAGCGCGCCGCCCTCGACGCGGTCGTCCTCCATCACGCTCGCCCCGCGCAGGTTGAGCCGCTTTCCGTTCAGCAGGATCACGCCGCCGGGCCGCACGTCGATCTTCTTCACCCCGAATGACAGCCGGTAGGTGCTGCGCTCCTGGCCATCCACGATCGCGCCCACCGTCATGCCGTACAGCACGGGGGCGCGCGGCGCCCACAGCCGCGGCTTCTTGATGGTCACGGTGGTGCTGAGCTCGCGCCTGCCGAGTGCGGGAACCGTCTCCGGGTCATACCGGATTCGCTGGCCGTCCACCCTGATCACGAGTGACACATCGCGATCGCGCTTCATGAAGTTGCGGAGCGTCGTCCGCACCTCCACCTTGGCGGGCCCGCCGACGCGGCGCAGGCGCGGCAGCACGTGCACGTCGTCCACGTCCACCGTGTCGATCCTGCGCATGTAGACCTCGCGCAGGATGCCCCCGAAGTTCCACCAGCCGCCGGTGCCGAAGCCGTTGTACGCCGCCGGGCGCCAGTGCGTGAGGTCGGAGTTGCTGCGCAGCGATGACACCTCCGCGATCAGCGTGTTGCGGCCCTTCTTCAGGTTGCTCAGCAGCACCTCGAACGGGAAGTAGCCGGTGTAGTAGGCGATCTGCTTCCCGTTCAGCCACAGCTTCGTGCGGTAATTGTTGCCCTCGAAGCGGACCTTCCAGAACTCGCGCAAGCGCTCCTTGCGGTTCTTCGGCGGGGCGGGGAGGGTGAAGTCCTTGCGGTACCACCCCACGGTCGGCCTGTTCTCGGTGGTGTCGGTGGCGTTCCAGTTGTGAGGAACGGTGATGGGCGTCCAGCCGGTGAGGTCGTCCTGGGAGTACCACTGCTCGCTCTCGCCGACGAACGTGTCGTCCTGGCGGAAGTACCAGGTTCCGCCGAGCAGCTGGCGGTTCACCTGTCCCTCCCTGATGAGCGGTTTCCCGCCCGGACGCTCGGCCGTCTGCGCGAGCGCGCTAGCCGGGCAGAAGGCGGCGAAAGCCACTAGGATCGTCAGCGCTCGCCTGGCCAAGCGGCGGAGAGTAGCGGCGTTCGTGGACGCCGTTTTGTGGGTAATCGCAATTGCTACGGTCCGCCCCGGTCACGCCCCGCCGTCTTCGCCATGAATCGTCGTTTCGCGCTCATCCAAGCCTTGGTATCGCTTGTCGCTCTCGCGGCGGTGGTCTGGTGGGCGAGTAAGCAGGAGGCTCCGCACATCCCCACGGGGGCCCACGCGCTGGCCTGGATCCTCGCGAGCGTCGGGCTGTACGTGCTGGCGACGCTGGTGCGAGCCGAGCGGTGGCACCAGATCCTCGAGCACACCGGCGTCGACTCGAAGCGCGTCGATTGCTATGCGCTCACGACGGTGGGCTACATGGGCAACAACGTGCTCCCCGCGCGCGCGGGCGAGGCGTTCCGGGTCGTGCTCCTGTCGCCGCGCTGCAACGCCAGCAAACGCACCGTCATCAGCTCGATCGTGGGCGAGCGCGTGCTGGACGTGATCGTGCTGCTCACGATCTTCGTGGTCACGGTCTACGCGGTCCTCCCGACCGCGGACGTGCTGCCCACGAGGCATCCGGTGCTCGTGACGGGGGTCGGCATCCTGCTCGTGCTGGCCGGCGCCGCCGGGATCTGGGTGCTGCGCTCGCACCACGTGTTCGCTCGCATCCGCGACTGGCTGCGCCCGCTGGCCGACTCGCCGCGCGCGCTCGTGTCGCGCTGGGGTCTCGTGCTGCTGGCGACGACGGTGCTTCTGTGGACGCTCGAGGGCTCGGTCTACTGGAGCGTGTCGCGCGCGCTCGAGATCGACATGAGCATCGGAGGCGCGCTCTATCTGGTCGCGCTCACGAACTTCGTCGCGGCGCTGCCCGCGGCGCCCGGCTCGATCGGGACGTTCGATGCGGCCGTCGCCTGGGGTCTTCACAGGCTCGGCTCGACCGGCTCTGCCGCCGTGTCCTACGTGCTCCTGATCCGCTTCGTGCTGTACGTGCCGATCACGCTCGTCGGCCTGGTTGTGCTGGTCACACGCTACGGAGGCTGGTCACGGCTACGGTCCGCCACCCGGCTCGAAGCGTCGAGCGCGTAACACCGGCTTCGCTCGCGCTCGAGCGCCACGGCACCCAGATGGTCTTGATCATCGTGGGCTGCCTTGCCGTGTCCGGACTCACGCTGCTGTTCCCGTCCACGCCGACGTACGACCCGTGGGCGTGGATCCTGTGGGGCCGGGAGATCGCCCATCTCGACCTGGTCACCGAGGGCGGCCCGTCGTGGAAGCCGCTGCCCATCTTCTTCACGGTGCCGTTCTCGTTCTTCGGGCAGGACCTGGCGCCGTACCTGTGGCTGTGGGTGGCGCGCGCCGGCGGCCTTCTCGGGTGCGTGATGGCGTACCGGATGGCGCTCCGGTTCGTGGGAGGCAGGTGGTACGGAGTCGCCGCTGGGGTGTCCGCCTTCGCCGCGCTCCTGTCGTCCAACAAGTACGTGCGCGACGCCGCGCTAGGCAACTCGGAGCCGATGCTGGCCGCGGTCGTCCTGTGGGCGTTCGAGCGGCACCTCGACGGGCGCCGCGACCACGCGCTCTATCTCGGTGTGGCCGCCGCGCTCCTGCGGCCGGAGGCGTGGCCGTTCCTAGGCCTGTACGGGCTGTGGCTGTGGTTCTACGAGCCGCAGCTCCGCAAGCGGCTGATCTTCTTCGCCCTACTGGTGCCGGCCTGCTGGTTCCTGCCCGAGTGGTGGGGGGCGAACGATCCGTTCCGAGCGGGCTCGCGCGCGAACGCACCAAACCCGGGCAGCGCCGCGTTCGCGGCGCATCCGGCCTGGGAGCTGTTCAAGCGCTTCGCGGAGAGCACCGTCGCTCCGGTCGAGCTCGGGACCCTGATCGCCGTCGGCGTTGCGGGGGTCGCCTGGGTGCGAAGACGGGCGCAGGGCGAGGTGCTCGCGCTCGCCGCCCTCGGCTTCTCGTGGTTCGCGCTCGTCGCGGTCATGACGGAGGCGGGCTTCGCCGGCAACCAGCGGTACCTGATGGTCACCACGGCGGCGGTGTCGGTGCTCGGCGGGGTCGGTGCCGTGAGGGTGCTCCAGGGCGTCGAGAGCCTCGGTACGCGGCGGCTCGGCAGCCCACGGGCGGGCACGCGCGCGGCGGTGGCCGCGCTCGTCGCCGGAATCTTGATCGCGTCGCCGACGATCATCGCCAAGGCCGACAACACGGGCCGCGTGCAGGGCGGCATCGAGCACGAGGCGTACCTGTGGCACGACCTGAAGGCGCTGATCGACGCCAACGGCGGCAAGGACCGGCTGCTCGCGTGCGGCGGCGTCTTCAGCGGGCCGTTCCAGACCCAGATGGTGGCCTACGAGCTCGGCATCCACGGCATCAACGTGGGCTGGAAGGTCACCCCGCCGCCGGGCGTGGCGTTCCGGACCCGCACGGTGCCCGACGGGCCGCTCGTGACCAAGCCGACCGATGACCGCTACCGGCTCGTGGACCAGCAGGGGAAGTGGCGCCTGCTCACGGTGCCGCCGACCGGGAACGACCCGGACACGGGCTGCCCCGCGGCGGGGCCGAACGCGCCGACCGCGCCGCCGGGCGGCGACGAGGGGCCCGGCCTGCGCAAGGTCGAGGTGATCGGCAAGTGACGATGCGAACCGTCTGCGCTGCCCGGGGCGCTCACTAGGATCGCCGGGTGGCAAGCGTCGCTTCCCGTCCACGAGCCCTGCCGCGGCTCGGCTCGCTCCCGAACAGCTGGGTGTTCCCGACCCTGGTGCTGCTCGGGCTGCTCCTCGTGTCCGCGTACCTGCGGACCAACTCGCTCGGCGAGTCGCTGTGGATGGACGAGGGACTGTCGATAGGCATCGCCTCGCAGCCGCTGTTCGACATCCCCGGCATCCTGCAGGTGGACGGGTCGCCGCCCCTCTATTACATGCTGCTGTCCGTCTGGATGAACCTGTTCGGCGACGGCCCTGCCGATACGCAGGCGCTGTCGGTCGTCATCTCGCTGATCGCGATCCCGGGCGGACTGTGGGCGGGCTGGAGCCTGTTCGGGCGCCGCGCCGGCCTCTACTGCGCGGCACTCTGCGCGGTCAATCCGTTCCTGACCTCCTACGCGCAGGAGACGCGCATGTACTCGCTCATGCTCGTCATGTCGCTGCTCGCGACGGCCGCGTTCCTGCACGTCTTCGCGTTCGGTCGCAGGGGGTACCTGCCGCTGTTCATGGTGCTGCTCGCCGGCATGCTCTACACCCACAACTGGGGGCTCTTCCTCGGCGCGGGCCTCGCGCTCGGCCTGATCCCGTGCTGGTACGTGTCGGAGAATCGCTCGAGCTTCTGGCGCGACGCCCTGATCGGCTTCGGCGCGGTGGGCCTGCTCTACCTGCCGTGGGTGCCCACGCTGCTGCACCAGGTGCAGCACACCGGCGCGCCCTGGCTGAACCCGCCGAACTTCGGCGCGCCCATTCAGATCACCCGCTCGCTCCTGGGCGGCGGCACGCCCACGGTCGCGCTGGTGCTCGCGGCCGGGTCGGGGATCGCGGCGATCCTCGCGCGGCGCGTGGACGACAAGGAGCGCACGGCGCTGCTGTCGGGAGCCGTGATCGTGCTCGGGACGCTCGCGGTCGCCTGGATCGTGTCGCAGGTGTCGCCCGCGTGGACGACGCGCTACCTGGGTGTGCTGCTCGGGCCGATGCTGCTGCTCGGTGCGCTCGGCCTGGCCCGCGCCGGCACCCTGGGGATGGTCGCGCTCGTGATCATCGTGGGCATCTGGGCGATCCCGAAGAGCTACGGGCTCGAGAACAAGTCGAACGCCTCCGATCTCCGGAACGACTCGGTGCCGGAGCTGCACAAGGGCGACCTCGTGATCTCGATGCAGCCAGAGCAGGGACCGCTGCTCGCGTACCACCTGGAGCGGCTCGGCGGGGCGCCCGACCTGCGCTTCGCCAACCCGATGGGTCCGGTGAAGAACGACATGATCATGGACTGGACCGACGGCTACGACAAGCTGAAGGACGCCACTCCATCGGCGAATCTGAAGCCGCTGGTTGATAGTCTGCCGACCGGCGGGCGGCTCCTCATCGTGTACCCCGTGACCTCGCGAGCGGATGACTGGGATGCGCCCTGGACGGAGTTGGTCAGGCGCCGTGGCGCCCAGTGGGGCGCGGCGCTGGCGAGCGATCCGCGCCTCGAGCGAGTAAAGGCGGTTCCGATCAGGTACCGGCGTGCCACGCGCATCGGAGTCCGCGGCGTGATCTACGAGAAGAAGACGAATGAGCGATAACGACACAAAGCCTCAGCCCCCCGCGAACCTCGCGCGGCCGGACATGGCCGAGAAGCCGACGGTGATCCTCGGCGCGGGCCCTGCCGGCCTCACCGCCGGCTACCTCCTCGCGAAGAAGGGCCTGCCCGTGGTCGTGCTCGAGGCCGAGGACCAGGTGGGCGGCATCGCGAAGACCGCCGTACGCGACGGCTACCGCTTCGACCTCGGCGGCCACCGCTTCTTCACGAAGGTGAAGGAGGTCGACGACCTCTGGCACGAGATCATGCGCGAGGAGTTCCTCGAGCGGCCGCGCATGTCGCGGA
>JBEVKE010000053.1:0-6130 GCA_040509835.1 Thermoleophilaceae bacterium
AAGCGCGCGATGTAGTTCACGAGCTCGTCCCTGTCCCGGTCGTGGTGCGGGTGCGCCGTCGTGACCTGGCCCTTCAACTTGTCCGCGTACTCGAGGTGCCCGAGCGTGTCGAGCGTCTCGGCGTCGAACTCCACCGGCATCGGCGTCTCGGTCATGGCGATGTAGCGCTCGCCGATCCGAGCGAGGTTCACGTTCGGGTTGTCGGTGATGTCGGGCGAGAAGATCTGCCGGACGCGCTTGAAGATCGAGCGGCATGGGTCCGTGGCGAAGCCGCCGCTCTTCCACTCGCCCCGCTTCGCGTCCTCGTAGGCGCGGCTCTCGAGGAAGCGGCTCCCGTAGGACACGCGGCCGTCGGCGAAGCCGAACCGGTTCAGCATCGCGAGGCCGTCGAACCAGTGGTCGAGCCGGCGGTCACCGACCTCGAGGAGCGCGGGCGTGACCCGCACGAGCGCGCCGGTGAGCCAGGCGGGGACGTCCCCGCTGACCGGCAGGCTGTCCACCGTGATCTCCTGGTCCTGGCTGGTGAAGCCCAGCGCGAAATCGGTGCCTGTGGTCGCTTCTGTCGTCGCCATGGTCCATAATGTACCGTCTAGGTTGGACTAATGCAAGAGCCAAGGCTCACCCCCACCTCCTACATCGTCCTGGGCCTGCTCGAGCTCGCCGGCGAGTCCACGCCCTATGGGCTGAAGCAGCTGGTCGCCCGCTCGATCGGCTACTTCTGGACGCTCCAGCACGCGCAGCTCTACACGGAGCCCGCCCGGCTCGCCGAGGCGGGCTACGTCACGGAGCAGCGCGAGGAGAGCGGCCGCCGCCGCAAGCTGTACTCGATCACCGAGAAGGGCCGGCGGGCGCTCGACGAGTGGCGCAACGAGACCACGACCGACCTCGCCGAGCTGCGCGAGCCCGCGCTGATCAAGCTCTTCTTCGGCGCCGACCCGGCGGCGCTGGCCGCCGTCCAGATCCCGGCCAACCGCGCCCGGCTCGCCGACTACGAGACCATCCGCGCGGCGATGCCGGACGACGTGCCCCCAGGCCCGCGCCAGACGCTGGAGATGGGAATCCGCTTCGAGCGCGCGGCGATCGCGTTCTGGGAGGAGCTGGCGGACTAGGGTTCGCGCCCATGGCGACCGCCGCCGAGCCTCGTCCGGTCCAGCTGCCAATGAAGGGGGGCGGCGAGGGCGCGAACGTGAAGCTCACTCCGATCCTCACGGCCACCGTCGCGGCGCCGATCGCGTGGTTACTCCGTGCGGACGGCCGCATGGCGTGGCGCTCGGCGTTCGGCTTCGGCGTGCCGAAGGACCAGTGGGTGAAAACGCCGATCCAGTGCTTCCTGGTGGAGCATCCGGGCGCCGGCCCGATGCTGATCGACACCGGCTTCCACGCCTCCGTCGCGGTGAAGCCGCGATCGAACCTCGGGCTGTTGGCCAGCCGGCTCTACCGCGACATCGACATGCGCCCTGAGCAGGCGGCCTCGGCGCAGCTGCGCGACCGAGGAATCGAGCCTTCCAGCGTCGGGACGGTGATCATGACCCACCTCCACCCCGACCACGCGAGCGCGATCGTGGACTACCCCGAGGCGACCTTCCTCGTGTCGAGTGCGGAGTGGGAGGCTGCCGCCGGCGGCAGCCAGCGCGACGGGTACGTGAAGCGCCAGTTCGACCACGGCTTCGACTACCGCCTGATCGACTTCGACTCGAACGACGCGAACTCGTTCTCCGGCTTCGCGCGCTCATTCGACGTGTTCGGCGACGGAAGCGTGCGGGTCGTCTTCACGCCGGGCCACACGATGGGCCACATGTCGGTGGTGCTACGCACCGCCGACGACGAGGTGCTGGTCGCGGGCGACGCGATCTTCATGCACCGCACGCTCGAGGACGACCACCTGCCCCACCTCGTCGCCGACGAGCACCTCTTCCGCCGCTCGCTGCGGGAGATCCGGCAGTACACGAAGGAGACGCCGGACGCGCTCGTCATCCCTGGCCACGACTGGGACGCCTGGCAGAAGCTGGATGCGAGCTACTAGCTAGTTGACTTACCTGGCCCCCGCGCCAAGCAGTCGCCTCGCCTCGCTGGAGGCGACGATGTGGATGGTGTTGCCCCGCCGGGCCCAGGCGATCAGGTTGAGGGCCTGGAGGCGGTCGAGCATGTACTGGAACGCCTGGGCCTGCGCGTCGCTCGCGTAGTCGCGCCGGATGTCGAAGGCCCAGCCCTGCCTGCGGATCGTCCTCAGCGGCGTGCGCACCCCGCTCACGGTGCTCACGCCGTGACGGATGTACGCGAGGATCGCGCTCGCCTCCGGCGTCAGCGTGCCTGCCTCGGTGTCGTCGGCGGTGCCGTCTGGATGAAGCACCAGCTCGCCCGAGTCGGTTCGCGCCTGGAGCTCCGCCAGCCGCTCCAGCTTGGCGGGGTCGTCGTGGTGGAGCCGCATGACCTCGCGCGAGGCGAGCACGCGCCAGTAGTAGGTCTTCGAGTCGTCGCCGAGCGCGTAGAGCATCCGGTAGGCGCGCGCGTGGCTGTCGGGCGAGGTGTCGAAGTAGAGCTGCGCGTAGCTCGCGCCGTCGTCGCCGTAAGCCCCGAGGACGCTCCGAAGGTTGCCGATGCCCATGTGGTACGAGACCACCGCGAGGTCCTCGCGGCCGAACTCGTCCTTCGCCCGCTTCAGGTACCGGCCCGTGGCGGCGAGCGCCTTGGCCGGGTCGAAGCGCTCGTCCACCTTAGCCCGCTGCGCGCGGATGCGATCGGCCTGGCGCGGCCCGCGGGCGCGCCCGAGCTTCCGTGTGAGGCGCTCGCTGGCCGCCACGTCCACGTGCATCCCGAGCAGGCCGGTCGCCGTCTGGGCGAGGATCTGTGTCAGGCCGGCGGCGCTCTCGAGGTCGGTGCTCGCCTGGGCGTCCGGCCGCCCCGCACTCTCGAGCAGCACCATGCCCTCGATCAGGTCCGGATCGACGCCGGACTCGGCGGCCGCCCTCTCCACGTCGTCGCGGTAGCGCGCCACGCGCGCCGCCGTGGCCCCGATCCCGCCCGGGCTCTTCACGTACACGACGTGGCTGTGCCCGGCCGCTGCGCGTGACTCGAACTCACCCTGGCGGCCGGCGGCGTACGCCCACGGGTCGTTCTTCAGGTTGAGCGGGCTGTAGCTCGGCGACTCGTCGCCGCCACGAAGCAGCAGGAACGCGCCGGCCGCGACGGCGGCAAGCACGATCAGCGCCGCGCCGCGGCGGCGGGCATGTACGCGGCTGGATTGCACGCCCCTCAGGGTGTCAGGGCACGCACGAAGGCCGTCGCACACCCTGGAGGAGCTGATTTCCGGGGGTGGAGGAGAAATCTCGGCCTCAGGCCGAGTTTTTCAGCACACACCCCGGGGTCGACCCCCTCAATGCCGCCGTTCGCCGGCAGCGGGAAGCGGGTGAGGGAGACCTACGCCGCCGTCGGGCGCCGCGCCTCGCGCGCCGCCCGAACCGCCTCGCGGCGTCCCTCGCCGACCAGCCGAGCGTGCATCTCGCGCACGCGCTCGAAAACGATCTCCGAGGCTGTCTGGGCCTGCTCCTTCGTCGGCTCGGACACCTGCTCGAACTGGAGCGGCTCGCCGAACTGGATGGTCACCTTGGGGAACTGAAGGCGCTTCCAGTTGCGCGCGCGCTCCGTGCCGGCGATCGCCGTCGGCACCACCGGAGCGCCCGACTCCAGCGCCAGCCGGCCCAGCCCGTGACGGGGCTTCCCGAGCTCGCCCGACCGGGACCGGCCCGCCTCGGCGTACATGACGATCAGGTCGCCGCGCCCGAGGATGGCGTGCGCGGTCTTGAACGCCTCCTCGTCGTGGTGGCCGCGCCGCACCGGGAAGACGCCGCCGTTGTGGTAGATGACCTGCATCGGGTTCTTGAAGAGCTGCGACTTCGCCATGAAGTGGACCTTCCGGCGCAGGTAGACCGCCACGAAGAAGTGATCTAGGAAGGAGAAGTGGTTCGGCGCGACGATCACCGGGCCCTCGGCCGGGATGTTGTCGGAGTCGATGCACCGTGCCCTGTAGACGAGGATCAGGTAGGGCGTGAGGAGGAGTCGCACCAGCTCGTAGACCCAGTTCGGCCGCTTGGTGCGCTGCCGGGCGTGGAACCTGTCGAAGTACTCCTCCGGGCGCGGGTCCTTGTAGACCTGGGGCTTCATTCGCGCTTTTTTACCCGGTCCGGTCGCCTTCGTTACTCCTGGCGCGATTGAGCGCCCGCGCCCAGCCCGCGAGCAGGGTCTCGCGCTCGTCCACCGACATCGACGGCTCGTAGCGCGCCGCCTGCCGCCACATCGAGCTCACGTCCTCCTCGGTCCACGTCCCGGTCGCCACCCCGGCCAGGTACGCGGCGCCGAGCGCTGTGGTCTCCGACACTTCCGGCACGACCACCGGCACCCCCAGCACGTCCGCCTGGAACTTCATCAGCCAACCGTTCACGACCGCGCCGCCATCGGCCTTGAGCTCCTCCAGCACGACCCCCGACGCCTCCTCCATCGCCCGCACGGCGTCGACCGTCTGGTACGCCATCGCCTCGAGAGCGGCGCGCGCGAGGTGCGCGCGTCCGGCGCCGCGGGTCAGCCCTACCACCGTCCCGCGCGCGTACGGGTCCCAGTGGGGCGAGCCGAGCCCGGTGAACGCCGGCACCAGGTACACGCCGTCGTTTGAGTCGAGCGAGCGCGCCAGCTCCTCCGTCTCGTCCGCCGTCCGGATGATCCCGAGCTGGTCGCGCAGCCACTGAACCGCGGCGCCGGTCACGAAGATCGCTGCCTCGAGCGCGTAGTCCACTCGGTCGCCCACCCCCCACGCGATCGTGTTGAGGAGCCCCTCTGCGGGCTCGGGCAGGTCGGTGCCGGCGTTCTGGAGCACGAAGCTGCCAGTGCCGTAGGTGTTCTTGCCGAGCCCGGGCTCGTAACACGCCTGTCCGTACAGCGCGGCCTGCTGGTCGCCCGCGATGCCCGCCACCGGCACCGAGCCGCCGAACTCGGACGTCTCGCCGTACACATGCGCGCTCGGGCGCGGCTCGGGAAGCGAACGCGGATCGACGCCGAGCAGGTCGCACAGCTCCTCGTCCCAGCGCCGCTCGCGGATGTCGAACAGGAGCGTGCGCGAGGCGTTCGTGAAATCCGTGGCGTGCTCGCCGGTGAGCTTGAAGACGAGCCAGGCGTCGATCGTGCCGAAGGCCGCGTCGCGCGGCACGCCGCCCTCGCGGATCAGCCACTCGATCTTCGTGCCTGAGAAGTACGGGTCGAGCACCAGTCCGGTGCGCTCGCGCACAAGCTGCTCGTGGCCGGCCTCGCGGAGCTCGTCGCACCGCCGCGCCGTGCGGCGGTCCTGCCAGACGATCGCGCGGTGAAGCGGCTCCCCTGTGTCGCGGTCCCATGCCACCACCGTCTCGCGCTGGTTCGTGATGCCGATCGCGGCGAGCTCACCGCCCCTCGCCCCCGCCGAGTCGAGTGCCTCGCCCGCCACCGCGCGCGTCACGTCCCAGATCTCGGCGGCGTCGTGCTCCACCCAGCCCGGCCGCGGGAAGTGCTGCTGGAACTCGCGGTATGCGCGCCCGGCGGGACGACCCTGCTCGTTGAACACGATGCAGGTCGTGCCGGTCGTGCCTTGGTCGATCGCGAGGATCAAGGGGGCGGCAGCCTATCCCGCCGGTATCTTCCCGGCCCATGCCTGACGTCGAAGCCCACATCACGGGAACCGTGTGGAAGATCGAGTGCCAGGTCGGCCAATCGGTCGAGGAGGGCGACACGCTCGTGATCCTCGAGTCCATGAAGATGGAGATGCCGGTCGAGGCCGAGGACGAAGGCACGGTGAAGGAAATCGTCTGCGAGGAGGGACAGTCGGTGTCCGAGGGCGACACGCTCGTCGTCCTGGAGTGACCGCGAAGCTCCAGCTCGACGAGCCGGCCGAGGCGGTCGCGCGCCTCACGATCTCCAATCCGGAGCGGCGCGGCGCGCTCGACCACGAGATCCTCGACGCGCTCGCCGAGTACGCGCGCACGCTCGAGGCGCGCTGCCTCGTGATCCGGGGCTCCGGGGACGTGTTCTCCGCCGGCTACGACATCGGCAACCTCTCCGAGCAGGAGTTCGAGGAGAGCGCCGAGCGGCTGGTGGCTCACCCGTTCCA
>JBEVKE010000054.1:0-32518 GCA_040509835.1 Thermoleophilaceae bacterium
GAGGGCCGCGACGACGAGATGATCGTCTCGGGCGGCGAGAACGTGTTCCCGAAGGAGGTCGAGGACCTGCTGTCGCGGCACGACGCGGTGAGCGACGTGGCCGCGATCGGCGTCGACGACGACAAGTTCGGCCAGCGCCTGAAGGCGTTCGTGGTCCTCGAGAGCGGCAAGACGGCCACCGAGGACGACCTGAAGAGCTACGTGAAGAAGAACCTCGCCAACTTCAAGGTGCCGCGCGAGTTCGAGTTCATCGACGAGCTGCCGCGGAACGCCACCGGCAAGGTGCTGAAGCGCGAGCTGGTCGAGGGCGAAGAGGAAAAAGCCGGCAAGAAGTAGGCGTACACCCCCGTCCTGACGGGTACGCCTCCCCAGACCCCTGATGGGAGGAGTACTGGTATGGACACCGGAGTAGTAATTGCAATCGTCGTAGGCGCCCTGATCGTCTTGGCGCTGTTGTGGTTCCTCGGCCGCGCGGGCCGCGAGCGGAAGCTCGACAAGCGCCGCGGCGAGGCACACGAGATCCGCCGCGAGGCCGAGGTGGGCCGCGCACAGGCGGACCAGACGCGAGCGGAGGCAGACGCCCAGGCGGCGGAGGCACGCCGCCAGGACGCGCTGGCGCGCGAGCGCTCGGCGACAGCGGATGAACAGCACCGTGCGGCGCGCGACCGCCACATCGAGGCGGCCGAGAAGGACCCGGACGCCGACCCGGACGAGGCCGCGGCCGAGTTCGACCAGCGCCACGCGGAGACCGCCGGCGCGACCGAGACGGACAGGACCGGCACGACCGGCGATGACCGGAGCGTCGAGCACTACGAGCGCACCGCGGATTCGGACGGGGAGCAGGAGCGCCGCTTCGAGCGCGATCCCGAGGGCGACGTGGTACGCGACGAGACGTACGAGCAGCCCCCGAGGAACAGCTAGCCGGGAGGCGTGACGGCGGCGGCGGGCGCGCGCTGGCGCGCGCCCGCCTCATGCCGCCGAGTGACTACCGGCCGCAGACCGGCCAGTGGCCGCTGCCCTGCTTCGACAGGAGGAGCCAGGCCCTCCACGTCTGCTCCGAGCGCGGAGCGGCGGCGGGATCTCCCCATCCGCCGACCACGCGCCAGCTGCTGAAGCTGAACTGGTAGAGGCCGCGGTACGCCCCGCCGCCACCGACGGCACGCGGGTTGTTGCGCGACTCGCACCACGCGATCGAGGCGAGCTTCTGCTTGCCCCACCCCGGGACGTGGCGGACCCTGAACCGATTGATCGTGGCCCGGCCGTCGTACGTCTTCGACCAGGTCGCGAACCGGCGCTTCATCCGCCGAATCGAGCGACGCAGCTCACGAGCCGTCGGGTCGCGGCTGTCGCTTGCGGCGGCCCGGACGAGATTCCGCCCGCGCCACACGCCGTAGTGATGCAGCTTCTGCCGCCAGTGGCGGTACCGCGCGTGTAGGCGAGGACCCGCCGCTCTGGCCTCCGGCTCAGAAGCGCCTGTAGCTGTCGTGTTCGTATCAGCCTGCGTCGTGTTCGTATCAGCCTGCGACGGCCCGACTGCGGCCACCGCGGGTATCGCTGCGAGCAGTGCGCACGCGCACGCAAGCAGCAGTGCTGCCTTCTTCAAAACACCACCTCCGAGGGGGTGGGGGACTGCCTGACCCGCGCGGCATCCTTCAGGCGGGACCAGGACTTACCGAGCTCACACGCGCTCCTCCCCCGGAGCGAGCAAGGCTGGTTTCCGGCTTACCCAGTGACCGTAGCCACAGCTTTCGCCAACTAAACCAGAGTGTGATCTATGTCACAGACCATGAAACCGTGTTTCACGCGGCTGTGCGGCGTGCCAGCTCGATCAGCAGGCGGGTTCCGAAGCCGGTCGCGCCCTTGCCCACGTAGGTGCGGCTCGTTCCCCAGGCGGTGCCAGCGATGTCGATGTGGACCCAGGGGTGGTCGTCCACGAACTGGCGAAGGAACTCGGCCGCGTAGCTCGACATCGCCACGCGCTGGTCGGCGGCGTTCGTGAGGTCGGCGTACTGGCCCTTCGTCAGGTCGAAGTACTCCTGGTGGAGCGGCATCCGCCAGCCGATCTCGCCGGTCGCGTCGCCCGCGGCGGTGATCTCGGCGCACCAGTCGTCGTCGTTCGAGAACAGGCCGGCGTAGGTGTGGCCGAGGGCGATGATGATCGCGCCAGTCAGCGTGGCGAGGTCGACGATCCGCTCGGCGCCCTGCTCGAGCGCGTAGGAGAGCGCGTCCGCCAGGATCAGCCGGCCCTCGGCATCGGTGTTGTTCACCTCGATCGTCTTGCCGTTCATCGCGGTGACGATGTCGCCCGGCTTCACGGCATGGCCGCTCGGCATGTTCTCCGTGGACGGCACGACCGCGGTGATCGTGACCGGCACGCCCAGCTCCGCTATCGCGCCCACCGACTCGATGACCGCGGCGCCGCCGGACATGTCGAACTTCATGTCCTGCATCTTGGCCGAGGGCTTGATCGAGATCCCGCCGGTGTCGAAGGTGACCGCCTTGCCGACGAAGCCGAGATGAGGACCCCTCGCACCCGGCGGCCGGTAGCGCAGGACGATCAGCCGCGGCTCGGCGTGGCTCCCCTGGGCGACCGACGCGAAGGCGCCCATGCCGCGCGCCACGATCGCCTCGCGGTCGAGCAGCTCGACCTCGAGCGCCTCGTGCTGGTCGGCGATCTCGGTGGCGCGCTCCGCGAGGAACGTGGGTGTCGCCACGTTCGAGGGCAGGTTCTGGAGGTCGCGCGCGCCGTTCGCGGCCGCCGCGGTCACGCGGCCGCGCTCGACCTCGTCCTCGTCGACGGCGTCGCCCGCGATCTCGAGCGACTCGACGCCGCCGTCGCCGTCCCCGTTCGGCTGCGCCTTGAAGCGGTCGAACGAGTACAGCTTCAGGAGCGTGCCCTCCACGAGCGCGGCCTCGACCCCGTCGCCGCCCGGGCTCGCCCAGGACAGCGACACGGCGCCGAGCTCCTTCGCACGCGCCGCCGCGACCGCGGCCGCCACGCGGCCCTGCTCCGGTCCGAAGCCGTCGCGCGGGCCGAGGCCGGCGATCAGCACGCGACGCTGTCCGCCGCCGGGCGCGTCCTCGTGCGCCACCGCGACCTTCTTCAGCCCGCGCTTCGCCTCGCCCAGCTCGATCAGGCGCTGCAACCCGGGATCGGCCAGCGAGTCGCCCTCGAAGACGCCCACCACGCGGGTGTCCGCGGCGGTCTCCTCGGGCGCTCCCGTGCGCGCGCTGACGGTGATCGGCGCCATCAGCGGCGGCAGTCTACCGGCGCATGAATCCTCGGCCTGATCCAGTCGGTAGCGTTCGGCACATGCCTAAGACAGTGATCCTCGGCGCCGCGCGGACGCCTTTCGGGAAGATGGGCGGGGCGCTCGCCTCGCAGGACGCGACCGACCTGGGCGGCACCGCCATCCGGGCCGCGCTCGAGCGCGCCGAGGTGTCGCCGGACCAGGTCGAGCACGTGGTGTTCGGCCAGGTCCTCCAGGCGGGCCAGGGCCAGATCCCGAGCCGCCAGGCGCAGATCAAGGGCGGGATCCCGAAGGAGGTGTCCTCGGAGACCGTCAACAAGGTGTGCGCCTCCGGCATCCGCTCGGCCGGCATGGTGGACCAGTCGATCCGGGCCGGCGACCTCGACGTGGCCGTGGCCGGCGGCATGGAGTCGATGTCGAGCGCGCCGTATCTGCTCAAGGGCGCGCGCTTCGGATTCCGGATGGGCGACGCCCAGGCGCTCGACGCGATGGTCCTCGACGGGCTCACCAACCCGTTCACCGGCAAGCACATGGGCGAGGAGGCCGACGAGGTCGGCGAGGAGCTCGAGATCACGCGCGCCGACATGGACAGGTTCGCGCTGCGGTCTCACGAGCTGGCGATCCAGGCCACCGACGAGGGCCGGCTCCCCGAGGAGATCGTGCCTGTGACGATCAGCTCGAAGAAGGGCGACACGACCGTCGAGGTCGACGAGGCGCCCCGCCGCGAGAGCTCGCTCGAGTCGCTGTCGAAGCTGCGCGGCGCGTTCCACAAGGACGGCGCCCACACGGCGGGCAACGCGCCCGGCGTGAACGACGGGGCCGGTGCGCTCGTGCTCGCCTCCGACGAGTGGGCGAAGGCGAACGGCCGCCTGGCGCTGGCGACGATCGTGGCCCAGGCCGCGGTGGCCGACGAGTTCCCGTACCTGGCGCGCACGCCCGCGAACGCCGCCAGGAAGGCGCTCGAGCGGGCCGGCCTGTCGGTGGACGACATCGACCTGTTCGAGATCAACGAGGCGTTCGCGTCGGTGGCGCTCAACTCGATGCGGATGCTCGAGGTGGACGAGTCGAAGGTGAACGTGAACGGAGGCGCGATCGCGCTCGGCCACCCGATCGGGGCCAGCGGCGCGCGCATCCTGATGACGCTCGTGAACGAGCTGCGCCGGCGCGGCGGCGGCCTGGGCTGCGCGGCGATCTGCTCGGGCGGCGGCCAGGGCGACGCGGTGATCGTGGAGGTCAACGGGGGCTAGGCGCCCTCTAGCCTCCGGCGAATGGCCGGAGCTGCATTCTTCGATCTCGACAAGACCCTCATGGAGGGTTCCAGCGCGCTCCACTTCGGGCGCGCGGCGTACCGCGCCGGGATGGTGTCGCGGCGCCAGCTGGCCAGCGACGCGTGGGCGAACCTGAGGTTCCGGCTGCACGGCTCGACGGACCAGGGCACCGACGAGCTGCGCGAGCGCATCCTCGACGCGATCGCCGGCCAGCGCGTGGTGGACCTGGCGCGCATGGGTCCCGACGTCCTCACCGGGATCCTGCCCCTGGTCTACCACGAGGTGCTGGAGGAGGCCTACGGACACCAGGACGCGGGGCGGCCGGTGTACATCGTGACCGCGGCATCGCAGGAGCTCGCCGAGGTGCTGGCGAAGGTGCTCGTGCTGGACGGCGGCATCGGGATGCGCAGCGAGGTGCGCGACGGCGTCTACACCGGCAAGCCGGCGGGGCCGTTCACCTACCGAGAGGGAAAGGCCGTCGCGATCCGCGAGCTCGCCGAGCGCGCGGGGATCGACCTGTCGGAGTCGTACGCGTACTCGGACTCGGAGTCCGACCTGCCGATGATGCGGACGGTCGGCCACCCGGTTGCGGTCAATCCGGACCGCGTGCTCGAGCGGGTCGCGCGCGAGGAGGGCTGGCGGATCATGCGCTTCGACAAGCTCGGCCGCCGGCTGAAGTGGGCCGCGGTGGTGGGAAGCGTGCTGCTCGTGGGCGGCGGGAGCGGATACGCGGCCGCGCGTACGCGCCGGCCGAAGCGGCGCCTCCTCGGCAGGGGGTAGAGCGAACGGCGGGGCCGCGCGCCGCCTCAGGCCCCCCGAGTGACGGCGCGCGGATCTCCTCCCCGGCTAGTGGACCGTCGCTCGCCGGCGGGAGCTGTTGCCGGCGGCGTGGTCCGCGTCCGCGTTGAAATGGGCCCGGTAGGACCCGCTTCGGCGGACACGCTTCGCGACCGAGTACTTGGAGCAGGTGCCGCCCGGGATGTCCGCCAGCACCGGGCTCGCCACCTTCTTCCAGCCCGTGCTCGTCTTCCGCTGAAGCTCGATTGCGACCGTGTCGTGCTCCGGGCACAGCTGGCCTGAGAAGCGGACGCGCTGGCCGCGCCTCGGAGTGCGGTCGGACAGCTTCAGCGTGATCGCGGGACGCACCATCACGTCGACGGTCGGGCTGTCGACCTTGCCGGAGTTCGCGCGGTAACGCGTGTCGGCGGTGGGCTTCACCGCCAGCGTCCAGTCGCCGGTCGCGTTCGTCGTGGCGCTGCCCGCGTTGGCGAAGGAGCTGAGTGGATACACGTCGTCCTGCACGCGCACGGTGCGCCCGGAGACGTTCGATCCGCCGAGCTTGCCGGAGAGGTTGACGCCGGCCCCGAACTTCACGCTCGCGTGGTCGGCCGCGATCGTGAGCGTTCCGGGGGCGGGCTTGGCGGCCTCCCCGGCGCTCGTGATCGCCACGACGGTGAGCACGGCGAGGGCCGCGGTTGTGATGATTGACCGCTTCATGCCTGTAGCAACGCAGGAAGCGCTCTTTGGTTCGCGAGTTACGCCGGTTGCGGCGGCGGTCCTGCGCGGCAACGACCCCGGCGGGTACACGCTGCCCTCGCGCACCACCTACCCGCACCAGTGGAACTGGGACTCGGCGCTAGCGGCGCTCGGCTGGGCGGAGCTCGACGGCGCGCGGGCGTGGACCGAGCTCGAGAGCCTCGCCGGCGCGCGCGACCGCGACGGGATGATTCCGCACATCGCCTTCCGGTCGGGCCTTCTGCCCTGCCTCACCGCCGCGCGTTACCTGCCCGGGCCGCGCTGGTGGGGGCGGCGGACGAGCGCCGACGGCCGGCGCATCTCGGGTATCACCCAGCCGCCCGTGGCGGCCACGTGCATGCGGCTCCTGTTCGAGCAGCATCCCGACGAGCGGCGCGCCCGCCGCCTCCTCCAGCCGCTCCTCGGCTGGCACCGATTCCTGCTCGACGTGCGCGACCCGCGCGGCCACGGCGAGCCCGTGCTGATCCACCCGTGGGAGTCGGGCCGCGACAACGCGGCGGAATGGGACGGTCCGCTGTGGCGGGTGCTGCCGGAGGTGATGGTGATCCGCCGCCGCGACACCGACTCGGTGGACGCCGCGGAGCGCCCTGGCCACGAGCACTACCGCCGCTTCCTGACGCTCGTCCGCCAGGGAACCGCTTCGGGTTGGAACCAACGCGAGCTCGCGCGCACGGGCCACTTTCGGGTGCTCGACGCGGGCTTCTCGGCGATCCTGGCGCGCGCGTGCCTGGACCTCGCGGACGTGGCCGAGCGGTTGGGTGAGCCGCGCGTCGCGGAGGAGAGCCGCTTCGCTGGCGATCGGGTGGCGGCGGCGCTGCGCGCCCGAGCGGGATCCGACGGCGCGGTGTGCGCGCTCGACGCGGTCGACGAGTCGCCGCTCCCGGCCACGAGCGCCGGCTCGGCGCTCGCCCTCCTCGCGCCGGGTCTGGGCGACAGGCGGGTCGCGGTTGCGCGCGCCCTGGTCCTCAACGGCGCCCTCGCGTCGCCCTACGGCGTGCGCTCGCTGGACCGCGCGCATCCGGAGTACTCGGCGCGGAACTACTGGCGCGGCCCGGTGTGGGCGAACATCACCTGGCTGACCGCCCTGGGCCTCGGCCTCCACGGCGAGGAGCGCGCCGCGCGCACGCTCGTGGACCGGATGCTGCTCGCCATCGACGGCGGCGGGATGCGCGAGTACTTCTCGCCCGAGTCGGGCCGCGGGCTGGGCGCGCGGGACTTCGCCTGGACGGCCGCTTTGTGCCTGCGTGCCCGTGCCCGGACCTAGACTGTCGGGGATGGCTGTGGAGCCGCGAGCGATGACGGACGCCGAGCGCTGGTTCAGGGAGCGCTTCTCACGCGAGCCCGAGCGCGACGGGCTCTTCACCACGCTCAGCGGGGAGCCGGTGAACCCGCTGTACACACCCGACGACGTCGGGGCCTTCGAGGAGCGCATCGGCTTCCCCGGCGAGTTCCCGTTCACCCGGGGCGTCTACCCCTCGATGTACCGCGGCCGGCTCTGGACGATGCGCCAGTTCGCGGGGTTCGGCACCGCGGAGGAGACGAACGAGCGGTTCCGCTACCTCCTCGACCACGGTCAGACGGGGCTGTCCACGGCGTTCGACATGCCCTCTCTGATGGGCCACGACTCCGACCACCCGCGCTCCGAGGGCGAGGTGGGCCGCGAGGGCGTGGCGCTGGACACGCTCGACGACATGGAGACGCTGTTCGCGGGCATCCCCATGGGCGAGGTCTCCACCTCGATGACGATCAACGCGCCTGCCGCCGTGATGCTCGCCTTCTACGTCGTCGCGGCCGAGCACCAGGGCACGCCGCCGGAGCAGCTCGCCGGCACGATCCAGACCGACATCCTCAAGGAGTACATCGCCCAGAAGGAGTGGTGCTTCCCGGTCGACCCGGCTATGCGGCTCGTGACCGACATGGTTGAGTTCTGCGCGAGACGGATGCCGCGCTGGCATCCCATCTCGATCTCCGGCTACCACATCCGCGAGGCCGGCTCGACTGCCCAGCAGGAGCTCGCGTTCACCCTGAAGGACGGGTTCACCTACGTCGAGGGGGCGATCGAGCGCGGGCTCGGCGTGGACGAGTTCGCGCCGCGGCTCTCCTTCTTCTTCAACGCGCACATCGACTTCTTCGAGGAGATCGCCAAGTACCGCGCCGCGCGCCGGATCTGGGCGCGCGAGCTGCGCGACACCTACGGCGCGCGCGACGAGCGCTCGCTCCTGATGCGCTTCCACAGCCAGACGGCGGGCGTGTCGCTCACCGCGCAGCAGCCGCTCAACAACATCGTCCGGACCGCCACCGAGGCGCTGTCCGCCGTGCTGGGCGGCACCCAGTCGCTGCACACCAACTCCTACGACGAGGCGCTCGCGCTTCCGGCGGAGGAGGCGGTCCGGCTCGCCCTCCGGACCCAGCAGATCATCGCCCACGAGACCGGCGTCACGAACACGATCGACCCGCTGGGCGGCTCGTACTTCATCGAGTCGCTCACGGACCGGATGGAGGAAGCCGCCTACGCGGAGTTCCGCAAGATCGACGAGCTCGGCGGCATGGTCGAGGCGATCAAGCAGAGCTACCCGCAGCGCGAGATCGCCGAGTCGAGCTTCCGGCTCCAGGAGGAGATCGAGCGCGGCGAGCGCGTGATCGTGGGGGTCAACCGGTACCAGCAGGAGGACGACGGCGATCTGTCCATCCTGCGCATCCCGCACGGGATCGAGCGCAAGCAGATCGGGCGCGTGCAGGCGGTCCGCGCGCGCCGCGAGGCTGACGCGGTGGAGAGCGCGCTCGCGGACCTGCGCGAGGGGGCCGCGTCCGACCGCAACCTGATGGATCCGCTGCTCGACTGCGCCCGGGCGCACGCGACCGAGGGCGAGATCGTCCAGTCCCTCCAACGCGTGTTCGGCACGTACACGGAGACGCCGGTCTTCTAGGAGCGCATAGCTGCGCACCGGGCACCGCCCGGTGCTTGCTCGACAAATAGGGGATGTCCAGCCGGGGCGCAGGCTTTCAAGAAGCTGCGTCCGCGAGCCGATGCAAAGGTCACTCCCTCCGTGCCGCGGGAAAGGAACCCGTGACACCTGGCTCTATTCGAACCGCCGCCTGCGCAGTCATAGCAATGCTCACCCTGGCCCTCGCGCCGGGAGCACTAGCCGCGGACGAGGTCGGTGACGCCGGCGATCTTCGCGTGACCGCCAACGACATGGGCGACAGCGCCGTGACCGAGATCTCGGGCACGCTGCTCGACGCGTCCGATGCCGACCTGTATCGGATCTGCCTGTCCGACGGCGCGTCCTTCTCCGCCACCACGGTCGGCACGACGGCGCTCGACACGCAGCTGTTCCTCTTCGACGCGGACGGATACGGCGTGTACGCGAACGACGACTGGGTCACGCGCGGCTCGAACCTCCCGGCGAATCACCGCTTCTCGCCTCGCACGGGTGGCGAGTACTACCTCGCGATCAGCCAGTACAACCGCGACCCCCAGAGCTCCCAGGGCGAGATCTTCCAGGACACCTTCAGCCGGACCGCGTTCCCGGACGGCGTGCTGTTCGCGAACGGGTTCGGCGCCTCCGAGACGCTGAGCAGCTGGGATGGTCGCCAGGCCGGGAGGCAGGGCTCCTACCTGATCAGGCTCACGGGCACGGCCACATGCGTGCCGCCCGACACGACGAAGCCGACGGTCCAGATCACGAGCCCCGTCGACGGCTCGAAGGTGCAGCAGGGCGCGGACGTGACGGTTGACTTCGCCTGCGCGGACGAGGGCGGCTCCGGCCTCGCCTCGTGCGTCGGCTCGACGGCCGACGGCACGCAGCTCGACACGAGCAAGCTCGGCCCGGTGACGGTCACCGTGACCGCGCGCGACGGGGCCGGGAACGAGACGGTCGCGACGAGCACGGTGACGGTCGAGGACCGGACCAAGCCCAAGGCAACGCTCACCACGCCGGCCGACGGTGCCGTCTACGACCGGGGTCAGCACGTCGCCGCGGACTACGCCTGCGCCGACGAGCCGAACGGCTCGGGCATGGACACCTGCGTGGGCGACGTGCCGAACGGCGCGGACGTGGACACGGGCACGCTCGGCGAGCACAGCTTCACGGTGACCGCGACCGACCACGCCGGCAACAGCGACTCCGCTGTCGCGCACTACACGGTCGTGGACGTGACCGCGCCGACGATCTCGCTGGCGACTCCGTCTCAGGGCGCGGTGTACGACCTCGGGCAGCAGGTGGCCGCGAGCTACTCGTGCGCCGACGAGGAGGGCGGCTCCGGCCTGGCGTCCTGCACCGGCACCGTGGCGAACGGCGCCGGCGTGGACACGTCCAGCGTGGGTGAGAAGAGCTTCACGGTGAACGCGACCGACAACGCCGGCAACCCGGCCTCGCAGACCGTCACCTACAGGGTCGCCGACCGGGTGGCACCCGCCATCACGGTGGGCTCGCCCTCCGATGGCGCGGTGTACGGGCTCGGCGATCGCGTGCTCGCGGATTACTCGTGTGCGGACCAGCCCGGTGGCTCCGGCGTGGCGACGTGCACGGGAACCGTGGCGAAGGGCGCGCCGATCGACACGTCGAGCTTCGGCGCCCACACCTTCGAGGTGAGTGCGACCGACGGAGCCGGGAACTCGGCGACGAAGACCGTCACCTACAGCGTCGTCTACGAGTTCGACGGCTTCTTCTGGCCGGTCAAGAACCTCCCCGGCGTGACGAGGTGGAAGGCGGGCCTGCCGGTACCGGTCCGCTTCTCCCTGCACGGCTTCCGGGGCGCGCGGCCCGAGGCGGACGGTTACCCGCGCTCGATGCGCTGCGGCGGCGGTGACGTCGAGCAGGCGGCGCGCGCGGCTCAGGGCAAGAAGAGACCCGCGTTCGAGTACGACAGGCGCTCCGACAAGTACGTGATGCTGTGGCGGACGGACCGCGGGTGGGCCGGCGGCTGCCGTGACTTCGTGCTGAAGCTCGACGACGGCAGCGTGCACACAGCGCGGTTCGAGTTCGGCAAGAAGAAGCACGACCGCGACCGCTGAACCGTCCTCGGGCAGTCCGCGTACCCATTAGGGTGCGCGCCCGCATGAGGCACCTGGTCCTGCTCGCGTCGGTCTACGCACTGGTGTGCGCGCTCGTGGTGCCGGGCTCGATCCTTGCGCAGGATGAGCCCGCTGCGGGCGAGACGACGCCCGCGGCCGCTCCGCCTCCGCCGGCGCCGGCGCCGGCGCAGGAGCCTGCTCCCGCGCCCGCCGCTCCCGCCGTGCCGGGCGCGCCCGCGCCGCCCGAGCCGCAGCTGCTTGCCGACGAGACCGCGGAGGCGCCCGCGCCCCAGCCGAAGGCGATCGCCGCCGCCAGCGGCGGAGTGACGATCGCCGACTTCAGCTTCGCGCCGGCGACGCTCACCATCAGCCAGGGCGACACGGTCACGTGGGTCAACAACGGGCCAACGCCGCATTCGGCCACCGCCAACAACGGCTCGTTCAACACCGGGATCCTGAAGGCGGGACAGTCGGCTTCGCACACCTTCGCCCAGGCCGGCACCTTTTCGTACTTCTGCCAGCCGCACCCGTTCATGAAGGCCACGATCGTGGTGCAGGCGGCGCAGGCGGGCGGCACGTCCGGCGGCAGCACCGACTCGGGCGCAACCGGGAGCACGGGCTCGAGCGACACCGGGGCGACAGCGTCCCAGGCGGACAGCGGTCCCACGCTTCCGAACACGGGCGGCGACTCCGGCCCGCTCCTGCTGCTGGGCGGCCTGCTGCTCGTGCTGGGTTTCGCCGTTCACCGTCGCGCTGCGGCTGAGTAGTCTCCCGCGCCCATGAGCAGTCGAAAGATTCGCGTGGTGGTCGCGAAGCCCGGCCTCGACGGTCACGATCGCGGCGCCAAGATCATCGCCCGCGCCCTGCGCGACGCCGGCATGGAGGTCATCTACACCGGCCTCCACCAGACCCCCGAGCAGATCGTGGAGACGGTGCTTCAGGAGGACGCCGACGCTGTCGGGCTGTCGATCCTGTCCGGCGCTCACATGACGTTGGTACCGCGGATCGCGGCGCTTCTGAAGAACGAGGGGGCGGAGGACGTTGTGCTCGTCGTGGGCGGGACGATCCCGGGTGAGGACATCGAGGAGCTGAAGAAGCTCGGCGTGGCCGAGGTCTTCACGCCCGGCGCACCCGTGCAAGGGATCATCGACTACATCCGCGGAGCGGTGCCGGTCTAGCGCCTACGCCGCGGTGCGCCGGCCTTCGGACGCCGCGCGCTCCGATGCCGCGATCCGCTCGGCCGCCTCGCGCAGCTTGACGATCAGCTCCTCGCCGAACTGCTCAGCCCACTCACGCTCGATCTCGGCGAAGATCCGCCGCCCCGTGAGGCACGCCTCGACGCCGGTCGGAGTGAGCTTGATGATCTTGGCGCGCTTGTCGGTGGGGTCGGGCAGCCGCTCCGCGTAACCGAGCCGCTCGAGCTCGCTGGCCGCCTCGCCGACGGCCTGCTTCGTCAGCCCGGCCCGCTCGGCGAGCTCCGTGAGGCGCGACCCGTTCTCGATGTCGATGAACCCGAACACGCAGCCGTGTCCCTCGCGGACCTCCTCGAAGCCCTCCTGCTCGAGCCGCTGGAACAGCTTGCGGACGGCGGCCACCTTCACCTCGTTGAGGAGGGCGGGGATCGGGCGACGTTGTGGGATCAGCGGTTCTGTGGTCATCGTCACGGTAAGGCGGCTTGACTACTTGATAAGGTGACCTGATTGAAAGGTGACCTGACCAAATTGTACCGGAGGATTCACATGGAACGTAAGTGGTGGACGCTGATAGCGGTCAGCGTCGCAACGTTCATGCTCCTGCTCGACATCACCGTCGTGAACACCGCGCTGCCGTCCATCCAGGAGGACCTGAACGCGACTTTCACCGACCTTCAGTGGGTCGTCGACGCATACACCCTCTCCCTCGCCGCCCTCGTGCTCACCGCCGGTGTCCTGGCTGACCGGCTCGGCAGGCGGCGCGTCTTCGCCGTGGGCCTCGGCATCTTCACGTTCGCCTCGCTGCTCGCCGGGCTGGCGACGGACCCGACCTTCCTCAACCTCGCCCGCGCGCTGCAGGGCGTCGGCGGCGCCGTGATGTTCGCGGTCTCGCTCGCGCTGATCGCGCAGGAGTTCGACGCCGGCCGCGACCGCGGCATGGCGATGGGCGTCTACGGCGCGACGATCGGCGTGGCCGTGGCCGTCGGGCCCCTTGTCGGCGGTGCGCTGACGCAGGGGCTCGGCTGGGAGTCCATCTTCTTCCTCAACGTGCCGATCGGCATCGCGGCCATCGTGATCACACAGACGAAGCTGCGCGAGACGCGCGATCCGAATGCGTCCAGCATCGACTGGGGCGGCCTCGTGACGTTCTCGAGCGCCCTGTTCCTGCTCGTGCTCGGACTGCTTCGCGGCAACGACGAGGGCTGGGGCTCGCCGCTGATCGTCTCGCTGCTCACCGGCGCGGGCGCGCTGATGGCGGCCTTCATCGTCATCCAGACGCGGGTCAAGGAGCCCATGCTCCCGCTCGGCCTGTTCCGGAAGCGCGCCTTCACGGGCGTCCAGTTCGCCGCGATGGCCGTGTCGGCCTCGATGTTCGCCCTGTTCCTCTACCTGACGCTGTACCTCCAGGGCTACCTCGGCACCGACCCGCTCGAGGCGGGGCTCAGGTACCTGCCCGTGACCGTGACGAACTTCTTCGTCGCGGCCGCGACCGGCGCCCTCCTCTCGCGCGTGCCGGCGCGGGTGCTGATCAGCGGAGGCCTCGCCCTCACAGGCCTGGGCCTGCTCCTGATGGGCGGCGTCCACGAGGGCCAGGAGTGGACCGGCCTGCTGCCCGGCTTCTTCCTCGTCGGCATCGGCGTGGGGCTCATCAACCCGGCGGTCGCGGACGTGGCCGTCTCGGTCGTGCCCAAGGAGCAGAGCGGCATGGCGTCGGGCATCAACGACACGTTCCGCCAGGTCGGCATCGCGATCGGCATCGCGGCCTGGGGCGCGATCTTCCTCGGCCGCGGGGCGTCGAAGGTCCAGGAGGTCGCGGCAGGCACGCCCGCCGCGACCGGGTCGCGGCCCCGTGAGTTGGTGGAGGCGGTTTCGTCCGGCCATCTCGACCAGGCCGTGAGCGCCGTGCCCCCGGGAGCGCGCGGGGGCGTTGCGGACGCCGCCCGTCAGGGCTTCCTCGCGGGGTTCAACGACATCATGATGCTGGGCGGGATCCTCGCCATCGTGGGCGCCGTCCTGGCCGTGTGGCTGATCCGCGAGGAGGACATCGAGCGGGAGACCCCGATCGAGGTCGAGCCGCGCTTCGTGCGGGAGCCCGAGCCAGAGCTCGCGGCCGCCTAGGACCGCTTCTCCGGTCCCTGTTACCTGCCCCGATTGACTCATCAGTCAACGGGGTAGGTAACATCCCGCCGCCGTCGGCGAAGCGGCCGGCTCAGGAGACCAAGGAGAAGCTTTCGTGAAGATCTGCGTCCTCGTAAAAGAGGTGCCCGACGCAGCAGTCGAGAAGCGCATGGACCCAAGCTCGGGTCGCCTCGACCGCTCGGGCGAGACCACGCTCAACCAGTTCGACACCCACGCAATCGAGGCCGCCATGCAGATTCGCGAGGGCGGCGGCGCGGAGGTCGACGAGATCGTCGCCGTGACCATGGCCCCGTCGGAGGCCGGCCGGACGCTCAACAAGGCGGTGGCGCTCGGCGCCGACCGCTCGGTTCACCTGACCGACGATGCGCTCGCGGGATCCGACGTGGCCGCCACCGGCTACGCGCTCGCGAAGGTGCTCGAGACCGAGTCGCCCGACCTCGTCCTGCTCGGCCAGCAGTCGGCCGACGGCGAGTGCTACACGATCGGCGCGGTCGTGGCTGACCACCTGAAGATGCCGTCGCTGACCCAGGTGATCAAGCTGGACGTCGAGGGCGCGAAGCTCCGCTGCGAGCGGCAGGCCGAGTACGGCTACGACACCGTCGAGGTCGAGCTGCCGGCAGTGATCTCGGTCGGCGACGCCATCAACGAGCCGCGCTACCCGTCGCTCAAGGCGATCATGGGCGCGAAGAAGAAGCCGCGCGACACCAAGTCCGCCGGCGACGTCGGCATCGAGGCCGACAGGGTCGGCGAGCAGGGCTCGCGCACCCAAGTCCTCGCCGTCAACCCGCCGGAGGAGAAGGCCGCCGGCGAGATCATCGAGGACGAGGACACGAACGAGACGGTCGACAAGGTCGTGGCCTGGCTCGAGGAAAGGAAGCTGCTGGCATGAGCGTCCTCGTATACGCACTTCACTACGAGGGCGAGTTCAACAAGAACTCGCTCGGCGCCGTATCGGAGGGCGCGAAGCTCGCGAAGGAGATCGGCGGCGAGGCCGCCGCGGTCGTGGTCGGCGGAGACGACCTGACCGACGACCTGTGCTCCTCGCTCGGCAGGTACGGCGTCTCGAAGGTCTACCGCGTGAAGGGCCCTGAGGGCCTCGCCCAGCCGGTGGTGGATGCGATGGCGAAGGTCATCCAGGACGACGGCTACAAGTACGCGCTGTTCGGGGGCGGCCTGCTCGGCTTCGAGATCGGCGCGGGCCTCACCGCCCGGCTGCACGCCGGCGTGACGATGGAGGTCACGGCGGTCAAGGCCCAGGACGGCAAGCTCGTGGCAGAGCGGCCGATCCTCCAGGACTCGGCGATCGTGGACGTCGGCTACGTGGGCGAGCCCGGCATCATCATCGGCCGGCTCAACGCGTTCGACATCCAGGAGGCGGGTGACGGCTCCGCCGAGGTGCAGGACGTGGACGTCCAGTTCGAGGACCACTCGACCAAGGCCGTGATGGTGGAGCGCGGTGAGCAGCGCGGTGCGGACGTGAACATCGAGGACGCGGACATCCTCGTGGCGGGTGGCCGCGGGCTCGGCAAGGCCGAGGGCTTCGAGCTGTGCGAGCGGCTCGCCGACGCGCTCGGCGGCGCCGTGGCGGCCACTCGCGCCGTGGTGGACGCGGGTTGGTACCCGTACGCCGCCCAGATCGGCCAGACCGGCAAGACGGTCGCGCCGAAGCTGTACCTCGCGGCCGGCATCTCGGGCGCGATCCAGCACAAGGTCGGCATGCAGAACTCCGAGAACATCGTCGCGATCAACAAGGATCCGAACGCGCCGATCTTCGAGTTCTCGGACCTCGGGATCGTGGGAGACCTCAACAAGATCCTGCCGAAGCTCACGGACGCGGTGAAGGCCAAGAAGGGCGGCTGATGGCCACCGCGCCGATCGAGTTCCCGCCGCCGGTGGACTCCGCCCAGGAGTTCGTAGGCGCGCCGACAGATCCGGAGGACGAGCGGATCGAGGTGGGCGTCGTGATCGTCGGCGGCGGTCCGGGCGGCCTGGCGTGCGCGATCCGGCTCATGCAGCTGATCGCGGAGGACGAGGCGCTCATGGAGTCGCTCGGCGAGGTTCCGGTGGCGCTCGTGGAGAAGGGAAAGGGCCCCGGCTCGCACCTGCTCTCGGGCGCGATGATGAACCCGTCGGCGATGCGGGCGCTCTTCCCCGACCTCGACGAGAGCGAGTGGCCCACATACGGCGCGGTGGACAAGGACTCGGTCTACCTGCTTCCGAACCGCAAGCGCTCGATCCCCCTGCACCCGATACCGCCGCCGTTCAAGAACCACGGGAACCACGTGACGTCGGTAGCCCAGCTCGGCCGGTGGCTGTCGCAGCAGGCCGAGGAGGCGGGCGTCTACATCCTCGGCGAGACCTCCGGCCACAGGCTGCTGGTGGACGACGGCGCGGTCGTGGGCGTGCGCTCGGGCGACAAGGGGCGCGGCCGCGACGGCCAGGAGCTGTCCAATTTCGAGCCCGGCTCGGACCTGATCGCCAAGGCAACCGTGCTCGCCGAGGGCACGGCCGGCCACCTCACCGGCGCGGCGATCCGCCACTTCGGCATCGGCTCCGAGGACCCGCAGCAGTGGGAGCTCGGCGTGAAGGAGATCTGGGAGGTCCAGACGCCACTCGACCGCGTCATCCACACGATGGGCTGGCCGCTCAAGTTCGCGGCGAAGTACCGCGAGTTCGGCGGGTCGTTCATCTACCCGATGGGCGAGGACCGGGTCTCGATGGGCCTCGTGGTCGGGCTCGACTACAGGGACGCCCGCTTCTCCGTGCACGAGGCGTTCCAGGAGCTGAAGACGCACCCGATGGTGGCGAAGATCATCGAGGGCGGCAAGCGGGTCGGCTGGGGCGCGAAGACGATCCCCTCGGGCGGTTACTGGGCTCAGCCGAAGCAGCTGTGGGCGCCGGGCATGGCGCTCGTCGGTGACGGCGCCGGAATGGTGAACGTTCCCACCCTGAAGGGCGTCCACTACGCCATGCACGCCGGCATGTTCGCCGCCGAGGCGATCTACGAGCGCCTGAAGGGCGGTGGCGACTGCGCCGACCTATCGAACTACCAGGACAAGGTCGCGGACTCAGACATCGAGCGGGATCGCTACCGCACGCGCAACGCGCGCCAGCCGTTCGCCAAGGGCTTCTTCATCGGCGGTGCGCTCGCGAGCATGATGACCATCTCGGGCGGCCGCCTCCCGGGCGGCCATTGGCCGACGCACGACGACGCCACGGTGCCGCTCTTCATCGGGCCGGAGCGCGACTACCCGAAGCCGGACGGCAAGAGGACCTTCGACAAGCTGTCATCGGTCTTCGCTACCGGGAACGCCACCCGCGACGACGCGCCCAACCACATCAAGATCCAGGACAGGGTGCCGCTCGAGGTGGCGCTGATGTGGCAGAACATGTGCCCGGCACAGGTCTACGAGGTGCCCAACGAGGAGCTCGAGGCGGCCCGGGTCGATGGCGACGGCAAGCTGGACGGCACGCGCGAGGTGAAGCTGAACATCACCCCCTCGAACTGCGTCCAGTGCGGCGCGATCACCGCCAAGGGCGGCCGCCTCACGCCGCCCGAGGGCGGCGATGGACCGAACTACCAAGTTACGTAGGTCTCAGTTCGGTCGAACGACTGGCATTGAGGGAGAGGACCTTGCAGCCTCATGCGTCCTATAGACGCATGATCCGGCACACCTCTCGGAATCCACCGCCCTCACCGCCCGTCGTTCGTCTGTACCTTCCAGCGCCATCCGCTACCCCGGCCAGCATCCGCGTCGTGCCACGGTTGTCGGGGCCGGGTCGTTCGGCACCGCCGTTGCCGTGCTGCTCGAGCGGGCTGGGATTCGCACCGCGCTCCTGTGCCGCACGCGGGAGCAGGCCGAGGAGCTGTCGGCAGGGCGCGAGAACAAGCGCTACCTGGAAGGGGTCGAGCTGCCGCGCGATCTCAGGGTCTCCTTCTTCGGTGCGGACACGGAGTACCTCGATCGCGCGGACCTGATTCTGCTCGCCGTCCCGTCCAAGGGCATCGGCGACGCCATCGGCGAGCTCCGCCGGCTCGGGGTCTCCGAGCTGGCCGGGGTCGTGTCGCTCGCCAAGGGCCTGGTGCCGCCCGACGGGGCCACTCCGACCGCACTGCTCGACGCGGCATTCGGCCCGGAGCGGGTCGCGTGCGTGGGCGGCCCCGCGCACGCGCGCGAGATGGTCGAGTCGGGCGCCGGCCTGGTGTGCGCGTCCCGCTCGGAGGCGCTGGCGCACCGCGTCGCCGAGGCGTTTCAGCGAGCCGGCGTGGTGTGCGAGGTCTCAGATGACCCGGTCGGCGTCGAGCTGGCCGGCGTGGCGAAGAACGCCGCCGCCGTCGCGGTCGGGGCGACCCAGGCCCAGGGGCTCAACGCGGCCGGGATGGCGGCCGCCGACATCTTCCTCGAGGTGCTGTCGCTGTCGTCGTCGAGCGGGGGGAAGGCGCGCACGTTCGTGGGCCGGGCGGGCACGGGCGACCTGGTCGCGACCGCGCTGGCTCCGACATCGCGGAACCGGAGCGCAGGCGAGCTGCTGGCGGCGGGTGTGCCGGCTGCCGACATCCCGGAGCGCGTGGGCCAGGCCGTGGAGGCGCTCGAGACCGTTCCGATCCTCGCGCGCGCGATCGAGCGCGCCGGCGTGGAGGCGCCCGTCACCTCGGCGCTCGCGCGCCTGATCGAGGGCACGCTGCCGGTGGACGATTGGGTGGCGCTCGTCAGGGCCAAGCAGCCGGCCCCGGCGCGGTTCGGCAGGCCGAGCACGTGGTGGTCGCGTGTGCGGGCGTGGTTCGCGAGCCGCTTCGGCGGACGGTGACTAGACTCGTAAGAGCAATGAAGGCAGACATTCATCCCGAATACGTCCCCGCGCACGTTCGCTGCACCTGCGGCAACGAGTTCTGGACGAGGTCCACGAAGCCGGAGCTGCATGTCGAGATTTGCTCGAACTGCCATCCCTTCTACACGGGCCGGCAGAAGCTCGTGGACACAGGCGGGCGCGTCGAGCGCTTCCGCCGCCGCGCCGCACGCTCGCGCCGGGGCTAGAACCTCAAAACCCCCGCAACTTCGGCGTATCGCAAGCGTTCACACCACGCATGCGCCGAGCGCTGCTCACCGCTGCACTCGCCGCCGCCGCGCTCGCGGCGGCGGCCACTGCCGCGCCGCCTCCGGCGAGCGTCAAGCTCGTCAAGTGCTCCGTCGAGACACACGAGGCGGCGTTCTACGGGCGCATGCAGCTGGTGCCGGGTGCGAGCCGCATGGCCATGCGCTTCACCCTCCTCGAGGAGACCGGCGGTAACCCGCCGTCCCCCGTCAAGGGCCCCGGCCTGCGCCGGTGGCACCGCTCGAAGCCGGGCGTGCAGACGTTCGGCTACCGGCAGGGCTTCCGCAACCTGCCCGAGAACGTCAGCCACCGCGTGCGCGTGGACTTCCGCTGGTACGCGAGCGACGGCGGCGAGGTGGCTCGCGCGCGGCGGCGCTCGGCCCGCTGCCGCCAGTTCGTCGCGCTTCCGAACCTCCAGACGCGGCTGTCCCGCGTCACTCCCACGAAGGTGGACGGCGTCGTGCGCTACGAAGGGGTCGTCATGAACACCGGCCGGGCGGCCGCCACCGCGGTGCCGGTGAGCCTGACCGTTGACGGCAACGCCGTGGACACCGTCACGATCGCCTCGCTCGCGCCCGGCGAGCGGCGCTCGCTCGCCGTCCGCGGGCCGGAGTGCAAGCGCCTCGTGAGGCTCGAGGCGGATCCTGAGAAGTCCATCGCGGAGAGCTCGGACGCGGACAACGCCAGCGAGCTCAGCTGTGCCGCGCTCAGGAACATCGGCTGACCGCCGATACGATGGACACGGTGAAACCTCGGGAGGCCAAGAAGGATGCGCCCATTGGAGGCCAGGCCGTCCTCGAGGGCGTGATGATGCGCGGCATCTCCACCTGGGCGGTGGCGGTGCGCAAGCCGTCCGCAGAGCAGCTCCTGGCCGGCGGCGCCGACTCCAAGGAAGGGGCGAAGGGCGAGATCGACGTGACCTCGGAGCCGCTCGTCTCGTGGACCAAGCGCCACCGCGTGCTGCGCGTGCCGGTCGTACGCGGCGTGGTCGCGCTTGCCGAGTCGCTCAAGATCGGTTTCCGTGCGCTCGGCCTCTCCGCCAACGCCCAGATGCCGCCCGACGAGCAGGGCGACCAGAAGGACATCGGCGGCGGCGCATGGGCCGGGACGATCGCCTTCGCGCTCCTGTTCGCGGTGGGCCTGTTCTTCCTCCTGCCCGCCGGGCTCACGAACCTGTTCGCCGACGACATCCCGAACGGCTTGGTGTTCGTGCTGATCGAGAAGCTGATCCGGATCAGCATCTTCCTCGGCTACCTCTGGCTGATCTCGCGGATGCCGGACCTCCAGCGCGTGTTCCAGTATCACGGCGCCGAGCACAAGACGATCTCGTGCTACGAGGCCGGCGAGGAGCTGACCCCGGAGAACGCACAGCGCTACTCGCGCTTCCACCCCCGCTGCGGAACGAGCTTCCTGCTGCTCGTGATGATCGTGGCGATCGTGGTGTTCGCGCCACTCGGCAAGCTCGACTGGCAGTGGCTGTTCATCTCCCGCATTCTTGGCATCCCGATCGTCGCCGGGCTGGCGTTCGAGCTGATCAAGTGGTTCGGCAAGAACCGCACGAAGCGCTGGGCCCGCGCCCTGATGTGGCCCGGCATCCAGCTCCAGCGGCTCACGACGCGGGAGCCCGACCTGTCCCAGCTCGCGGTGGCGATCGCCGCGCTCGGCGCGGTGCTCGCGGTGGAGAACCCGCGCGCCGCCTCCGAGGAGGATTTGGTCGGCATGGAAGTCGTGGCCTAGGTTTAGCCCGGCCGCTCTTTCGAAAGCCTTGACAGATGGGCGCCGTGCTCCTGACTGGCGCCACGGGATTCGTGGGACGAGAGGTGCTGTCGCGTTTTCTGACGCGCGGCGACCGGGGGGTCTACGCGCTCGTGCGCGCCGCTGACGACCAGGCCGCAGCCGAACGGCTGCCCGGCCACGACCGCCTGATCGCCGTGGCGGGCGACGTCGAGCGGAGTGGGCTCGGCCTGGCCGGGGACACCGCCGAGCGCCTGCGCCGCGATGTCTCGACGGTGGTCCACTGCGCGGCGTCCGTGTCGTTCGAGCTCCCGCTGGAGGAGTCGCGGCGCGTGAACGTCGGGGGGACCCGCAACATGGCCGCCTTCGCGCGTGGCTGCGACGCGCTCGAGCGGTTCAGCTACTTGTCCACCGCGTACGTGGCCGGGGAGCCCGGCGGCCTGTTCCGCGAGGACGAGCTCGCCGTGGGCCAGAGCTTCCGCAACCCGTACGAGCGGTCCAAGTTCGAGGCCGAGGTGGCGCTCCACTCCGAGGCCGCCGACCTCCCGCTCCAGATCCTGCGGCCGAGCATCGTCGTGGGCGAGAGCACGACCGGCCGGACCACGTCCTTCAACGTGCTGTACGGGCCGCTCCGGGCGTTCGCCCACGGCGCGATGCGAGCGATCCCGGCGCGCCGCGACTCGCCCGTGGACATCGTGCCGGTGGACTACGTGGCCGATCGGGTGCACCAGCTGGCCACGAACGGGCCGAACGGCACCTTCCACCTCGTGGCGGGGCGGAACGCGACGACCGTCGGCCGCCTGCTGAAAATGTCCGCGAAGGAGCTGGGCCGGTCGGAGCCCACCGTGCTCCCGCCGCGCCTGTACCGGCGCTGGCTGCACCCGTTCCTGCGCCGCCGCAACCCGCGCCTCAGGCGGATGGAGGTCTACTTCCCCTACTTCGCGATGCGCGTGCGCTTCGATGACCACCGCCTGGGCCCGGGGCCGAGGGTCGAGCGCTACTTCCATCGGCTGGTCCGCTACGCCGAGCGGGCCCGCTGGGGCCGCGGCCGGGCCTAGCTCTACCTGGCCCTACCCTTAGCGGTGTGATCGAGAAGCTCGTCGAGCAGATCGAGGGCCGCTTCGCCGAACTGTCGGAGCAGATGTCGGACCCGGAGGTGATCTCGGACCAGCGGCGCTACGCCGAGGTGGGCCGCGCGTACCGCGCGATCGAGCCCGCGCACCGGCTCGCTCAGGAATGGCGCCGGGCGACCGGCGACGCCGAGGGTGCTCGCGACCTGCTCGCCGAGGAGGGAGACGACTCGGAGCTGCGCGAGCTCCTCAGCTCGTCCGAGGACCGGCTCGCCGAGCTCGAGGAGGAGATCCGGATCGCGATGGTCGAGCCGGACCCGAACGACGACAAGGACGTGATCGTCGAGGTCCGGCCCGGCGCGGGCGGCGAGGAGGCCGGCCTGTTCGCGGGCGACCTGTACCGGATGCTCGATCGCTACGCCGAGCGGCGCGGCTTCAAGACCGAGCCGATCGAGGTGGGCGACGGCCACTTCACGTTCGCCGTCAAGGGCCAGGGCGCGTACAGCGTCTTCAAGTACGAGGGCGGCACGCACCGCGTGCAGAGGGTGCCGGAGACCGAGTCGCAGGGCCGCATCCACACCTCCACGGCGACCGTGGCCGTGTTGCCCGAGGCCGAGGACGTGGACGTCCACATCGATCCGAACGACCTTCAAATCGACGTGTACCGGTCGTCGGGCCCGGGCGGGCAGTCGGTGAACACGACGGACTCGGCGGTGCGGATCACGCACAAGCCGACCGGCCTCGTCGTCTCGATGCAGGACGAGAAGTCGCAGCTCCAGAACCGCGACAAGGCGATGCGGGTGCTGCGCGCGCGCCTGCTCGAGCGGGAGCTGGCGGCGCAGCAGCAGGAGCAGGCGGCCGCCCGGCTCGCTCAGGTGGGGAGCGGGGAGCGCGCCGAGAAGATCCGCACGTACAACTTCCCGCAGGACCGGGTGACCGACCACCGCGTGGGGCTGACCAAGGGCAACCTGCCGGGCATCCTGAACGGTGAGCTCGACGAGTTCACCGCAGCGCTCGAGGCCGAGGAGAAGCGCCGAATGCTCGAGGCCGCGGAGCCCGTCGGCCGATGACCGCCGCCCCCCAAGCCAAGCTTGGGCTGCGGCGATGACAGTCCGCGACGCTCTCGACGCCGCCATCGACTCGCTCGGCGCGGCCGGCTGCATGTCGCCCCGGCTCGACGCAGAGCTCCTGATCGCGGACTCGCTCGGCATCGGCCGCGAGCGGCTGTTCCTCGACCATGACCTGGAGGTCCCGCCCCCGGCGGCGCGGGTGATCGCGGAGCGCGTCCGGCGCCGCAACGAGCGCGAGCCCGTGGCCTACATCCTCGGCAAGAAGGGCTTCCGCAACCTCGAGCTGATGGTCGACGAGCGCGCGCTCGTCCCGCGCCCGGAGAGCGAGCTGCTCGTGGAGGCCGCGCTCGACCTGCCCGAGGGGGCACGGGTGCACGACGTGGGCACCGGCACGGGCGCGATCGCGCTGGCGCTGCTCGACGAGCGCCCGGACCTCCGGGTCACGGCGTCGGAGGTCTCGCCCGACGCGGCCGACCTCGCGCGTGAGAACGCGGAGATGCTGGGGCTGCCGCTCGAGGTGGAGGTCGCCGATGGCCTGCCGCCGGGCGACTACGACCTGGTGATCGCGAACCTCCCGTACGTGCGCGACGCCCGCTGGGACACGCTCATGCCGGAGATCAACCGCTACGAGCCGCGCCTGGCGATCACCGGCGGCGAGGACGGTCTCGACCTCATCCGCGAGTTGGTGGCCGCGGTCCCGTCCGGCACCCGCGTCGCGCTCGAGCACGCGGAGGACCAGGGCGAGGCCATCCGCGGCATGCTGGACGACGCGGTGTCGTACCCCGACCTGGCGGACTGGGACCGCATCACGGTCGGCCGCGTGCCGTGACGCCGGAAGACGTCGAGACCTTCGAACGATGCATCTCGGTGGGCGGCGTGGCGATCTTCCCCGCCGACACCGTGTACGGGCTGGCCACCGAGCCGGACTCGCGGGAAGGTGTGGAGCGCCTGTACCGGCTGAAGGGGCGCTTGCCCGACAAGCCGTCGGCGGTCATGTTCTTCCAGCTCGACTCGGCGCTCGCGGCGCTCCCCGAGCTGAGCGACCGCATGCGCGGCATCCTCGGGTGTCTCCTGCCCGGACCGGTGACCGTCCTCCTCGCGAACCCGGCCCACCGCTTTTCGCTCGCGTGCGGACCAGCGCCGGACAGGCTCGGGATCCGCGTGCCCGCCCTCGAGGGCGAGCTCGAGCCGCTCGCGGCGGTGCGCTGGCCGGTGCTCCAGTCGAGCGCCAACCGCGCGGGCGGGCCGGACGCCCGCCGAGTGGACGAGGTGGACGCCGAGCTGCGCGCGGGCGTCGACCTGATCCTCGACGCGGGCGAGCTGCCGGGCACACCCTCGACCGTGGTCGACCTGTCCGCCTACGAGGAGACCGGGGAGTGGTCGGTGCTCCGGGACGGCGCGGTGGCCGAGGCCGCGATCGCACGGCACCTGTCCTGAGCGCCCGCCCCGCCGGACCAAGATGGCCACTCCGCGGCGGCAACCGGGGCAGGGCACGAAGCCGGCTGAGGCGCTCGCGCCCGGCGGGGGAACGCGGCGGCTGCGGCGCGGCGATCGCCCTCGCGCTGGTGGGTACGGCAGGTGGAACGCTTCTGGTCACGACGCGCACGCGCCGCAGCACCGCCTGAGCGGCGGGGGCCGATGGTACGGTCCCTCCAATGAGCGAGCTGAGCCCGGATTACTTCCTGAAGCCGGTCGCCGAGGTCGATCCCGAGATCGCCGAGGTGCTGAAGGACGAGGCCGCCCGGCAGGAGCGGACGCTTGAGATGATCGCGTCCGAGAACTTCGTGCCGCAGTCGGTGCTCGACTGTCAGGGCTCGGTGCTCACGAACAAGTACGCCGAGGGCTACCCGGGCCGGCGCTACTACGGTGGCTGCGAGTACGTGGACATCGCCGAGCAGCTCGCGATCGACCGGGCGAAGGCGATCTTCGGCGCCGATCACGTGAACGTGCAGCCGCACTCCGGCGCGCAGGCGAACTCGGCCGTGTACATGGCGCTGCTCGAGCCCGGCGACCGCATCCTCGGCATGAAGCTCGACCACGGCGGCCACCTCACGCACGGGATGAAGATCAACTTCTCCGGGCTCTTCTACGACATCGTCGCCTACGGCGTGCGTGAGGAGGACTCGCGGCTCGAGATGGACGAGCTCGCCCAGATCGCCGAGGACGCCAAGCCGAAGCTGATCGTCGCGGGCTGGTCCGCGTATCCGCGCCAGCTCGACTTCCAGCGCTTCCGCGAGATCGCCGATTCGGTGGGTGCGCTCCTGATGGCGGACATGGCGCACTTCGCGGGGCTCGTGGCCGCGGAGGAGCACCCCAGCCCGGTCCCGTACTGCGACGTCGTCACGACGACCACGCACAAGACGCTCGGCGGCGGCCGCGGCGGGATGATCCTGTGCCGCGAGGAGTACGCGAAGAAGATCGACTCGCGCGTGTTCCCGGGCCACCAGGGCGGCCCTCTGATGCACACGATCGCCGGCAAGGCGGTCACGTTCAAGATCGCGCAGTCGGACCTGTTCCGCGAGCGCCAGCGCCGCACCCGCGAGGGCGCGGCGATCGTGGCCGAGGAGATGATCGCCGCGGGAGTCAACGTGCTCACCGGGGGCACGGATGTGCACCTCGTGCTGGCGGACTTGCGCGAGTCGGAGCTCGACGGCAAGCAGGCCGAGGACCGGCTGCACGAGATCGGGATCACGGTGAACCGCAACGCGGTCCCGTTCGACCCGCGCCCGCCGGCCGTGTCGTCGGGGCTCAGGATCGGCACGCCGGCGCTGGCCACGCGCGGCTTCCAGGCCGACGACTTCCGCGAGGTCGGGCGCGTGATCGGCGAGGCGCTCACCAGCGAGTTCTCGGACTCGCGAAGGACGGAGCTGACCGAGCGCACGCGCGCGCTGGCCGACAGGCACCCGCTCTACCCGCAGCTCGCCGAGCCCGCGGTCGCGTAGCGCCATTTTCGACCTGGAGGGCATCCGGCTCGCACGCGACGGCCGGGAGGTGCTTCGGGACGTGTCGCTGTCGATCCCGTCCGGATCGACGGCTCTGCTCGGGCCGTCCGGCGCGGGCAAGTCGACGCTGCTGCGGCTGCTGAACCGGTTGGCCGACCCCGACGAGGGGTCCGTGCGCTTCCACGGCACGGACGTGCGCGAGCTGGACCCGCTGGAGCTGCGGCGGCGCGTGGGGCTGGTGCCTCAGCTCCCGGCGCCGGTGCCCGGGAGCGTCGCCGACAACGTGCGCTTCGGGCCGCAACTGGAGGGCCGCGAGGTGGATCCCGAGCCGCCCGTGCGGCTCGCGGGCCTCGACCCGTCGTTCCTCGACCGGGACGCCTCGCGTCTGTCGGTGGGCGAGCAGCAGCGCGTGATGCTCGCCCGCGCGCTGGCGCTCGAGCCAGAGGTGCTGCTCCTGGACGAGCCCACGGCCGCGCTCGACGGGGCGACCAAGGCGGCGGTCGAGGACACGCTTCGCGGACTCGGAGGCGTTTCGCTCGTCGTGGTCACCCACGACGAGGGGCAGGCGGACCGACTGTCGTCGCACGTGGTCAGGCTCGAGGAGGGGCGTGTGAGGACGTGATCGCCGCGAGCTCGATCTCGGTCTCCCTGGGCGAGGTGGCCGCCTCGCTCGCGCTGGTCGCGGTGGCCATAGTGGTGTCGTTCTGGCGCCGAGCTGAGCTCGAGAAGGACATCTCGGTGGCGGTCCTGCGCTCGTTCATCCAGCTCACCGCCATCGGCTACGTCATCCAGGCGATCTTCGACTCGGACAGCCTGTGGCTGGTGGCGGCGCTGCTGGCCGTGATGGTCGCGTTCGGCACGTGGACCGCGCGCGGCCGGGCGAAGGGGGTGCCGGGAGCGTCCGGCCCGATCCTGCTCTCGCTCGCCGTCGCCGCCACGGTGACGCTCGGGCTCGTGGTCGCGCTCGGCGTGTTCAAGGCCGAGCCGCGTTACCTCGTGCCCGTCGGCGGCATGGTCATCGGCAACTCGATGACCGCGGTGGCCGTCGCACTCAACCGGCTCGCCGACGAGATGCGCGACGGCCGTCGCCAGATCGAGGCGATGCTCGCCCTCGGAGCCACCTCGTTCCAGGCCGCGCGGGCCGCCGTGGCCCGGAGCCTGCGCTCGGGCATGATCCCGCTGGTCGACTCGACGAAGACGACTGGGATCGTCTTCTTCCCCGGGACGATGGTGGGCATGCTGCTGGCGGGGGCGGAGCCGATCGACGCGGTCCGGCTCCAGGTCGTGCTCCTGTGGGTACTGCTTGGAGCGGTGGGCCTCGCCGGCCTGATCGCGACCTCGCTCGCCTACCGGGGCTTCTTCACCGACGCTCATCAGCTTCGCGAGCAGCCCCCGCCGTAGCCGTCAGTAGCCTCCCCGCGGATGGACGAGTTCGATGCCCTCTGGGCGTTCCTCGTCGCCGCGCTGATCGCGTTCGCCGCCACGCCGCCGGTCGCCCGCCTGGCGCGGCGGCTTGGAGTGATCCACCAGCCGCGTGACCGCGACCTGCACGACCGGCCCGTTCCCGGGCTGGGCGGCCTGGCGATCCTGGCCGCGGTGCTGGTGTCGGCGCTGCTGTTCCTGCCTGCCGGAGGAGAGACGCGAGGCATCATCGGCGGCGCAATCGCGATCACGTTGGTGGGGGCGGTCGACGACTTCCGCGAGGGCGGGCTGCATCCGTTCGTCAAGCTGGCGGGCCAGTTCGCGGCGGCGGCCATTCCGGTCTCCGCCGGCGTGTTCGTCGACCATCTGACGCTGCCCTTCCTCGACCCGATCGGTCTGAGCGACACCGCGGGCAAGGCGCTCACCCTCATCGGCATCGTCGCGGTGATGAACGTCGTGAACTTCACCGACGGCGCCGACGGCCTGGCCGCGGGCGTGTGCACGATCGCCGCGGGGACCTTCGCGATCATCGCGCTGTCGCTGGATCGCGACGAGGCGGGCGTGCTGGCCGCCCTGACGGCGGGGGCGTCGGTGGGCTTCCTGTGGCATAACTTCCACCCGGCCTCGATCTTCATGGGCGACGCGGGTTCCAACCTGCTCGGCCTGCTCCTGGCGTGCGTGGCGATCCAGGGCATCCTGAAGACGGCGGCCGTCGTGGCCCTCTTCTTCCCGCTGACGATCCTCGCCGTGCCCGCGCTCGACGCGACCTTCGTGGTGGCGAAGCGGATCAAGTACCGGCGGCCGGTCTACTCGGCGGACCGATGGCACTTCCATCACCGCTTCGCGAACATCGGTTTCTCGCAGCGGCGGACGGTCCTCTACCTGTACGGGTGGACGCTGTCGCTGGCGGCGCTCGCGCTGGCGATGCGGTTCGTGCCGTACTCGGATGACGACGGCACGCTCAATCCCGGCTGGGCGCTCGTCATCGCGGGGTTCGGCCTGGTGGCTGTCGCGTCGAGCGTGTACCTGGTCGTCGTCCTCGAGATCCTGAAGTTCCGCCGCTCGCGCGAGCGCGAGATCCAGCGGCAGGTGGAGACGGGAGAGATGCCGGCGCTCGACGCGGACCAGATCAGGCGCGAGGTGGACCGCGAGGTGGAGACGGGCGAGTTCGAGGCCGTCCGCGGCGACTGAGGTTCGCGCTGGCGCATCCCGGGCACGCGAGTCGCATGGGCGAGCCGAGAGAAGAGATCGAGCAGCTGCTGCACTACCTGCTGCCCGTTGCGGAGGAGCAGCTGAACCGGGAGGGCGCCTTCCGGCCGTACGCGGCGACGCTCGACGCCGAGGGCGAGGTGAGCTCGGTGGCCGCCACGGAGGGGGAGGAGCCCGACGTGGGCGACCTGCTCCTGGCGCTCCACGCGGAGCTGCGCGAGCGGGCGGCCGAGGGCGCGATCCGCGCATCCGGCATCGCCGCCGACGTGACGCTCACCCACCCGGAGAGCGGTGAGCAGATGGACGCGGTGCAGCTTGAGCTGGACCACGCCGACACCGAGGCCGTCGACGTCTACGTGCCCTACACGAGCGGCGAGGTGGGCGTGAAGTTCGGGGAGCTGGTGGCGGCGCCGGGCCAGGCCCCCGTGTTCCAGGACTAGAACAGCTTGCCCTGCGCGGGCGGTCGCGGCTCCGGCATCGTGACCGGATCCTTCAGCTCGTACGGGCCCGTCCTCCGGAGTGCCCGTGCCCAGCCGCCCGGGCGGCGCCCACTGGGCCGAAGCAGCGCCTGGATCCGCTCGCCCTCGGCCTTTCCCACGTAGGCGCCGCGCGCGTACAGCTCCTCGTACCTCGGCACGAGGTCTGGGCGGTAGGACTTCAGCCACTCGAAGAAGATCTGCCTGACCTCGCCGCGCAGGTGAAGCGGGATCCCGCCGATGTTGACGGCGCCCGCCTCACCGCACAGCTCGAGGATCTCCTCGACCTGCCGCGGGTCGTCGTTGATGCCCGGCATCAGCGGGGCGATCAAGACCCCGGTCGGGATCCCGGCCCGGTTCAACTCGGCCACGGCCTCGATGCGCTTGCGCGGATGCGGCGTGTGCGGCTCGCTCGCCCGCCAGGCCTTCTCGTCGAGCGTGGGAATGGACAGGTTCGCCGCGAACCCGGCGACCTCGTGGATCTGCTTGAACAGCTCGATGTCCCGGAGCAGGAGCGGCGACTTCGTGAGCACCGACGACGGCGTCCCCGAGTCCCGCATGGCCTCCCAGATCCCCGGCATGAGCTTGTAGCGCCCCTCGACCCACTGATACGGATCCGTATTCGTCCCAAGCGCGACGTGCTCCCGCTTCCACGACGGGCGCATCAACTCTGCCCGCGCAACCTCCGGCACGTTGACCTTGACAACGATCTCCTTGTCGAAGTCTCGGCCGGCGTCGAAGTCCAGGTACGTGTGCGTAGGGCGCGCGAAGCAGTTGTGGCTGATGACACCGTTCGAAATGAAATCGCCGGTGCCCGTCGTGATGTCGTAAAGAGGCAGCTCAATGCCGAGCGGCTCGATCGCGACCACGCGCAGCTTCGCGTCGGACTTGATCATCGCGCCGTCGATAGACCTCTTCCGGCTGATCGCGGGATCGACCGTGTGGAAGAAGCGCATGTGCTCACAGATGCCACCGCGGATGCGGACGCACATCAGGCCGCTCCTTCCATGCGGACCTTCGCGAACGGCATCGAATCCCAGCTCTCGCAGGTACTGCTGGGTTCGATCGATCAGCTCGCGGTCAGTGTTCGCGATGCGAAGGACCCGCCGCTCGCCGCAGCTGCCCTCTGCATCGAACATGCCGGCCAAGAAACCCTTGCGCCAAGCAGGGGTCGGCCAGCGGGGAAAGCGGATCGCTGCTCGGATGGCGGAGACGCTGTCGCGCCGCTGTGTACGGATCGCATTTACCTCCTGGTTGTAGCCAGCGGCAGCCGCGAAGAGGAACTCCTGAGTCTCGACCTCGATCTCTCGCAGGTAGTCACGGGTGCGGCGGAGTCCCTCGAGGTCTACGAGCGCTAAACGGAAGAAGTGATGGGTCCACGTCCGCCCGTTGGAACGCACGTATTCACCGCTTCGAACGCATCCGTCCCCACGGATCATCCCGCAGAGATACCCGGCCCTGTAGTCGGCGTTCTGCTCGGGACCAGCGGCGAACTGGCCCAACCCCATGAGCTTGTCGTTGAGGGTCAGGTGCGGGCGACGAAGGCGTCCCTGCTCACTGCCGGTCACGTGCTTCCATCTGGCACGGGCGGTCCAGAACCTGTGATCGCCACTGCAGACGATCTCGGTCCCGTCCTCGAGTACCACCCGATACGCGGGCTTCACGGTCGACCAGTGATCGAGCACCTCCGTGATCACGTAGCGGCGATATCTGTCGACTTGCACGGTGCCATAGATGCTGTCCCCAGGCCGAATTTCGGCGATCGGTTTCACCCTTCCGTCGCCCATCAGGACCTCGGTATCGCCCCTAGCGCAAAAGGTGCACGCATGCGCGCATCCGCGGTACGGATTGATCGTCCAGCGGAATGGCATGCGGCTCGCGTTCGGCACCTTGTTCAGCGCTGACTTCGCGCGAACCTCGTAGAAACGGGTGTCGAGGGCCTCGGGTGCGTCGAAGGTGCGGACGGTGGCCGGCTCGCGGTAGCCGGGGAGGGTGCGGGCTTCCTCAGCGTCGACCTTCAGGTTGTCCCAGCGCACGAACATATGTTCGCACACGCGGCGGACGGGTGGCGAGTCTCTGCATAGGCGGGGTAGGGTCGAGGCGTGCGCGTCTCCCAGGCGTTTGTCGCGGCCGGAATCACGCCGGCACCCTCCGAAGGAGCCTTCCGGCTGACCTGCGACGAGTGCGACACCACCCAGCGGCTGCCTGCAATGGACGTCTCCGAGACTGGGGGCGTGACCATCTACGCCTGTCGCTCCTGTGGTCGGAGTCTCGTCGGAGTCAGGTCGTTCAAGGACGACGCCGAGGCGCGGGAGGCGAGCGGGTACCGCCTGAAGTCCAACGTGGTGGGCAGCAAGGTTGACGTGCTCATGGACGTCGGTCCGGGGCGACCGGTTCTCCTGGACGCAACGCCTGCCTTCTTCGACTAGCCGGGGCTGTCGCCGACAGCCGTGAAGATCACCCGGCGGGGGCCGCCGCTGTCGCGGTGTTCAGCCAGGTAGATGCCCTGCCAGTTGCCCAGCGCCAGCGATCCGTTCGAGACGGGGATCGCCAGCGACGCTCCCGTGAGCGACGCTTTGATGTGCGCGGGCATGTCGTCGGGGCCCTCGAGCGTGTGGGCGAAGTACTCGGCGCCGTCCGGCACCGCCCGGTCGAACCACTTGGCGAAATCGCGGCGCACGTCGGGCGAGGCGTTCTCGTTGATCGTCAGCGACGCCGAGGTGTGCTGCATGAACACGATCGCGATGCCGGTCGAGATCGACTCGAGCTCGGGGACCGCGTCAACAATTTCGGAGGTTACGAGGTGGAACCCGCGCGGTCGCGCGCGGAGCTCTATCTGTCGCTGAATCCACACCCCCCGCATTCTGGCGGGAAAGTCGTACGGGCCGTAGGGTGGCGCCAGGCTTGGAAGGACTCGCAATAGGCCAGAGGAGGAGCATGGATCCGCCCCTCCGCGAGCGGCTGCGCTGGCGGAACGCGTCGAGAAATGGTGTCGCAGCGCCCGCCACGCGGGCGATGATGACCCATACCGCCGCGCTGTTCTCGGCGGCTGCCGCGCTGATCTGCCTGCTCGGCAGCTTCGTCCCCGGCGAGGCGC
>JBEVKE010000055.1:0-12121 GCA_040509835.1 Thermoleophilaceae bacterium
CGAACACCGCGTACTCGTTCGGGCTCGACGACCAGGAGTTCGTCGTGGCCTTCGACGCCGACGACCCGGCGGAGTTCCTCGACCTGGTGCAGGAGCTGCGCGCGACCGAGTCGAGCGCCTACACCGAGTCCGAAACGCCGATCTTCACCTGTCTGCGACTTCCGGTCGAGCGCGCTCTGGACGCGCTCGATGGCGAGGCGGTCAGGGCGCCGGCGTAGCGTCCTTCGCCGCCTCGAGCAGCTCCTCGAACGAGCACAGCTTCACGCGCGGCCGGCCGTGCGGCTCGCCCGCGTCGCGCTCCACCCTGTCGACCGCCTGCCAGCCGGCGTAGCTGACCGCGTCGGGCTGGCGCTCGGCGATGAGCGCCTCGATTGAGTCGCGGTCGGGATCGGCGGGTGTGGGCAGCCGGGCCGCGTCGAGGTCCTCGAGCAGCGTGTCGACGGTCTCCTGAGCGTCGCGCTTGTTCGTGCCGATGATGCCGGTGGGACCGCGCTTGATCCAGCCGACGGCGTACTCGCCGGAGCAGCCGTCGATCCGCCCACGCTCGTTCGGGATGGTGCAGCTCTGCTCGTCGAAGGGGACGCCGTCGATGCGCGTGCCCCGGTAGCCGATCGAGCGGAAGACGAGCCCGCAGTCGAGCTCCTCGGCGGTGTCCGTGGGCCGGGCGCGCAGCGCGCCGTCGTCGCCCTCCGCCAGCTCGTTGTGGACGATTCGGATGCCCTCGACGCGGTCGGTGCCCAGGATCTCGACCGGCGAGACGAGGAACCGAAGCACGATCCGGCGGCGCTTGCCGAGCGGCTCGCGGGTGGCGTAGGCGGACAGGATGTCCACGTTCTTCTTCTGGGTGGCACGCGCGGCCTCGCTCTCGATGAAGGCCTTGGAGAGCGGGTCGAGCTCCACGTCGCCAGGGTCGACGAACACGTCGGCGTCGGTCATCTCCCCCAGCTCCAGCAGCTCCGGGTTGGTGAAGGATGTCTGCGCGGGCCCGCGGCGGCCGAGCACGACGATCTCCCGCACGTTCGAATCCGCAAGCACTTCGAGCGCGTGGTCGGCCACGTCGGTCCGGGCGAGCTCCTCACGCGTGAGCGCGAGCATCCGGGCGACGTCGGTGGCCACGTTCCCGTTCCCCACCACGATCGCACGCTCCGCGCTCAGGTCGAACTCCAGGTCGCGGTAGTCGGGATGGCCGTTGTACCAGGCCACGAACTCGGTGGCGGCCCAGCTGCCGGGCAGGTCCTCGCCCGGAATGCCCATGCGGCGGTCGGTCTGCGCGCCGACCGCGTAGACGACCGCGTGATAGCGCGAGGTCAGGTCCTCGTGGGAGAGGTCGCGGCCGAGCTGGACGTTGCCGTAGAAGCGGAACTCGGGGTGCTCGGCGGTCTTCTCGTAGACGCGGCTGACGGCCTTGATGTTCGGGTGGTCAGGGGCGACGCCGGCGCGGACGAGGCCCCACGGCGTGGGCAGCCGGTCGAACATGTCGACCTGCACGTTCAGGTCGGGGTGCGACTTGGACTTCAGGAGGTGTCCGGCCGCGTAGAACCCGGCCGGCCCCGAGCCGACTATCGCCACCCGCAGGGGCTGCTCATTCGTGCCGATTGCCATGCGAGCCCGAGTCTAGGCATCGCATGACGGCGATCTAGGCGGAGACGGGGCCCTCGTCCTCTTCGGACTTTTCGGCGTTTTCCTCGGCGGCGCCCATGATGAGGTCCATGGCGGAGACGGTCTCGACCGACTTCACGCTGACCGGCTCATCCTCGTCGGCCTCGTCGTCCTGACCCGAGTCATGGGCGGCGGCCACATCGGCCGCGAGCCCCTCGAGTGAGGGCGACATGGCCGGGGGAAGCGCCTCCTCGGCCGGCTCCGGGGCCTCATCGACCTCGACCACCGGCTCCTCGGCCTCGACCACCGGCTCCACGGGAACCACGGACTCGAGCTCGATCGGCTCGGCGTCGTAGGGCTCCACCTCGAACGGCTTCACCTCGAAGGGCTCGGCCTCCGGCTCCGTCTCAACGAGCGGCTCGGCCTCGAGAACGTCGGGCTCCGGCTCGCTCTCAACGACCGGCTCGGCCTCGACAAGTTCGGGCTCCACCAGGTCGGACAGGGTCTCGGGCGGTGTCGGGCGTGAGGGCAGCGTGATCGTCCGGGTGGGGTCGGGCGCCGTGGCGACCGGCTCCTCGCTGGAGAGCTCGCCGGCCTCGGCGACGTCATCCGCCTCGGCCTCGGCAGCCGGCGCGGCGGGCTCCGCCACGGCGGTCGCCGAACCGGACGCGTCGACCACGATCGTGCCGCCCGCGAGGTCGCCGAGCCGCTGGCGCCGATCGCCCGTCACCAGCATCACGATCAGCCCCACGATGTACACGCCGATGCCGTCGATCACGCGCAGGATCGTGCGCACCGCGATCTCGCGCATCCCGGCCGGATGGCCGTCGGCGCGCACCACGCGAAGGTTCATCAGCTTCTTCCCGACCGTCTGGCCGGCCCCCGACTCGAGGGCGAAGTAGTAGTAGAGCGCCCAGCCCAGGATCACCGCGACCAGCGCGCCCTGGCGGCCTCCGGTGAGCGAGTCGCCGGCGTACAGCACGACCAGCGCGCCGGCCGTGACGATGAGCAGGTCCACAACGCCGGCCAGCACACGGCGGTTGTCGAGCTTGGGACCCGTGGACGGAGCAGCGGAGACCTGTGCAATCGCGTTCATCTGATCCAGCATCGGCAGCGCGGCCCGGAAATTGAGAGTTGCGGGCATGATTCCCGCCTGTGGAGCGGGTCGCCGTCATCGATATGGGCTCGAATTCGTGGCGCCTGGTGGTGTTCGGCTACGAGCCCGGCACGCCGTGGTGGAGCCTCGTAGACGAGATCCGCGAGGCCGTCCGCATCGGCGCCGGGATGGGGGCGGACTCCGAGAACGGCGACGGAGGCGTCCTCCGACCGGACCGCGTGGAGCTCGCGCTGCACACCGCGGCCGTCTACTCCGCGTTCTGCCGCGCCACGGGCGTCGACCAGATCGAGGCGCTGGCCACCAGCGCCATCCGCGACGCCGCGAACGGCGAGGAGCTGCTCGCCGACATCGAGCGCACAACGGGCCTCCACGCGCGCGTGATCTCCGGTGAGGAGGAGGCCCGCTACGGCTGGCTCGCGATCGCCAACTCGACCACGATCGAGGAAGGCTTCGGGATCGACATAGGCGGCGGCAGCATCCAGACGCTCCGGATCGAGGGCCGGACTCTGGCCGACTCGGACTCGCTCCGACTCGGTGCCGTGCGCGTGAGCGAGCGCTTCCTCCCCGACGAGAAGGCCGGGGCGAAGCAGATCAAGGCGCTCCGCGCACACGCGGCCGCCAAGCTCGACGAGCTCGACTGGTGGAGCGGCGGCGGCCGCATCGTGGGGATCGGCGGAACGATCCGCAACCTCGCGGCCGCGGCCATGAAGCGACGGGACATCCCCGATATCGACGTCCAGGGCTTCATGCTCACGCGCGACGCGCTCGAGGAGCTGATCGACGAGCTGGCAGCGCGGCCGGCCTCCAAGCGCGACCAGGTCAAGGGCATCAAGTACGACCGCGCCGACGTGATCCTCGGCGGCGCGCTCGTGCTCGCCACGGCGCTCGACGAGGGCGGCTTCGACGAGATCGAGGTCACCGAGGCCGGCCTGCGCGAGGGCGCGTTCTTCGAGCGACTGCTCGGCGAGGACGGGATGTTCGACAACGTGCGCAGCGAGTCGGTGCACAACCTCGCGCACCGCTTCGGGCACGACGACGAGCACGCGGAGCACGTGTGGGAGCTGTCGGCGGCGATGTACGACGGCCTGGCGGCGGCGGGGCTGCACGAGTACGGCGCAGAGGAGCGCGAGCTGCTCTGGGCCGCCTGCATCCTCCACGACATCGGCGTGGCCGTGGACTACGACGACCACCACCGCCACTCCTACTACCTGACCCTGAACGCCGGCCTGCCCGGCTTCAACCCGCGCGAATTGGTGCTGATCGGGCTGATCGCGCGCTACCACCGCAAGGGGGAGCCGGACGCGTCCGACCTCGGCGACCTCGCGGAGTCCGGCGACGACCACCGGCTCCGCCTCCTGTGCGGCGTGATCCGGCTGGCCGAGCAGCTCGAGCGGAGCCGCGACCGCGCGATCACGGACGTGCGCATCTCGGCGAACGGCGGCGCCGTCTCGCTCGCGCCGCAGGCCGATCCAGACCGCGACGCCACCGTCCCGATCTGGGCCGCGCGCCGGAACGCCGACCTGCTGGCCGAGGCGCTCGGCCGCGACGTCGAGATCGAGGTGTAGGGGTTAGGCCCCTAGGCGCGTCTCGAGCACGCCGAGCTGCGGTGAGCTGATCACGACCTCGTCGCCGGCCTTCAGCCACACCCTCGGATCGCGCAGGCTGCCCACCCCGGCGGGCGTGCCGGTCGAGACGATGTCGCCCGGCTCCAGCATCATCAGCTGCGACAGGTACGCCACGAGTGCCGGCACGGAGTGGACGAGGTCGGCGGTCGAGCCGCTCTGCATCAGCTCGCCGTTCAGGGTGAGCTCGATCTCGATCGCGTCGTGTGGGCCGGCCTCGTCGGGCGTGACCAGCGCCGGGCCGCACGGCGCGGCGCCGTCGAACGTCTTGCCGGGCATCCACTGCGGCGTCTTGAACTGGTAGTCGCGCGCGGACAGGTCGTTCAGCAGCGTGTAGCCGGCCACGTGCTCCATCGCCTCGCCTTCCGCCACGTCCTTGCAGCGGTCCTTGACCACGAACGCCACCTCGGCCTCGTAGTCCACGCGGCTGCTCCACGGCGGGAGCGGGACGGTCGCGCCGGGTGCCGCCAGCGCGTTGCGGAACTTGGCGAAGAACGTGGGAGTCTCGGGCGGCTCCTTGCCCTGCTCCTCCGCGTGTGCGCGGTAGTTCAGGCCGATGCAGATGATCTTCCCGGGGCGTGTGAGCGGCGGCAGCAGCTGGAGGCCCTCCACCGGCACGCCGTCGTCGCCCTCCAGAGGCTCGATCTCGTCGAGCAGGCCGCCTTCGAGGATCGCCTCCATCGTGCGGTCGGTCGTGCGGGCACCACGCGAGGCGTCTCCCCAGATGTCATAGACGCGCCCCTCGCGCAGCAGGGCGGAGCGCGGATGGCCGTGAGCTTCGAAGGTCACGAGTCGCATGGACGGCGCCAGACTATGCGTACCCTGCTCTGAATGGCAAAGGATCTCCCCACCGGCAGGGTGAGGCGAGCTGCCAAGGTCGGGCGGCTCGCGGGCGGCCAGGCGGCGCGCGGCTACGCCACCAAGGCTGCCAACCTCACCCGTGGTGAGGACGCCCGGCACGCCGCCGCGGGACGCCGGCAGATGGAGGCGGCCGAGCAGATCTTCGACGTGCTGGGCCAGATGAAGGGCGCCGCCATGAAGGTCGGCCAGGTGGCCTCGTTCATCGACACCGGCGCCTTCCCGCCCGAGTTCCAGGAGCGCGTCCAGGCGAAGCTCGCCGAGCTGCGCGACGCCGCCCCGCGCGTGCCGTTCGACCGCATGCGGAAGGTGATGGAGGACGACCTGGGCGAGCGGCTGGGCGACGTGTTCGACGACTTCGGCGAGGAGGCGGTCGCCGCGGCCTCGATCGGGCAGGTCTACCGCGCACGGCTGAAGGACGGCCGCGACGTGGCCGTGAAGGTGCAGTACCCGGGCGTCGCGAAGGCGGTCCGGGCCGACCTCCAGAACCTCGGGCTGATCATGCGCGTGGCGAAGCGAGTCGCGCCCGGCATGGACGCCAAGGCGATGACCGCCGAGATCCGCGAGCGGCTCACCGACGAGCTGGACTACGAGCACGAGGCGCAGCAGCACCGGGCGTTTGCGCGCACCTGGCGGGGGCACCCGTTCATCTACGTGCCGTCCGTGATCACCGAGCTGTCGAGCGAGCACGTGCTCGTGAGCGAGTGGGTCGACGGCATCGGGTTCGAGGAGGTGAAGGAGCGGGACAGAGCCACCCGCGACCGCTTCGGCGAGATCATCTTCCGCTTCTTCTTCGGGTCGCTGTACCGGAACGGCCACTTCTCGGGCGACCCCCACCCCGGCAACTACCGGCTGATGCCGGACGGCCGGGTGGCGTTCATCGACTTCGGCATGACAAAGCGGGTGTCCCGCGACGACCTCGAGGCCGAGGTGGGCGCCCTGCGAGCGATGATGGACGGAGACGCAGCGGAGCTGCACCGCCGGCTGGCGGGGATGGGTTTCTTCGACCCGGCCGACGAGCAGGTGACCCCCGAGGCCGTCTTCGACCACTTCCACGACGTGACGGCCTGGTACGGCGAGGACCGCGAGGTGACGATCACGCGCGACCTGGTGGCGCAGACCCTGATCGACTTCGGCGACCCGCGCTCGCGCCACTGGCAGCTGATGCGCCGCGAGACGATGCCGCCCCAGGCGATGCTGGCGCGCCGGATGGAGGCGCTCACGCTGGGCGTGCTGGGTCAGCTCGGGGCCACGGCGAACTGGCACCGGATCGCACGGGAGTGGCTGTTCGGCGACGCGCCCTCGACGGAGCTCGGCGCCCTCGAGGAGCCCTTCCACACCCGGGCGGCCGCCTGAGACGAAAGGCCCGCGGGGGTCACGCGGGCCTTTCCGGGTTGGAGCGTTCGGGAGCCGGCTACTAGTGGCCCGCGATCGCGTGTGCCACCGCGCTCTCGTCGGGATGGCCGCCCGCCACCTGCGCCCCAAGGGTGTTCGCCACCGCGCTCTCCTCCGGCCCGCCGTCGGTCCGAAGCGCGGGGGCCACGCCGATCCTGTCCGCAGAGGTCGCGCTCTGCACGCCGCTGTCGCTGGTTGCGAGGACGACGACAGCCACCGTCAGTCCCACCACGGCGATCATCGCGACGGCGAGGAGCGCGCGCAGCTGCTGGTAGCGGGAGCGAAGCACGACCGCCGGGTGCTGAGTCGAAAGTGTGTGGCTCATGTCTGCCTCCTGGTGCTGGGAACCGAGATCGCAGGCAGCATGCGCCGGGTCGGTATCGACTCGGTCACGCGGCGGTAACAGCGGAGGTATTCTCGCGTCGGACTCGCTCGTCCCATACCGTCATGGACTTCCGCATCCTCGGCCCGCTCGAGGTTCTCGAAGATGGCCGCCGGCTCGCGCTTGCGGGGAGCAAGGCGCGGGCGCTGCTCGCGCTGCTCCTGCTCCATGCCAACGAGACCGTCACCAGCGACCGGCTGATAGACGAGCTCTGGGGCGAGCATCCTCCGGGTGGCGCGGCCAAGACGCTGCAGATGCACGTGTCCCGGCTGCGCAAGACGCTGACGAGCGACGGCGCGAGCGGTTCACCGGGGCCGATCGTGACCCGTGAGGGTGGCTACGAGCTGACGCTCGACCCGGAGGCCCTAGACGCGAACCGCTTCGAGCGGCTCGTCGCCGAGGGCCGCGCGGAGCTGGAGGCGGGACGGGCCGGGCAGGCCGTGACCAGGTTCGAGGAGGCGCTGGCGCTGTGGCGCGGCGAGGCGCTCGCGGAGCTTGCGTTCGAGCCGTTCGCTCAGTCTGAGGTGGCACGCCTGGATGACCTCCGGATCGCCGCGCTCGAGCAGCTGATCGATGCCAAGCTCGCGCTCGGCCGCCACGCCGAGGTGGTCGAGCGGCTCGACGCGCTGATCGGACAGCATCCGTACCGGGAGGGTCTACGCGCCCAGCTGATGCTCGCCCTGTACCGCTCGGACCGCCAGGCCGAGGCGCTTCAGGCCTACCAGGACGCCCGCGCCGCCCTCGTGGAGGAGCTCGGCATCGAGCCGGGCGAACGGCTCCGGGAGCTCGAGCGCGCGATCCTCGCCCAGGACGTGTCGCTGCAGCTCGAGGCCGTCCCGGCGCCGGAGGAGCGTGAGGTCGCGCCCGCCTCCTCGAGGCACACGTTCGTCGGCCGCGACCGCGAACTCGCCGAGCTGGTCGCAGGCCTCGCGGGCGCGCTCGCCGGCCGCGGACGCCTGGTGCTCGTGTCCGGCGAGCCGGGTATCGGAAAGAGCCGTCTCGCCGACGCTCTGATGGAGGAGGCGCGCTCGCGCGGGGCGGAGATCCTGGTTGGGCGCTCGTGGGAGGCGGGCGGCGCCCCGGCGTTCTGGCCCTGGATCCAGGCCCTCCGGGTGCATCTGCGCGATACAAACCCGGACGCCCTGCGGATTCAGCTCGGACCCGGCGCCCCGCTCCTGGCCCAGCTCCTGCCCGAGGTACGCGAGCTCTTCCCCGAGCTCGGCGAGCCACCTCCCCTGACGGAGGCGGGCGCGCGCTTTCGATTGTTCGAGGCCGTCCGCTGGTTCCTCCGAAGCGCTGCGGAGGACCGCCCGCTGGTCGTCGTGCTCGACGACCTGCATGCCGCCGACGAGCCGTCGCTCCTCCTGCTGCAGTTTGTCGCCCGCGGGCTGGAGGACAGCAGCCTCCTCATCGTGGGCGCGTATCGCGATGTCGACCCGACGCCCCGCGACCCGCTCACCTCGGCGCTGGCCGAGCTGGTGCGGGAGCCCCACACCAGCCAGCTGGCGCTCGGCGGGCTGGGCGCCGCCGACGTGGCCGAGTACGTAGCGCTTTCGACCGGCACGCCGCCCGGGCCGGGAGTGGCCGATGCGATCCACGCCGAGACTGAGGGGAATGCGCTTTTCGTCTCGGAGACGGTTCAGCTGCTGGCCGCGGAGGGTGGCGTCGAGGGCGCCGGCGCGCAGCTGAGCATCCCGCCCGGCGTGCGCGCCGTCATCGGCCGACGCGTTGCGCGGCTGTCGGAGCGCTGCGGGGCGATGCTCGTTACGGCATCGGTTATGGGCCGCGAGTTCGGGCTGGAGGCGCTCGCCGAGCTGAGCGAGCTGTCGCCGACCGAGTTGATGGACGTGCTGAACGAAGCGATGGCCGAGCGGGTGCTCGACGATGTGCCGGGCGCTCCCGGACGCGTCCGCTTCAGCCACGTCCTCATTCGCGACACCCTTTATGACGGACTGACCGCGGCCCGGCGCATGCAGCTCCACAGGGAGGCCGGCGACGCGCTCGAGCGCACCTATGCGTCGGATCCGGCGCCCCACCTCGCCGAGCTGGCCCGGCACTTCGTGGCCGCCGCCCCGCTGGGCGTCAGGGACATGGCGGTGCGGTACGCCCGCCTTGCCGGAGAGCGGGCCGCAGCCCAACTGGCGTTCGAGGAGGCAGCTCGCCACTTCGAGATCGCCCTGACGCTCGTGGACGACCAGAGCGAGCGGTGCGACCTGCTGATCGCGCTCGGCGACGCTCAAGGTCGGGCAGGCGACACGCCCGCTTCGAAGGCTGCCTTCCGGCAGGCCGCGGACCTGGCTGAGCGCACCGGCCTCGCGGAGCAGCTCGCGCGCGCCGCGATCGGATACGGCGGCAGGTTCGCATGGGCGCGCTCCATGGCCGATCCCGCGATGGTCCCGCTGCTCGAGCGCGCCCTGACGGCCATCGGCGAAGACGACAGCGGCCTCCGGGTGAGGGTGCTCGCCCGGCTTGCCACGGCCGCGCGCGACGAGCCGTTGCGCGAGCGGCGGATCGCCCTTGGCGACGAGGCACTGCGCATCGCGCGGCGCAGCGGCGACCCCGCGACGCTGGCCGCGGCGGTCGAGGGCTCCTGGATCGCTACCGAAGGTCCGGAGGAGCACCTGCGCGGCGACGGCATCGCGGTCGGGGACGAGCTGATCTCGCTCGGTCAGCAGATCGGCGACAAGGAGAAGGTCTTCGCGGGGCACGACCATCGCCTCCACGCCGTCTGGGCGCTCACCGACCGCGCCGCCGTGGACGTCCATGTCGAGGTGCTGGGCGAGCTCGCTGACGCTCTTCGCCAGCCTCCCCAGTACTGGGACGTGGGGACCACGCGGGCGATGGTCGCCCTTATGGAGGGGCGATTCGGCGACGCGGAGCAGCTGATCGCCGACACGTTCACGATGGGCCAGCGATCCGAGCGATGGAGCGCGGCCGTGTCGCACCGCCTGGCCCTGTTCACGCTTCGCCGGGCCCAGGGTCGCCTCGACGAGATCGAGGAGCTGATCCGGCGCTCCGTGCACGAGTTCCCGTCCCTGCCGCGCTTTCCGAGCGCCCTGGCGCACCTGTACGGGGAGTTGGGCCGCGAACGCGAGGCCCGCGCGACGCTCGACGCCCTGCTCGCGCGCGACCTCGCCCACGAGCACAGGGACGCGGAGTGGCTCTTCACCATGTCCATGCTGTCGGCGCCCTGCGCATTGCTCGAGGACCGTGATGCGGCGGAGCGGCTGTACTCGCTCCTCCTCCCGTTCGAGCGTCTCTACGCTCACGCACCGGTGGAGTCCGTCTTCGGAGCCGTCGCCAGTTCACTCGGAGTGCTGGCTACGACGATGGGCAGCTACGACGCTGCCGAGCGCCACTTCGCCGTTGCGATCGACACCGAGGAGGCGATGCGGGCGCCTCCCTGGCGCGCCCACGCGCAACATGACCTGGCCACCATGCTGCTCGCTCGCAGCGGAGCAGGAGACGCGGAGCGTGCGCGCGAGCTGCTCGACGAGGCGCGCGCGACCTACAGCCGGCTCGGCATGGACGCATGGGCGGCAAGAGCGCGGGTGCCGAGGCGCTCCGCGTAGGCTGCTGGGCCATGGCTCGTCCGAGCGCCGGCTCCCGCACTCGCACCGTGCGCGCCACCCCGAAGGTGGTGGCGCAGCTGGCCGCCTCCGATCCCGTGATGGCCCGCCTGATCGAGGAGCACGGCGACGTCGTCCGGCGCGACCTGAGGGCCGAGCGCTCCGGCGACGCCTACGGCGCCCTGCTGCGCTCGATCGTCGGGCAGCAGCTCTCGACGAAGGCCGCGCGCACCATCTATGGCCGGATGCTGGAGCTGTTCGGGGGCCACCCGCCCACCCCGAAGCAGCTGCTGGCCGCCGATCCCGACGCCATCCGCGCCGCCGGGCTGTCGCGGCCCAAGATCAACTACCTGCGCGACCTCGCGGACCACGTCCAGACCGGCGAGCTCGAGCTGGACCGCCTGGACGAACTGCCGGACGAAGAGGTGATCGAGCAGCTCACTGCGGTCAAGGGCATCGGCGAGTGGAGCGCCCACATGTTCCTGATGTTCCACCTGGGCCGCCCGGACGTCCTGCCCGTGGGCGACCAGGGAATCCGCAACGCGGTCAAGACCCAGTACCGGCTGCGAAAGATCCCGGACGCCAAGCGGATGGAGAAGATCGCGAAGCCCTGGCGCCCCCACCGCACGCTCGCCTGCCTCTACCTCTGGAGCTCACTCGACAACAAGCCGGCGGCGTAGCGCCGGCCGGTCGTGGTCGAGCCCGGCTGCGAGCTCCATCACGAGCTCGCGCGAGGAGGTGCCGCGCTCGCCGAGGAGCTGCTCGAGCTCGGGGTCGTGGGTATGCGCTCGCTCGGCGCCGCGGGCGTAGTCGTCGGCGATCGCGTCCGGGACCACCCCCACGGCCGCGAGCACCGCGATCGCCACCATGCCGGTTCGGTCACGGCCACCGACGCAGTGAAAGAGCACTCCGCCAGGAGGCGCCCGCTCGATGGCGTCCAGCACCTGCTCGATCCGCTCCGGGAAGTGCTCCAGGAACGGGCCGTAGTAGAGCGGCGTGCCGAACTGAGGCCCGTGCATCCAGTCGTCCCAGAACTCCGGGTCGTCCGCGATCCGGTCGAGCGGGATGTGGATCGTTTCCACGCCGTCGCCCGGCTCTCCACGCTCGTCGGCCTCGCGGAGGTCGATGACCGTCCGGACGCCGTATTCGCGGAGCGCACGCCAGCCGGGGGGGCTCAGGCGGTCGACCGCCTCGGACCGGATCAGCGCGGCGCGGCGCGTGACGCCACCGCGGACCGTTGGCAGGCCGCCCAGGTCGCGGGCGTTGACGCAGCCGTCCCAGTCGAGGTCGCGGGCGGCGCTCAGACCGTCGCGCCGCAGCTCGGCTCTTCCTCCGCCACGCGGAAGGAGGAGCCGCAGCCGCACGAGGCGACGACGTTGGGGTTCGACACCTCGAACCCGGAGCCCTGGAAGCTCTCGGTGAAGTCGACGGTCGAGCCGTCCACGTACTGGATGCTCGCCGGGTCCACGAGCACCCGGATGCCGGAGGCCTCGAAGACGTGATCGTCGTCGCGCTTCTCGTCGAGCGCGAGCGCGTACTGGAAGCCGGAGCAACCGCCGCCCTTCACGCCCACGCGCAG
>JBEVKE010000056.1:0-29397 GCA_040509835.1 Thermoleophilaceae bacterium
GCTTGGCCGCATGCCCGTAGTCCACTCGGCCGAACGCCTGGCACAACGGCTCCGGCAGGGCGGGCTCGAAGGAGATCAGCGAAAGCACGCTCGCGGGCACGGCGATCACGCACAGGTCCGCCTCGACCTCACCTGACCTCGACGTGACTCGGACGCCGGCATCGCCCCACCGGATCGACGCGACGGGGTCGTCGAGGTGGACGGCCTCGCCTAGTTCGTTCGCGAGCTCCAGCGCCAATCGCTGGTTCCCGCCTGCAATGCTGGGCGACGGCTCGTCGTCGATGTGCGCGACGCCGACCAGGCCGGCGGCGGCCACACGGTCGGCGGTGCTCGCACACGAGATCTCCACGCGCGCGAGGATCGCCTCGCGGGCGCCGGCCGGGATGTCGAGCGAATCGAGGAAGTCCTCGGCGCTGCCCACCTCGCTGCCGCGCGCCGCGAGCTCGCGCTCCGCCGTCTCCATCGCGGCGGCGAGGTCCTCGTGCGTGGTGCCGATGCTGCCCCGCGGGTCGCGCCGCCCGTAGCGCATCCCCTTGTCCCACAGGCCGAGCCCGAGGCGGTCGGCCAGATCGAGGACCGCGGTGTTGCCGGGCAGGACGTACTCCGCGCCCATCTCGACGACCGCGCCGCTCGGAAGCGTCTGCGACCACACGCGCCCGCCGACGCGCGGCCGCGCCTCCAGCACCACGACGTCCGTGCCCGCGCGAGCCAGCTCGTCCGCCGCGACGAGGCCGGCGAGCCCGGCGCCGACGACGACGGCCCTCACGCGCGGGCGGGCGGGATCGCGGCGGAGTCGGCCGCGGGCAGCGCGGCCACGGCATCGACCGCCGTGGCGCCCCGCTCGTGGACCAGCACGGGATTGAGCTCGAGCAGCTCGAGGCCATTCGCGACCAGCAGCTCGCCGGCGGCGGCCGCCAGCCGGGCCGCCGCGGCCACGTCGAGGGGCGGCCGGCCACGTCCACCGGTGAGGAGCGGCGCGCCGCGGAGGGAGCGGATCGCCGCCTCGACGCGCGCGGACGTGGTGGGGAGCGGAACGATCGCGGCGTCGTCGAGCAGCTCGGTCCACGCGCCGCCGATCGCGACCACGATGCACGGCACGACGGCGTCCGCCCGCGCGGAGACGAGCAGCTCGACACCGGGAGCCGCCATCCGCTCGACGAGGATGCAGCCCCGCTCGGCGCCGAGCGCGGCCAGCCGGCGATGCGCCGCTCGGACGGCCTCCTCGGTGGAGACGCCGAGCTCCAGCGCGCCGATGTCGGCCTTGTGCTGCACGGACGGCGCGCTGAGCTTCACCGCAACGTGACCTCCGAGCTCCGAGAGCGCCACAACCGCGTCGTCCTCCCCATCGATGAGCCGCCCCTCGACTGCCGGAAGGCCGGCCGACCGCAGGAGCTCCTTGGCCTCGTGCTCCGCCAGCCAGCGCCGCCCATTGGGCGACGGCGCGCCCGGCGAGGAGGCGTGCGCGCTCCGGGCGGTCACCGCGATCGAGCGGAGGCGGGCCGGGTCCGCCCGCGGCCGGTCGAGGGCAGCCGCGCAGGCGAGGCCGGTTCGCAGGCCGGCCACCGCGGGGACGCCGGCGTCGATGAATTCGAGCGCGGACCGCTCGTCCAGCAGCTCGGGCAGCGTCGAGGAGACCATCACCGGTGCCGCCGATGTCACGGCTCCCAGCGCGATCCCCCTGCGCACCTCCGCCCAGGAGCCGCCGCGGCCGGAGTCGGCGGCCTGGTCGTAGAACACGAGCACCCGGTCGATGGACGGGTCCTCGCCGACGGTGACGATGATGTCGCGGAGGCGCTCCGCGTCCCCCCAGATCAGCGCGGTGTAGTCGAGCGGGTTGCCCACCGTCGCGGCATCCGGCAGCAGGTCGCGCAGCCGCGCGGCGGTCTCAGAGGCGAACAGCGGCAGCCGCAGCCCGAGCCGCGCGCACTCGTCGGCGGCGAGCGCGGAGTCTCCGCCCGAGCAGGTCAGGATGGCGATGCCGCCGGCGACGGGTGCCGGGCCGCCGCGCACCGCCAGCGACTTCGCCAGCTCCAGCAGGTCGTGCAGGTCGGCTGCCCAGGCGGCGCCGGCCTCCTCCACGAGTGCCCTGAAGACGCGCTGGTCGCCGGCCAGCGCGCCCGTGTGCGCGGTCGCTGCCGCCGCTCCCGCGCTGGACTCGCCGACCTTCAACACCGCCACGCCAACGCCTCGCTCCGCGCACTCGGCCAGCGCCTCGCACAGGAGCGCCCCGTCGCCGTCGCCCTCCAGGTACAGCGCGATCGAGCGCACGTCGTCGTCGCGCGCGAGCGCGCGCACCCACTCGGCCGGATCCACGACCGTCGCGTTCCCGCAGGACACGACGGTGTGGAAGCGCAGCGCTCGGCGCGCCGCCAGCGCGTTCACCGCGACGTTCCCGCTCTGCGACACCATCGCCACGGGCCCAGCCTGGAGTGGCGCCAGGGCGTCGCCCCACATGGCGGCGCCCGGGCCGACAGCCACGATCCCGTTCCCGTTCGGTCCGCACACCGGCAGCGAGTGCCGCAGCGCGACCTCGCGCAGCCGTCGCTCGTGCTCCACTCCGAGGGCCACTTCGCCGAAGCCCGCGCCGTACACGACCGCCCCGCCGCAACCGAGCGAGCCCGCCTCGTCGAGCACGTCGGCAACCGAGGCGGCCGGGATCCCGACGACCACCGCGTCCGGCACATCCGGCAGCTCCGACAGCGACGGGAAGCACTCGAACCCGTGCGCCGACGGGCGCGTCGGGTGAACGCCCCACACGGCCCCCGCGAACCCGGCGCCGCGCAGGTTGAGCAGCGTCTCGCCCGCGTACGAGTCGTCCCGCTCGCTCGCCCCCACGACGGCGATGCTCCGCGGCCGCAGCAGCCGGCCGAGGTTCATCAGTGCAGCGTCCGCTCCACACCGCGGCGCTCCAGGGCGCGGGCGATGATCAGTCGCTGGATCTCGCTCGTGCCCTCCCAGATGCGGTCCACGCGCAGCTCCCGGAAGAACCGCTCAGCGACATTCGTGCGCATGTAGCCGCGGCCACCGAAGATCTGGAGACAGCGGTCGGCGCACCGGTTCGCCGCCTCGCTGACGAACAGCTTCGCCATCGACGCTTTGGCGTGCACCACCTTCGGGTCGGCGCCCGCGTCCGCGAGCCGCGCCACCTCGAGTGTGAGGAGGCGGCCTGCAGCGGCGTCGGCCGCCGAGTCCGCCAGCGGGAACGACACGCCCTGATAGTCGATGATCCGCGACCCGCCCTGCTCGCGCTCGATGGCCCAGGCGGTCGCGTCCTCGATCAGGCGCCACATCGAGCCCACCCCGCGCGCCGCGATCCCGATCCGCTCCTCGGTGAACCACGAGCGCTGGAGGTCGTCGCCGCCGCCGATCCCGCCCACGACCGCGTCGTAGGCGACCTGGACGCCGCTGAAGCGAATCGTCGGGTGCCCATGCGGATAGGTGTGGCTGAACGGCGGATCGTCGACGACCTCGATCCCGTCGAGTCCGCGGTCCACCAGGAACAGCGTCGGCTGCGGCTTGCCCCCGTCGACGATCGCGTTCGCCATCACGATGTAGACGGCGGCGACGTCGCCGTAGGTCACGAACCACTTCTCGCCCTCGATCACCCAGCCGCCGTCCGCCTTCGTCGCGGTCGTCTCGATCCGGGACGGGTCCGACCCCGCCTCCGCCTCGGTCACGGCGTACGCGTCGTGCAGCTCGCCCCGGAGCGCCGGCTTCAGGTACTGCTCGATCTGCTCGGGCGAGCCGCTCGCCAGCACGTTGTACGCGCCCGGCATGTGCCAGCTGAGCGCGTTCGTCGACCGGCCGAGCTGCTCCTCGACGAGGAACCACTCCACCTTCGACCAGCCCTGCCCGCCGTGCTCGACCGCGTGCAGGCCGCCCGACAGGCGCGCCTCGATCGCCTCCCGCTTGATGCGCGCCTTCAGCTCGTCGGGGATGTGCCCGCCGGAGCGCTCGGCCAGCTCCTCGTTCGGGATCAGCACGTCCTCGACGAACCTGCGCGCCCGTTCCTGCAGGTCGAGCTGCTCGGGCGTGAGATCGGCCGCCGTCTGAGCGGCGGCGGGGGCGGCGGGCGTGACTGTCATAGGGCGAGCTCCAGGTTGTCGTGGTTGTGGACGACGTCCTCGACGAGCTCGCGGGCGTCGCGTACGGCTTGGTCGTCCGACGAGCCGGCCAGCGCGAGCGCCTCGGCCAGGTACCGGCGCCAAGCACGGCGGCTTCCGCGGAGGACGAGCGCCTCCGCCCGGGCCGTCTCGCGCTCGACGAGCGCCGGCGGGGGAGAGCCTCCGGACCGCAGCGTCGCGATGGCGCGAGGCAGCTCGCTCTCCGGCTCCGGCGTGATCGAGAGCCACACGTGACGGGCGCCAAGCGGACGCACGAGGCGATGGTATCATGCGACTGATCACAAAGTCAGGATGACGCCATGAGCACTGTCGAGACCACTCCCAGAGCGGCTTTGCGCGATCCGCGCGCCCAGGAGACCTGGCGCCAGCTCGAGCCGCGACACTATCGCGACCCCGAGATCACGGAACTCGAGGAGCGGCGCCTCTTCGCCCGCACCTGGCAGCTCGTCGGCCACGTGAGCCGCCTGCCGAGCCCCGGTGACTACCTCACCTCGACGGCCGGCTCCCAGCCTGTTCTGGTGCTGCGCGACGAGCAGGGCGAGCTGCGCGCATTCCGCAACGTCTGCCGCCACCGCGGCTCGCGCCTCCTGAGCGGCTCCGGCGAGTGCGGCAAGGCGATCCGCTGCCGCTACCACGGCTGGACCTACCGCACCGACGGCGAGCTGATCGGCGTGCCCGAGGGGCGCTCCATCGCCGGCCTCGACAAGTCGGCGCTGGGCCTCTTCCCGGCGCGGGTCGAGATGCTCTGCGGGCTCATCTTCGTGAACCTCGATGTCCACGCGGCGCCGCTGGCCGAGCAGGTGGCGGGGCTCCCGGAGCGGCTCGAGCGCTACGGCATCGAGCGGCTCAGCCCGGGCGGCGAGTGGCACAACACGCAGCCGTCGAACTGGAAGATCGTGATCGACAACTACAACGAGGGCTACCACGTGCCGATCGCCCACCCCGGCCTGATGCGGCTCCTCGACTACAAGCACTACGACGTCGAGGTGCACGATGGCTGGGTGTGGTTCGAGGCGCCCTTCCGTGACAAGCCTTCGTCGAACCTGCTGGAACGCGCCTACCAGCGGATGGTGTCGCCGATGCCGGGCCTCGACGAGGCCGACCGGCGCGTCTGGCGCTACGCGATGATCTATCCGAACACGACGATCGACCTGTATCCCGACCAGGTCGTGACCTGGCGCATCAACCCCGATGGCCCGCTGCGCGCCCGCGACGAGGCGTTCGGGTACCGCCACCCGCGCGCCGGGTTCCGCACCCGCCTCGCCCAGCGGCTGAACGACAGGCTCAACACGGTCGTGAGCGCCGAGGACGCCGACCTCGTCGCGAACGTCCAGGCCGGCCTCGAGACGCGCGACCTCGAGCTCGGGCCGTTGTCCCACCGCGAGGCCGCCATCGCCTGGTTCGCCGACCGGATCAGGGCGGACCTGGAGTGACCACGGCCACCGACCGCGGCGCGCGCGAGCGCATCCTGGCCGCGGCCGTCGAGCGGATCGCGAGCGACGGGATCGACGAGGTCCGCATCGCACGTATCGCGATGGACGCAGGCGTGTCCACGTCGCTCGTCCACTACCACTTCGAGACCCGCGACGCGCTCCTCGAGCAGGCGCTCGAGTACAGCTACGAGCTCGCGGGTGACGTGCGCCTCGGTCCCGAGGGCGACGCCCACAACCTGGACAGCGCCGGGCGCCTGGCGGCGATGATCGACCAGTGCCTGCCCTACCCGGGCATGCTCGAGCGCGACTGGATCCTGTGGGTCGAGCTGTGGCTGCGGGCCGTGCGCCACGAGGACCTGCGCCCGACGGCGGCGCGCCTCTATGCGCGCATGCGCGACTGGTTCGTGGAGGCGATCGCCGCCGGCGCCGAACGGGGCGAACTGGCGTCCGACGCGGACCCCGACCGGATGGCCGACCGCATCCTCGCCCTGGCGGACGGATACGGTGTGCGGGTTCTGTTCGGAGACATGGACGTGGCAGACGCACGGAGTGAGATCTGGGACGCGATGGCACCGGCGCTCGGCCTGCCGAAACAGGCGCCTCCGCGCTTTGATCCCGAAGAAGGGCTTCGGTGAGGCGCCTCGCCGCACTCGGCGCGGCGCTTGCGCTGCTGGTGCTGGCGGCGCCCGCGGCCGCGCAGCCGCTCACGGTGCAGACGTTCAACGTCTGGTACGGCGGCGGCCAGGTCGAGTTCGACCGGATCGGGAACGCGATCAGGGCCGCGGACGCCGACATTGTCGGCATCCAGGAGCCCGAGGGGAACCTGAGGCGGATCGCCGAGGTGGCCGGGATGTCCTACACGGACGAGACGCTCCACCTGATCTCGCACTACCCGATCTACGCCGTGGAGCGCGGCGGCGTGCGGTTCGCCTACGTGGCGGTGGGGCCGGGCCGGGTGGTGGCGATAGGCAACGTCCATCTCCCGGCCACTCCGTACGGGCCCGAGATGGTCCGGGACGGCAAGTCGGCGGCGGAGGTGCTGAAGACGGAGCGCGAGACCCGGCTCCCCGAGATCCGCCCGTACCTGCGGCCGCTGTCCCGCCCGGCCGCCCGCGGCGTGCCTACGTTCCTCACAGGCGACTTCAACTCGCCGTCGCACCTCGACTGGACGCCCGCGGTCGCGGCCGTGCGGCCGCAGGTGAAGTACCCGCTCAACTGGCCCGTCTCCGCCGCGCTCGCCCGCGCCGGGTTCCGCGACTCCTACCGCGAGGCGTATCCCGACCCGGTGGCGCGGCCGGGGCTGAGCTGGACCGCCGGCACGCCGCCGCCCCGGATCCGCGACCGCGAGACGCTCGACCGGATCGACTGGGTGACGGTGAAGGGGCCGGCCACCACGCTTGCCAGCAGACTGGTCGGCGAGCCCGGCGGACCGGATGTGGACATCGGCGTGCCGTGGGGATCCGACCACCGCTCGGTGGCATCGACCTTCGAGGTGGCGGGGGCGGCCGCTCCTCCGCTCGCGCACGCCGAGCCGCGCGTCGTCCGCCGCGGCGACCCTGTCCTGCTCCGCTACATCGGGGCGCGCGGCACCGCCAAGCGGATCGGCATCCTGCCGGCCGGTGGCGGCCGGCCGCTCGCATCGCTGCCGATCGCCGACACCTCGGACCACCGCGCCGCCTACTTCGGAACGGCCGGGCTGCGGCCGGGCGCCTACCGCGCCGGGCTGCTCACCCACGGGCGCCTGCTCGCCTCGTCGCGCTTCTGGGTGGTCGGCCGCCACGAGGGCCCGCGGATCCGCACGTCGCGGCGCGTGTACCGGCCGGGCCAGCCGGTCGGGCTGCGCTGGAGCGGCATGCCTGGGAACAAGTACGACTGGGTCGGCATCTACCGGGACACGCGGCCGCTCGACCTGTACGGCTACTACGGCTTCAGCTACCTCGGCGCGCTCCCGGCCGGTCGGCTGTCGATGACCTCCGCGGACACCGGGCGGCTCGCGCCGGGTCGCTACGTCGCGGGGCTGTTCCTCGACGACGGCTACGCGCTGCTCGCGCGCACCAGCTTCCGCGTGAAGCGCTGACGCCGGCGGTCCTTCAGGACGCGCTGCGCCGCGTTGTGGCCGCACGCGCCCATCACGCCCCCGCCCGGGTGCGTGCCGGCGCCGCACAGGTACAGCCCGTCCACCGGCGTGGCGTACTGGGCCAGCAGGGGAGAGGGGCGCATGAAGGCCATCTGGTCAAGCCCCTGCTCTCCCTGGAAGATCGAGCCCCCGGCCAGGCCGAAGATGCGCTCCAGGTCGGGCGGCGCGAGCACCTCGTGGTGTACCAGCGCCTCGCGGAAGTTCGGGGCGTGCTCCGAGACGATGTCGAAGCAGCGCTCCGCGTACGCCTCGCGCGCGCCGTCGGGCCAGCCGTCCTCCGAGTGCGGCCCGTACTGGGTGAACATCGTCACTACGAAGGTGCCGTCGTCCGTGAGCGACGGGTCGACCGCGCTCGGCACCTCCAGCTCGATGTAGGGGCGCTCGGCGGGCTCGCCGCGCACCGCGTCCTGCCACGCGCGCTCGAGCTCGTCGATCGAGCGGCAGATCGCGACGCCGGTGTGGAGCAGGCGCTCGTCCGCGAAGCGCGGTGGCTCCGACAGCACGCAGTTGATCTTCACCGAGCCGCCGCGGCTGCGAAAGCGGTGCATGTCCTCGCCGACCTCGTCCGGGAAGTGCCGCTCGCCGACCAGGTCGAGCACGGTCGTGCGCGGATGGGCGCCTGAGATCACGAGCGGCGCCGACACCTCCTCGCCGCTCTCGAGCGTCACACCCGTGGTGCGGCCGTCGCGCAGATCGATCGAGCGCACCGGCGCACCAGTGCGGACCGTCGCACCGTGCGACTCGGCGCTCCGCGCCAGCGCCTGGCTGATCCCGCCCATGCCTCCCCTCACGTGTCCCCACGCGCCCGGAACGCCGTCCAGCTCGCCGAGCTCGTGGTGGAGGAGGTTGTACGCGGTGCCGGGAGTGCGCGGGCCGGCCCAGACGCCCACCACGCCGGTGGACGCGATCGCGCCCTTGAGCGCGTCGGTCTCGAACCAGTCGTCGAGCAGGTCGCCCACGGACATCGTCATCACGCGGAACAGCTCGTGCACATCCCGGCGCGAGAGGCCCGCGGCGCGGCCGGCCTCCCGCAGCAGGCCGAGCAGGTCGCCGGGCCGCTTGGACCCGAGCGCCGGCGGCGGGCGAAGAAGCAGCGGGCGGAGGAACCCCGCCGCCCGCGCGAGCACGGCCTCGTAGCCCGGGTACGCCTCGGCGTCGCGCTTGGAGTAGCGCGCCAGCTCGGCCTGCGTGCGCGCGGTGTCGGTGTAGAAGAGCAGGGCCTGCCCGTCCGGGCCGAAGGTCGCGTAGCTCGGGTCGAGCGGCACCGCCTCGTAGCCGAAGTCGTGGAGCCGCAGGTCGGAGACGATCTTCGGCTGGAGCATCGACACGACGTACGAGGCGCGCGACACGCGCTGCCCCGGCCACAGCTCCTCGGTCACGCAGGCCCCGCCGAGCACCTCCCGGCGCTCGAGCACGCAGACGCGCAGCCCGCCGCGCGCGAGGTACGCGGCGCAGGTGAGCCCGTTGTGGCCGCCGCCGACGACGATGGCGTCGAAGGGCGTGCTGCCGTTGGCGCTCACGCTGTCACGCGCATGCGCTCGCCGGCCTCCTCGAGCACCGTGCCGAGCGTGCCGGCGATCCTGTCGAACTCCTCCTGTCCCGCCACGAGCGGCGGTGAGATCTGCACGACCGGGTCGCCGCGGTCGTCGGCCCGGCAGAGGAGGCCCTCCTCGAACAGCCGCGGCGAAACGAAGCCGCGCAGCAGCTCGTCGCACTCCTCGTCGGAGAACGAAGCGCGCGTCTCCCTGTCCTTCACCAGCTCGAGCGCGTAGAAGAACCCGGCGCCGCGCAGGTCGCCCACGATCGGGAGGTCGAGCAGCGGCTCGAGCGCCGCGCGGAAGTCCACCTCGGTCTCGCGCACGTGCTCGACGATCCGCTCGCGCTTCATGATCTCGATGTTCTTCAGCGCGATCGCGGACATGACCGGGTGGCCGCCGAACGTCATCCCGTGCGTGTACATGCGCCCCTCCGAGAGGAACGGCTCCATCACTCGCTCGCTCGCGATCAGCGCCCCGATGGCCGCGTACGCCGACGAGAGCCCCTTGGCGGACGTGATCATGTCGGGCGTGACGCCGAAGCGCTCCGCCGCGAACCAATGGCCCACGCGGCCGAAGCCGGTGATCACCTCGTCGAAGCAGAGCAGGATCCCGAACCGGTCGCACAGCTCGCGCACGCCCTGGAGGTAGCCCGCCGGCGGCATGAAGGAGCCGCCCGCGTTCTGCACCGGCTCGATGATCACCATCGCGACGGTCTCCGGGCCGGCCTGGTGGATCGTCCCCTCGAGCTCGTCGAGCAGGAGGGCGGTGAACTGCTCCTCGGTCTCGCCGGCCGGACGGTGGTAGCGGTTCGTGTTCGACACGTGCAGCACGTCGGGGACGAGCGGCTCGAACGGTGCCCGCAGCTCAGTGCAGCCGTTGATCGAGAGCGCGCCCATCGTGGTGCCGTGGTACGCCACCCGCCGCGCGATCGCCTTCCAGCGCCGCTCGCCGCGGGCCGTGTGATGCTGGCGCGCGAGCTTCCAAGCGGCCTCCACGGCCTCGGACCCGCCGGACACGAAGAAGACGCGGTTCAGGTCGCCGGGGGCGAGCGCCGCGACCTCGGCGGCCAGCTCGAGCGAGCGCGGATGGGCGAACGTCCAGTTGATGGCGAACGGCAGCTCGCGCATCTGCGCGGCGGCCGCCTCGCCCATCTCCTCGCCGAAGCCGTAGCCGATGTTCACGCAGAAGAGCCCGGCGAGCGCGTCGAGATACCGGCGCCCCACGCTGTCCTCGAGGTAGCACCCGTCGCCGCGGACGATGACCTGGAGCTCCTCGCCCGCCTCGTAACGCCCCATGTCCGTGAAGTGCAGCCAGAGATGGTCGAGCGACGTCACGGCCGGAAGATATCGTGCCGCCGGTGCCGAGCCGCCTGGTCGCTCTCGTGGCCCTCGCCGTGCTCGCGCCGGCGGGCGTCGCGGCCGCCGCCACACCCCAGATCCACGCCCACCGCGGCGGCACCGTCGTGAACGGCAAGGCCAGGTATCCCGAGGAGAGCCTCGCCGCCTACAAGAACGCCGCGCGGAACGACTTCGTCCTCGAGGTGGACGCCAAGCTCACGGAGGGCGGCGTGCCGGTCGCGATCCACGACGCCACGCTCGGCCGCACCACGAACTGCACGGGCGAGGTGCGCACGTTCACGCTTGCGGAGCTCGCCGGGTGCAGGACGGACGTGCTCGGCAGCCCGGGCAGCCCGCTGCCGACCAAGCCGGCAGCCAGGCCGGCGCCGATCGTCACGATCCAGTCGTTGCTCGACTACGCCCGCAGGGCGGGTGCCACCGTTAACCTCGAGATCAAGAACGTCCCGAGCGATCCGGACTACGACTCGACCCCCCGGTACGCGAACAGGGTGATCGACGCGGTGCTCGCGAGCCGGATACCGCGCAGACAGCTGATCGTCCAGAGCTTCATCCCGGCGAACCTCGACGTGGCCGCTCAGCGCCTCCCCGGCGTGACCACCAGCCTGCTGTCGCTCCAGGCGATCAACGAGGCGTATCTCCAGGTCGCGTTCGACAACGACTACGACATCATCTCCCCCGAGTGGCCCGTGAGCGCCGACTACGTGCGGCGCGCGCACAGCAACGGGCTCGACGTGATCCCGTTCACGCTGGATTCCGCGGCGGACGTGCGCGCCGCCCGCGCCGCGAAGGTCGACGAGCTGATCACCGACGACCAGCTGGCGGCGGCCCGCGTGATGGGACTGCGGCCGGCGCGGTTCTTCGACGCGACGGTGTTCATCGACGGCAGCCGCATGATCGCCGTGGTGCACCTCCTCGGCCCGCGCTGCGTCTCCGCGCGTCAGACCTGCCGCGGCGCGCTGCTGATGCGGGTGATGATCACGGGCCGGCGCACGCAGCAGGTGCGCCGCAAGCTGAACCGGAACTGCGAGGCGCGCTTCGGGATCAGGCGGACGCCGCCGCGGCTCGGCCCGCCCACCGTGACCGTTCTGTTCGAGGGCAACGCGCGCGTGCTGCCGGCGCTGGACGGCCCGAAGGTGCCGCTGCTGAAGCCGCCCTCGTTCAACCCGTGAGGTAGCGCGGCTAGCCGGCCAGGCGGCCGTGGCGCTCCAGCAGCTCGAGGACCGGCTCGTGCGGGAGGCGTTCGGCCAGCCGGCCCTCGCGGCCGGTCGTGGTCTCGGCGCGCCAGAGGGCGTTCAAAACGGCCTCCTCGGTGGCCTCGACCGTCGCCTGGAAGAGCGGGTCGAGGCGGCTGTCCGGGAGCCCGGCGGGCGCCGGGTCGTCGCGCGCGGCGCGCGTCGTGGTGGAGAAGGCGACGAAGATCTCCCCGCTCCCGTGATGCGCGACCGATCCGGTACGCCCGAGCCCGAGCCCGGCACGTCGCGCGACGCGCGTGAGCTGAGCGGAGCCGAGCGGCGCGTCGGTCGCCACGACCGCGATGCAGCTGCCGGCCGGCCCGCGCCCCGCGCCGCCCGCGGCCTCATCGCCCGGGGCGAGGTGGCGGCCCACCGGCACGCCGTCCACCCGCAGCTCTGGGCTCACCCCGAAGTTGGCCACCACCAGGACGCCGACCGCGTGGCCCTCCTCGGTCATCCGGCTCGAGCTGCCGATCCCGCCCTTCCAGTCGAAGCAGACCATCCCGGTGCCGGCCCCCACGGCGCCCTCGACCACCTCGGTCGCCGCCTCGGCCTCAGCCAGCGCGCGGCTCACGTCGTCCGCCTCCACCTGGACCACCCGCGCGTCGTTCAGCCAGCTGTCGTCGCACTCGCCGACCACGGGGATCACCACGTCGTCCACGCCCATCCGCGGATCGGCGGCGATCGCGGCGGCCACCGCGCCGTCGTACACGCGGCCGACCGACATCGTCGCCGTCAGGTAGACGGGGGTGGCGAGCTCGCCCCACTCGCAGACCTCGAGCGAGCCGGTGAGCTCGCCGGCGCCGTTCAGTACCGCCATCCCCGCCGCCATCGGCTCCGCGTTGAGGCTCGCGAGCGGCGCCGGAACGACGGCGGTCACGCCACTGCGCCCGGTGCCGCGCCCGTCCGGTGGATCCGGCTCGTCCCGAACGACGGTCACGTGGCCGACGGAGACGTCGCCCACGTCCGCGATCGACCCGGTCGGCCCCGGCTCCAGGTCCCCGACGCGCACCCCGTGATCGCGCAGGCTCTTCCCGGCGTCCATGTCGGGACTCTATGAACTGGGAGACTCGGCGCGTGTTCGCCGTGCTCGTGACCGGAGCCCCGGGGGTGGGCAAGACCTCCTACCTCACCGCCCTCTCCGACGCGCTGGTGGACGCCGAGGTCGCCCATGCGGTGATCGACGCCGACGAGGTCTCGTGGGCGTATCCGTTTCCGGACCTGGGAGGGCGCGTCGAGTACATGCGGCGGGCGTGGGCGGCATACCGCGACAACGGTCACGAGCTCGTGCTGCTCGGCGAGGTGGTGGAGTCGCCCGAGCACCTCGCGGAGCTGCTCGGGGCGGTGGGCGCGGACGACCACCTGCTCGTGCGGCTCACCGCCCCGTACCTGCTGCTCCGCCAGCGGATCCTCGCGCGCGAGCCCGTGGAGTGGTCCGGCACGGAGCACCTGCTCGAGGAGACGAAACGCTGGGTCGAGCTTGTCGACCGGCTCGAGGGATCGCATCTCACGATCGACACCGTCCGCACCGGCCCGCTCGAGGCGGCGGCGCGGATCAGGGCCGAGCGGCCGGACAGGCTCGCCGGATAATCTCGCGCCGTGGGACTCGCAATGCCGGTCGTGTGGAGCGACGATCACCGCCTGCACGATCCGGGCGGCGAGGTGTGGCTCGGCGTGCGCATTCGCGGCACGGAGCTGCCGGAGCGCGCCGAGCGGATCCGCGAAGCGCTCGCGAGCGCGGGGGCGTGGTTCGTCGAGGCCGAGCCACAGCCGGAGGACGCCGTGGCGAGCGTGCACGACGCCGAGCTGACCGCCTACCTCGCGGGTGCGTGGGACGCCTGGGAGGAGGCGGGGCTGCCCGACGATCCCGGCATCGACCGGGTGGTGCCGTACCTGTTCCCGCACCCGGACCTCTTCTCGGGGCGGGAGCCGCGCACGGCAACGTCCGTCACCGCCCGCGCCGGCCAGTTCGCCTACGACACGATGACCCTGATCGGCCCCGGCACGTGGGAGGCGGCGCGCGCCGCGCTCGACTCGGCCGTGACGGCTGCGAATGTGGTCCTAGAGGGCTCTCCCGCCGCCTACGCCTGCACGCGCCCGCCCGGCCATCACGTCACGCGCACCTGCTTCGGCGGCTCCTGCTACCTGAACAACACGGCCGCCGCGGCCGCCGGTCTGCGCGCCGGCGGTCACGGCCGCGTCGCCGTCATCGACGTCGACGCGCACCACGGGAACGGCACCCAGGCGATCTTCTGGGATGACCCGAGCGTGCTCACCGCGTCCGTGCACGTGGACCCCGGCGAGGGCTGGTTCCCGCACTACCTGGGCTTCGAGGACGAGCGCGGCTCCGACGGGTCGAATCGCAACGCCGTGATGGCGCCCGGCAGCGGCGACGAGCTGTGGGTCGCCGCGGTGGCCGGCGTCGCCGGGTGGGCACGAGAGGCTGGGGCGGAGGCGCTCGTGGTGGCACTGGGAGTCGACGCTGCCGAGGGCGACCCGGAGAGCCCGCTCGCGGTCACCCCGGCCGGCTTTCGCGCGGCGGGACGCGCGCTCGGCGGCCTGGGCCTGCCGACCGTGGTGGTGCAGGAGGGCGGCTACGACCTGGACACACTGGGCGCGCTCGTGCTCGAGGCGCTGACGGGAATCGAGGAGGGAATGGATGGGTGAGGGCCGTTCGATCTGGGTCGGCAAGGACGAGCGTCACGGCGTGAAGGCGCAGCCGCGCACCGATGCGCCGCGGGCATCGCACTGGCGGCTCGAGGCGATCGCGCACACGCCCCGACCGCACAGCCTGTCGGTCGGGCCCGGTGGCCGTCATGCGGTGTTCGTCGAGGACGGCGACGACCGATCTGACGTGTGGCTGCTCGACCTGGAGGACGGCGGCGCGCCGCCCAGGCGGCTCACCACCGGCCGCGACCCGATGCCGTACTGGGAGGACACGACGCCGCGGCTGTCGCCCGACGGAGGCACGGTGGCCTACGCCGACGCGGGCCACGTGTGGCTCGTGCCCACGGCGGGCGGCCCGCCGCGAAAGCTGGTCGAGGGCGGGAGCCCGCTGTGGATCGACGACGGCCGCCTGCTGATCGACGTCGAGCGCGACGAGGACCGCACCACGCGGCTCGCCGTGGTGCACGTGGACGATCCGTGGCCGCGCCGGCTCGCCACCGGACACGGCGACCTCGACGCGCACGGCGACGAGGGCGACGCCGACGTGTCTCCGGACGGCGCCGAGGTGGCGTACACGTTCACGCCGCGCGCCGACCAGAACCGGAGCAGCGAGATCCGGGTGACGAGCATCGAGACCGGCGAGGTGCGCCGGCTCACCGGCGTGCCGGACATGCACGACGGTGGCGCGCGCTGGTCGCCCGACGGCGGACCGATTGCGTACGCGTCGGAGCGGAGCGGCTTCTACGAGCTGCACCTGGTGGACCCGGACGGCGCGAACGACCGGCAGCTCACGAGCGCCGGCGCCGATCACACGGAGCACGCGTGGCACCCCGGCGGCGGCCGCATCGTGGCCGTGCGCGGGGAGGGCAACCGCTTCCGCCTCGTCTCCATCGACCCCGCGGACGGCAGCGCCACCGACGTCGCCCCGGGCGGCGTGTGGGACTCGCCTCAATGCACGGAGAGCGGGGACGTGGTCGCGGCCTACCATGACCACGCCACCGCGCCGGAGGTTCGGCGCGTAATGCCTGGCGGCGCGGCACGGACCATCCACGCTCCGGCGCCGCTGTCGGTCAGGAGCGCTCCCCACGTCCGGCCTGAGGACGTGACGTTCGAGTCGTTCGACGGCCTCGAGATCCCGGCGTTCCTGTTCCGGCCGCGGAACGCCTCGCCGGATCGCGCCGTGCCCGCGATCGTCTACCCGCACGGCGGCCCGACCGACGCGTACGCCGACGAGTGGGACGGCCACGCGCAGTACTTCGTGGACATGGGCTATGCGTGGCTCGCCGTCAACTTCCGCGGCTCGACCGGCTACGGCCGCGACTTCGAGCGGAAAAACCACGGCGTCTGGGGCGTGGACGACACGAAGGACTGCCTGGCCGCGGCGGACTTCCTGCGGACGCTCGACTGGGTGGACGGCGACCGGTTGGGCATCTTCGGCGCCAGCTATGGCTCGTACATGTCGCTGTGCGCGGTCACGTTCGACCCCGAGCACCGCTTCCGCTGCGCCGTGCCGAAGTACGGCGACTGCGACATCACCACCTCCTGGGCACAGGGCGACCGCGGCGGCGTCCAGGACCTCGAGCGCATGATGGGCACGCCGGCCCAGGCGCGCGAGGCGTACATCGCCGGGTCGCCCTACCACCGGCTCGAGAACGTCGAGGTGCCGCTCCTGATCGCCCACGGCGAGCGCGACGAGCGAGTGAGCCCGAAGCAGTCGGAGCAGCTCGTCGAGCGGCTGCGCGAGCTCGGCAAGACGTTCGAGTACGTGACGTACCCCACCGAGGCGCACGGCTTCCTCCGGGCGGGGCCCCAGCTCGACTTCTACCGGCGGCTGGAGCGGTTTCTTAACTGGAATCTCATGTGACCGCGTGAGAGAGTTCCGCGCCATGAAGCGACTCGCCCTGGTCATAATCCCCTGCGCACTTCTCCTGGCCGTTGTCCTGGCGGTATCCGCCCAGGGCCAGGACGACAGCAGCGGAGGCGACGGGGGGAAGAAGGTCGTCTTCACGGTCGGCGACCCGCAGGGCATCGACAGCATGAACCCGCTGATCGGGGTCACCGTCGCGGCGTATGAGGCGTGGAACATCCAGTACGCGACGCTCACCGACAAGGCGGCGAGCGACTTCCACACGATCCCCGGACTGGCCGAGTCGTGGAAGGGGTCGAAGGACGGCCTCACCTGGACCTACAAGCTGCGCCCGGGCCTGAAGTGGTCCGACGGCCAGCCGCTGACCGCCGAGGACGTGGCCTGGACGGTCAACACGAGCCGCGACGAGGAGTGGATCAACCACAGCGCGACGACGGTGAACCTCGACGCGACCGCCAAGGACGACACCACGGTCGTCATCAAGTCGAAGGTGCCGGACCCGAAGCTGCCGACGATGGACGTCTACATCCTGCCCAAGCACATCTGGGGCAAGATGAGCGCCGACGCGCGCGGCAAGTACGCCGCGACCGACGGCGTGGGCTCCGGCCCGTTCGTGCTCGACAAGTTCGAGAAGGGCCAGTTCGCCCGCTTCAACGCCAACAAGTACTACTGGGGCGGCAAGCCGGCCGTCGACCAGGTCGTGCTGCGCAAGTTCAACAACCCCGACACGATGGTCGCCGCCCTCAAGACGGGCGAGATCGACGCCGCCGAGGACATCCCCGGCGCCGCGTTCGACCAGCTTGCGAAGGACGACAACATCCAGACCGTCGAGGGCAACCAGGGCGCGATGTCGGAGATCGCGATCAACGGCGGCGACGGCCTGAAGAAGCCGCACCCGGCCCTGCTCGACCCCAAGGTGCGCCAGGCGATCGCGCACGCCATCGACAAGAAGACGCTCGTGGCGCGCGTGCTGAACGGCCACGGCACCCCCGCCAACACGCTGAGCACCTCGCCGGACCCGAAGTGGACGCCGGACATCCCGGCGGACCAGCTCTACGACTTCGACCTCGACAAGGCGAGGCAGATCCTCGAGGACGCCGGCTACAAGGACACGGACGGCGACGGGGTCCGCGAGATGCCGGGCGGCGGCAAGCCGCTGAACTTCACCTACATGGTGCGCTCCGACGGCGAGACCGGCCCGAAGATCGCCGAGTTCGTGACCGGATGGCTGAAGGAGATCGGGATCGCGACCACCAAGAAGGTCGCCGACGACACCCAGCTCACCGAGATCATCGGCAAGGGCGACTACGACATCTTCTCGTGGGGCTGGACCCCGTTCGTGGACCCGGATCCGATGCTGTCGTACTTCACGTGCGGCCAGATCGCGAGCGATCCCAAGGACCCGACGAACTACTACAACGACGCCAACTACTGCGACCCGCAGTACGACAAGCTCTACGACCAGCAGAAGGTCGAGCTCGACCGGTCGAAGCGCGAGCAGATCGTTCACGAGATGCTCACGCGCTTCCAGAAGTCGGCGGTCTACAACGTGATCTACACGTACCCCGACACCCAGGCGTACGTGAAGAACCGCTTCGAGGGATTCGTCCGGCAGCCGGCCAAGATCGGCCCGGTGGTCTACTCGAACACGTCGCCGTCGTACGCGCGGCTCAAGCCCGTGACGGCGTCGGCGAGCGGTGACAGCGGAGGGAGCAGCGGCGGCATCATCGCGGCGATCGTCGCGGTCGTGCTGGTCGCGGCCGGGGCCGTGTGGTTCATGCGGCGGCGGCGCACGGCCTACGAGCGGGAGTGAGCGCACGCTTCGTCGGAGCCAAGGTCGCCGGGTCGCTGGTGACCCTGGTCTTCGTCATCTGCTTCAACTTCTTCCTGTTCCGCGTCGTCGAGGGCGATCCGGTCGCGAACCTCTACCGCGGCCGTAACCTGAGCGAGAACCAGCGCGACAAGCTCACCAAGCAGTTCGGCCTCGACAAGTCGACGGGCGCGCAGTTCGTCTCGTACCTGAAGCAGACCGCCACGTTCAACTTCGGGCGCACGTACACCGGCAACGCGCCGGTATGGGACGAGATCAAGCGAAAGGCGTGGCCGACGATCGCCCTGGTCGGCGTCTCCGCGATCCTGTCCGCGGTCTTCGGCGTGCTGCTCGGCATCGCGGCGGCCTGGCGAAGACGCACCCGTACCGACTACTCGGTGACGGCGTTCAGCGTCGGCACCTACTCCATGCCGGACTTCTGGCTCGGCATGGTGCTGCTCACGCTGTTCGCCGTGGTGCTCGGCTGGTTCCCGGTCGGCGGGTTGCAGGACGCCTCGTCGGACGCCACCGGGCTGTCCAAGCTGGCCGACGAGGCGCGGCACATGTTCCTCCCGTGCCTGACGCTCACGGTCGGCTACCTGGGCGAGTACGCGATCATCATGCGCTCCTCGCTGCTCGACACGATGCGTGAGGACTACCTGGTGCTCGCGCGCGCCAAGGGCCTGCGCGACGTGTTGGTGCGCAACAGGCACGCGGTGCCGAACGCGATCCTGCCGGTGGTTGCGCTGCTCGCGATCAACTTCGGCTTCGTGCTCTCGGGGGCGATCGCGGTCGAGGCGATCTTCTCGTGGCCGGGCCTGGGCCTGGCCACGTACGAGGCGCTCAAGGGTCCTGACCTGCCGATGCTGCAGGGCCTGTTCCTGGTGTTCAGCGCCTCGGTGATCTTCTTCAACCTCGTCGCCGACCTGCTCTACGGCTACCTCGACCCGCGGGTGAGGCCGGCATGAGCGAGGCAGGCGCGACCGTGATGGAGGTCACCTCCGCGCGGCGGATCGCGTGGCTCCGCCGGAGGCGCGCGTTCGGGCGCGCGTGGCACGAGTACCGGCATCACCTGCCCGGGATGATCGGACTCGGCATCCTGGTGGCCGCCGTGGCGATGGCGCTCGCCGCGCCGCTGCTCGCGGACGAGTCGGGCCTGAGGGCGATCAACACGGTGAACAACCCCACGTTCGCGAGCCCGGCGGAGTTCGCGCCGCTCGGCACGGACGGCCTCGGCCGCGACGTGATGACGCAGTTCATCTGGGGAGCACGCACCAGCCTGCTGGTGGGCCTGGTCGCGACGCTGCTAGCGGTCCTCATCGGCTCGGTGGTGGGGATCACGGCTGGCTTCTTCGGCGGGAAGATCGGCGGCGTCCTGATGCGGATCACGGAGTGGTTCCTCGTGATCCCGTTCCTGCCGCTCGCGATCGTGCTCGCGGCGATCCTCGGACCGTCGGTCCGCAACATCATCATCGTCATCGGGATCACGTCGTGGCCGCAGCCCGCGCGGCTGATCCGGGCGCAGGTGCTCACGCTCCGCGAGCGCGACTACGTCGACCGGAGCCGCGCGCTCGGCGCGTCCAACTGGCACCTGATGAGCCGTCACATCCTCCCCAACGTGTCGCCGCTGATCCTTGCCAACACGACGCTGACGGTGCCGATCGTGATCCTGTCCGAGGCCACGCTCTCGTTCCTCGGGCTCGGCGACCCGCTCAGCCCGTCGTGGGGGCAGATGCTGGACGACGCGTTCGAGTCCGGCTCGATCACGGCCGAGGCCTGGTGGGTGTTCATCCCGCCCGGGCTCGGGATCCTCCTCGTCGCGCTCGCCTTCACGCTCTGTGGCACGGCGCTCGAGGAGATCCTCGACCCGCGGCTGAGAGACCGGCGCGAATGAGCCTGCTCGAGGTCAGGGATCTCCACGTGACGTACCTGGCGTCGACCGCGGCGCCCATCCCGGCCGTGCGCGGCGTGGACTTCGCTCTGGACGTGGGCGAGACGCTTGGCATCGCCGGCGAGTCCGGCTGCGGCAAGTCCACGATGGCGTCGGCGCTGCTGCGCCTGCTGCCGCAGGGCACCAGCGTGACCGGCGAGGTGCTCCTCGATGGCGAGAACGTGTTCGAGATGAAGCCCGGGCGGCTGCGGGCGGTGCGCTGGACCGAGCTGGCGATCGTGTTCCAGGGCGCGCTCCACACGCTCAACCCGGTGCAGCGGATCGGCGACCAGATCGCGGAGGCGATCCGGCTGCACTCGCAGGACGGCGCCAGTCCCTCGAAGCGGGTGGGGGAGCTGCTCGAGCTGGTCGGCCTGCCCGTCCGGCGCGCATCCGCGGATCCGCACCAGCGGTCCGGCGGCCAGCGCCAGCGCGTTATGATCGCGCTTGCCCTCGCGAGCGAGCCGCGGATGCTGGTGGCCGACGAGCCCACCACGGCGCTCGACGTGATGGTGCAGGCGCAGGTGCTGAGGCTGCTGGCGGATCTCCAGCGCGACCTCGGCCTGGCGATCATCTTCATCACGCACGACCTCTCGACACTCGTGAACATCTGCCGGCGGATCGCGGTGATGTACGCAGGGCGGATCGTGGAGGAGGGTCCGAACGACAGGGTGTTCACCGACGCGGCGCATCCGTACACGCGCGCACTCGCCGCCGCCTTCCCGGTGATCGGCGACGCCCGGTTCCGCATGAGCCCGTCCGGCCTGCCCGGCGACCCGCCCGACCCTCGCCACGTGCCGAGCGGCTGCCCCTTCCATCCGCGCTGCTCCGAGGCGATCGACGTCTGCCCGCGCACCCAGGTCGAGCTGTGGCCTGCCGGCCCGGCTCGTGAGGCGGCGTGCGTGCACGTGTCCGGCTCACCGGTGCCGACGTGAACGGGTCGCGCAGAGCGCTCGTGGAGATCCGCGACCTCCACGTCCAGTATCCCGGCGGCCGCGACGGCCCGGCCCGCGCCGTGGACGGGGTGAACCTCGACGTGTTCGAGGGCGAGACGCTGGCGCTCGTGGGCGAGTCCGGCTGCGGCAAGACCACCCTGGCGCGCTCGATCATGGGGCTCAACCGCCCCACGTCCGGCGAGATCCGCTTCCGCGGGGAGCCGCTCTCGTACAGCCGCGACGGCATGCGCGAGCACCGCCGCCGGGCGCAGATGATCTTCCAGGATCCGACCGGTGCACTGAACGCACGCCAGACGCTCTACGAGGCGGTCGCCGAGGGCCTCCGCGTGCAGCGCGTCCAGGGCAACGAGGAGGCGCTCGTGGCCGAAGCGCTGTCGCGGGCGGGACTGCGGCCGCCGGAGAGCTTCTTCACGCGCTACCCGTATGAGATCTCGGGCGGCCAGCGGCAGCGCGTGATCATCGCGGGCGCCATGGTCCTCAACCCGAGCATGCTCGTCGCCGACGAGCCGGTGTCGGCGCTCGACGCGTCGGTGCGCGGGGAGATCCTGTCGCTGATGCTCGGGCTCGTGCGGCAGGCCGGCGTGACGGTGTTCGTCGTGACGCACGACCTCGGGCTGGCGTGGAACGTGGCCGACAGGGTGGCGGTGATGTACCTGGGCCGAATCGTGGAGGACGCCCCCGCTGAGCAGCTCCTCACGGATCCACGCCACCCGTATACGCGCGCGCTCCTGTCCGTGGTGCCAGAGACGAAGCACATGGAGCCGCAGGTCCTGCACGGCGAGACCCCCGACCCCACGCGGATCCCGGCCGGCTGCCGGTTCCACCCCCGCTGCCCGGTGGTGGAGTCGGGTGAGGCCGCCCGGCTCGGCATCGAGGAACGGTGCCGAGGGGAGGACCCGCGCTTCCTTCCTGCGTGCCACGCGGTTCGGTTAGCTTCAGGCGATGAGCACGAGGCTTACTTACACGAGCGGTGACCTCGGCGCCGAGACCGACGCCGCGTTCGAGGAGGCACTGGAGGCAGCGCGCGGATCGGAAGCCGATCCGGCCCCGCAGCTGATCGGCGGCGAGGAGGTCGCGGGCGGCGAGGTGTTCGAGCGGCGCGACCCGGCCCACACCGATCGGGTGGCGAGCCGCGCTCGCGAGGCCGGGCCGGAGCTCGTGCAGCGCGCGGTCGCGGCGGCACGGACCGCCGCGCCCGCCTGGGCGGGCACGCCCCACGACGAGCGCTGCCGGCTCCTGCGCGCGGTAGCCGACGGAATCGGCGAGCGCCACATGGAGCTGGCCGCGCTGGCGGGCCTCGAGACGGGCAAGTCGCGCACCGAGGCGATCCTCGAGGTGCAGGAGGCGATCGACCTGATCGAGGCCTACGCCGGCCACATGGAGGAGAACGGGGGCTACACGCAGCCGCTCAACAGCTACGTGGAGGGCGAGCGCAACACGGACGTGCTGCGCCCGTACGGCGTCTTCGGGGTGATCGCGCCCTTCAACTTCCCGGTCGCGCTCTCGATCGGGATGGCCAGCTCGGCGCTGATCGCCGGCAACACGGTGGTGTTCAAGCCGTCGGAGGAGACGCCCGCCACGGGCGCCGCGCTCGGAGAGATCATGCACGCCGCAGGTCTGCCTCCCGGAGCGTTCAACCTGGTGCACGGCGGGCCGGACACAGGGCGCGCGCTCGTGGACGCGGACGTGGACGGCATCGCATTCACCGGCTCGGCGGAGGTTGGACGGGAGATCGCGCGGAAGCTCCAGGACGGCCCGTACGCGCGGCCCGCACTCACCGAGATGGGCGGCAAGAACCCGGCGATCGTGACCGAGAGCGGGGATGTGGACGCCGCGGCCGAGGGCGTGGCGCGCTCCGCCTTCGGCCTGTCGGGCCAGAAGTGCAGCGCGTGCTCGCGCGCGATCGTCGCGGACTCGGTGTACGACGAGTTCGTGGACAGGCTGGCCGCGCGGGCGCAGGAGCTTGCGCTGGGCGACCCGGGTGACCCGGCGATGTTCGTGGGGCCGGTGATCAACGAGGGCGCGGTGGAGCGTTACGAGCGCGCGGTGGACGGGGCTCGGCGCGACGGGCGTGTGGCCGCCGGCGGCGGGCGCCCCGACCTGCCGGGCCACTACGTGGAGCCGACCGTGGTGGCGGACCTTCCGCACGGCCACGAGCTGGAGCGCGACGAGCTGTTCCTGCCGTTCGTGACGGTCACGCGGGTGAGCTCCTTCGACGAGGCGCTCGCCGAGGCGAACGCGCCCGTGTACGGGCTCACCGCGGGCATCTTCACCGGCGACGAGGCCGAGAAGGAGCGCTTCCTCGCCGAGATCCAGGCGGGCGTCGTCTACGTGAACAGGCGCGCGGGTGCGACCACCGGCGCGTGGCCGGGCACGCAGACGTTCTGCGGGTGGAAGTCGAGCGGCTCGACCGGCAAGGGCGGGCTGGGCGCCTGGTACCTGCCGCAGTTCATGCGCGAGCAGAGCCGGACAATCGTGGAGTGAGCTCCGCGAGGAGGGCGCCGAAGGCGTCCACGTAGCGGTCGACCGTGCCGTCGTCGTGCGCGACGCTCACGTTCCACTCCTGCTCGCGGCCGGGGGTCGTGTAGACGCCGCGGTTCATCAGCCAGATCCAGATCAGGCGTCCCAGCTCCAGGTCGCCGGCCCACCTGACGCAGCCCTTGGACCCAAGCGACACGACGGTCGAGCCGGCGCCCGCCTCCTCGATGGCCCGCTCGCAGCCGTCGGCCATCCGCTCGCCCAGCCGCTCGAGCTCGTCGTAGGCGGCGGGAGTGAGCACCTGCCGGAGGCTGGCGCTCGCGGCGACCATGCTCAGCGGGTTGCCGTTGTAGGTGCCCATCAGCCGCACGTGGCCCCTCGTGAGCAGCTGCTCGAATTCGGCTGTCATGCCGACCCCGCCGGCCGGGAGGCCGCCCGTGAGCGACTTCGCGAGCGTCACGATGTCCGGGTCTCCGCCGAGGCGCTCCACCGCACCTCCGGCGGCGATCGTGAGGCCCGTCTTCACCTCGTCGAAGATCAGCACGACCCCGTGGCGCCTCGTCAGCTCTCGCACGGCCGCGAGGTAGCCGGGCTCGGGCGGTGTGAGGCCGCCGCTCGTCATGGCGCCCTCCATCAGCACGGCGGCCGGCTTCGTCTCCTCGATGCCGAGCTCGAGCGCGCCGGCGTCGTTGAATGGAACCTCGCGGCCGGCGGCGAAGTCGGCATGCCCGTGGTAGGACCCGGCCATCTTGATCAGGGGCTCGCGGCCCGTCGCCGCGCGGGCGAGCTTGATCGCGGCCATGTTCGACTCGGTGCCGGAGTTCGTGAAGCGCCAGAACGGCAGGCTGAAGCGGCGGGCCAGCTCCTCGGCGACGGCCACGGCGTGCTCGGTCGTGGCACCGAAGTGCGTGCCGAGCGCGGCCCGCTCCGCGACGGCCTCGACGATCGCCGGGTGCGCGTGCCCCTGCACCATGGCGCTGAAGCCGTTGTGGAAGTCGAGGTACTCGTTGCCGTCCACGTCCCAGATGCGCGCGCCCTCGCCGCGGTCGATGTACACGGGCCACGGGTCGCTCTGGTGGAACGAGGAGGTCACGCCGCCCGCCAGGGCCCTGAGCGCGCGCCTGGAGAGGTCCTTCGAAGCGCGCGTGCGCAGGGCGAAGCGCTCGCGCTCCTGCCCGTACAGGTCGCCGATCAGGCTGCCGCTGCCGGGTCCGTCCATGGCTCACGGTCCGCCGGGAACAGGGGGTCGCGTCCCTGGCCGGCGATCGCATCGGCGATGTCGCGACCGCACATGAATCCCGGCACGTTGCCGACGCCCGAGTAGCCGCCCGAGACGTACACGCCCGCGCGGCCGGGCACCTCGCCCACGTAGGGCAGCGAGTCGTCGCTGTACCCGACGACGCCCGCCCATCGGTGGCTGATCTCGGGCTCCACGCCGAGGTCCTCGCGCAGGTATTGCTCCACCCGGTCCCAGATCAGCGGGCTGCCGGCGTCGCTGTCCGTGTACGACCCGTCGGCGTCCACATCGCTGAAGCCGCCCACGAGGATGCGCCCGTCCGGCCGCTGCTGGAGGTACTCGAACCCCCACCGGGCGTAGACCATGGTGTCGATCGCCGGCGGCACCGGCTCGGTGGCGACCATGTGCAGCCGCCGCGACCGCACGCGGCCCGCGTACTCGGGCACGAGAGCCGGCAGCGCGCCGTCGGCCGCCACGATCACGGTCCCTGCCGTGACCGAGCCTCCGTTGGTGGTAACCGGACCCTCTCGCGGGGCCGCCACCGGCGCGCGCACTCGCGTTCCTTCGTAGATCCGCGCACCCGCCTGCTCCGCCGCGGCCGCCAGCAGCCGGTACCAGCGCGCCGGGTGGAGCGCGCAGTCGTGATCCGTGAGGCAGCCCACCAGGCCCGTGCGCCGAAGAGCCGGCGGAAGGTCGTCGCGCTCGACCGTCTCGCCGGGGAAGCCGTCCTCGCGCAGCGCCGCCGCGTGGTCGCGGACGTGGGCGGCCTCCTCCTCGGACACCGCGAGCCTCAGCAGTCCGATCTGCCGGAGCGCGTCGCCGGCGCCCAGCTCCTCCGCGAGCGCGATCACCTCGCGCTGCGCCTCGAGCGTGGCCGCGTACATCGCGCGCGCCCGCTCGACTCCGAAGCGCTCGCGCGCGTCGTTGTGGAAGGCGGCCGTGCCGGTGATCAGAAAGCCGCCGTTTCGCCCGCTCGCGCCGCCGGCGACCGTGCCGGCCTCCAGCAGGATGGTCTCGATGCCGTGCTGTGCGAGCCGGCGCGCGCACGACAGCCCGCCGACACCCCCGCCGATCACGCACGCCTCCACCTCCACGTCGCGGTCGAGCCCCGGCCGCGGCTCGTACGGAGCGTCGAGCCAAAACGGGGTCGTGCCGCTCACGCGGCGGCTCCGGTCGCGCCGCTTCCGGTGATCGCGGCCACCGCGGCTTGGAGCTCCCGCAGCAGGCCCGTCGTTGCGTCGCGTCCGCCACGCGACGCCGGCAGCGACACGTTCACCGCGACCGGGCCATCGCCCTCCATCCATGGCAGCGGGACCGCGATCGAGTGCAGCCCGATCTCGAACTCCTCGCGCGAGTACGCAACTCCCTCGCGACGCACGCGTTCCACGTTCGGACGGAGCTTGGCCCAGGTCGTGATCGTCCGGGGGGTGAGCGCCTCGTATGGCTCGTCGCCCGCGGCCGCGCGGGCCGCGTCGTCGCCCAGCTGCGCGAGCAGGCACCTCCCGAGCGCGGTCGCGTGCACGGGCAGGCGCAGGCCCGCGTGTGAGCGGAGCGTCAGCATGTGGCTGCCCGTCTCGCTCAGCAGGTAGAGCACCTCGCCGCCGTCGAGCGTGGCCAGGTTCGCGGTCTCGCCCGTTCGCTCGGCCAGCGCTCGCAGCGGCTCGCGGGCGAGGTCGGGCAGCCGGACCGCCGGGAGGAGCCGCGCAGCGCCCAGTCCGAGCCGCAGCCGGCGCGTGCCCGGGTCGCGCACAAGCCAGCCGCGTTCGGTGAGAAGCTTCACCAGCCGGTGCACCGTCGGCACGGGTAGGCCCAGCCGCTCCGAGATCTCCGTCTGGGTCAGCTCGGGCGACTCGCCGGCGAACAATTCGAGGATGTCGAGGCCGCGGGCGAGGGTGCCCACCGAGCCCTTGTTCTCATCCTGCGAAAGTTGCTTTCGCATATCGACTTTGAAAGGATAACCCGCCGATGGGTCGCACGCAGGTCGAGTCGCGCGTGGAGACGCTGCCGTACAGCTGGTACGCCGACCCCGCAGTCGCGGCCGCCGAGCGCGACCGGATCTTCCGGCGCTCCTGGCAGTACGCCGGGCACACCGGCGAGCTGAACGGCCCGGGGAGCATGTTCCCCACGCAGGTCGGCGGGCTGCCGGTGGTCGTGGTCCTCGACCGCGACGGCGAGCTGCGCGCCTTCCTGAATGTCTGCCGCCACCGCGGCACGATGCTCGTGAACGAGCCGCAGGCGCGCGGCACGATCCAGTGCCCGTACCACGCCTGGACGTACGCGCTGGACGGCTCGCTGCGCGGCGCCCCGCGCAGCAAGGAGGAGCCGGACTTCGACATGAGCTGCCTCGGCCTCGTCCCGGTGCAGACCGGCACCTGGGGACCGTTCGTGTTCGTGAACCCGGACATGGACGCGCCGCCACTGGACGCCGCGCTCGGCAACCTGCCGGAGGTGGTGGCCGACAACGGGCTCGACGTCGACTCGCTCCGTTTCCATCACCGCGGCTTCTACGAGATCGAGGCGAACTGGAAGATCGCAATCGAGAACTACCTCGAGTGCTACCACTGTCAGCTGAACCATCCGGACTTCGTGAAGATCATCGACGAGCAGCGCCAGCGGATGGAGGTTGACGGGCTCCGGCTCAGCCAGTTCCCGCCCATTCATCCCGATGCCTTCACTGACGCCGCGCCCTACGACGTGAGCGACAGCGTCCCCACGGCGCAGTACCACATCCTCTTCCCGGCGATGAAGTTCAACGTCAATCCGGGGCGGCCGAATCTCTCGATCGGCCCGCTGTGGCCGGTGGCGCCCGACCGCACCGCCGCCTGGTTCGACTACTTCTTCGCGGAGGGCACAGACGAGGCCTGGATCGAGCAGATGCTCGAGTTCGACGACCAGGTCGGCGCCGAGGACACCGGACTCGTGGAGGCCGTGCAGCGCGGCGCCGCGAGCGGCGCGCTCGAGCACGGGCGCCTGCTCACGCGCACCGAGCGGCTGATCGGCGCGTTCCAGGACATGGTGCGCGCCCGCGTGGAGCCCGCGCTGGCGGATCGCTGACGGGGTCTGACCCCCTAGAAAGCGCGCTCAGCGCCCAACGCCCCTGTCTAGGGGGTCAGACCCCGTCCTCGCGCGGCGTCTCGAAGTCCCACTCGCGGCGGCGCACGCGCTCGCCGTTCTCGAACGCCTCCAGCTCCGTGCGGACCATGAAGCGGGCGGCGTCGCAGGTCATGACGGAGCTGATCTCGGCGCGGGTCAGCCAGCCGTCGCGGCCCAGCTCCGTGGCGGCCTCGCAGCGAACCTCGGCTGATAGCGGGTCGCCCGGCACGATCGAGTAGGTCGTGGTCGTCCAGTAGCCCGTCTGGAGGCCGGCCACCACGAGCCGGACGCGGCCGCCGGCGGCCCAGTCGAAGATGAGCTCGGTGCGGCCCGTGGCGAAGTCGCGCGTGATGGTCCGCGAGCCCTCGACCGGGTCGAGCTTCTCCTCCTCGAGCCCGGGCGCCTGCTCGGGCTCGTCGAAGGGACGGAGGCGCTCGTCGTCCGGGCGCGGCGGGCGGACCGGCAGGACGAGCGCGCTGTCGGCGGTGTGCACCGCGAGCGTGACCGGCTCCGGCGCCGGCCACAGCCACGGCCAGTAGGCCGGCGAGAGCGCGAGCCTGATCCGGTGGCCCGCTGGAATCGCCTGGGCGATCCCGTCGAGCTCGAGCGACACGCGCGTCGGTGCCCCGGGCTCGAGCGGCTCGGGATGCTCGTGGCTGTTGCGGTGCGTCAGGTTCAGCACGCCGCGGGTCACGAGCAGCGACGTGCCGTCGGGCGCCACGTCGCACAGCCGCGCGGCGAGCTGGGCGACCCGCCGGTCGCTCTCCAGCACCAGCTCGACGCGCGCGTTTCCGAGCAGCTCGATGCGCTCCTCGAGCGGGGCGGAGGTGAAGCACAGCGCGCGGCCGTCGTCGGCGCGTTGGTCGACCGCGCCCTCGCCGAGGGTCCCGTCCGCGCACCAGACGCCCCCGTCGAGCCCGCAGAGGAGATCCGTGCCGATCTCGAGGCGCGGACGGCCGGGGCCGGGGTCCTCGGCGAGCGTGCCGTCACCGAGCCCGAGCCGCCGGTCCTCGATCTCGGGCGACGGCCAGCGCTCCTCGGCCACCCAGCGGCCGGGCCGCTCGACCTGTCGCGCTGACGGCGTGACCGGTTCCTGCATCCACGCGCGCAGGATCGGCTCGTCGTCGATGCCGGTCTCCGCGTCCTTCAGCCACCGGTCCCACCAGCGCAGGCACTCCTGGAGGAAGCCGATCGCGGGGCCGGGCTCCACATCGTCGGGGAAGGCGTGCGACCACGGCCCCAGGAGCCCCTTCGAGGGCGCGCCCAGGCCCTCCGCCAGCCGGAAGACAGCCTCCGAATATCCGTCCGCCCACCCGCCGATCGCGTAGACCGGGCACGTGATCGCGGAGAGGTCCTCGCACACCGACCCCTGCTTCCAGTAGTCGTCGCGACGCTGGTGGCGAAGCCACTCGTGCTCGTAGGGATCGACGCCGTCGATGCGCTCCAGCCACATCTCGCGCCACTCCGGCCCGGCGACGGCCGGGTCGGGCGGGATCGCGTTGAACGACAGCATCGACGCGGCCCACGAGAGCATCTC
>JBEVKE010000057.1:0-8111 GCA_040509835.1 Thermoleophilaceae bacterium
CGAGCGAGCGCAGCTCGTCGATGATCGACCCCTTGATGCGGGTGATCGCGAACGTCTCGAACTTGATCTCGCGCTCGGGCTCGAAGCGCTCGATCGCGGAGATCAGGCCGAGCAGGCCATAGGAGATGAGGTCGGCCTCCTCGACGTGCGAGGGGAGGCCGCTGGACATCCGGCCCGCCACGTACTTGACGAGCGGGGCGTACGCGAGCACCAGTCGCTCGCGGGCCTTCTCATCGCGCTCGTCCTTATACCGGCGCCAGAGGTCCCTTAGCTCTATCGCCTTGAGGTTCGTCTCCATACGAGTCCTGGGGTCACGCACGTGGGTGAGAGCGCGCGTACGCCTTCTTGAGGCGCTTCGACTCTACCCGAGTGTATGTCTGGGTCGTGCTGATACTGGAGTGTCCCAGCAGCTCCTGGATCGTGCGCAGGTCTGCGCCACCCTCCAGAAGATGCGTGGCGAACGAATGGCGGAGCGTGTGCGGCGACACGCCGGCCCGCCTGGTCTGGATCCGCAGCCGCCGCCTCACGTCCGAGGTTGACAGCCGCCTGCCGGTCTTCGAGATGAACAGCGCCGGGCTCGTGCCGGTGTTCAGCACAGTCCTGCCGCGCGCCAGGTAGCGGTCGATCGCACGCCAGGCGTGCTCGCCCACCGGCACGACGCGCGTACGGCCGCCCTTTCCCTCCACCCGTACCTCTTCGGCATCCGGATCGAGGCTCTCAACGTCGAGGTTCACAAGCTCTTCTGCCCTGAGCCCGGCCGCATATGCAAGTTCCAGCAGGGCACGGTCGCGCAGGTCGAGCGGCGTGGAGCCGGGTATGCGCTCGAGCAGCTCGGACACCTCGTCGGCCTTCAGCACCTTGGGCAGGTAGGCGTCCTTCTTGGGGCTCGAGACCAGCTCGGCCGGATTGGCCTTCAGCTCGCCGCGCTCGACGAGCTGGCGGTAGAACGTGCGGATCGCGGCCAGCTTCCGCGCGACTGTGGACTTCATCGCGCCGCGCTCGGACACGACGCCGGCGAAGTGGCGCAGCTCCCTGTGCGTCAGGTCGCCCGGCTGGAGGTCCCGCCCGGAGGCCCACTCGGCGAGCTGCGCCAGATCGACACGGTAGGCGCGGCGGGTCTTCTCGCCCATGCCGCGCGCCAGCTGCCAGTCGTCGAAGCGGGCGAGCGCGTCGTGCCAGCTAGCCTCGACCGGAGTGGGTGTCTTCTTCGTCAACACGGAGGACGGACGGGTGGCGACGCGCACTCAGCTCGTCGAGGCCGGGCTCGCGGACGAGCACGAGCAGCCAGTCACGCCCTGGTACGCGATCCAGGGCCCAAGCGACGCCTCGACGATGTGGTACTCGGTGCTACGGAAGCGGGAACGCGGCATCTTCATCGGCACCCTCTGCATTCGACACATCGACCGCCGGAACCTGCTTGAGGAGCAGGGTTGGGAGGAAGTCCCGATCGAGGAGATCGGGGTCTAGCTAGGCAATGTAGATCGGAGCTCCGACCGGTACCTGGTCATAGAGCTCGATCACGTCCGGGATCGCCATCCGGATGCAGCCGTGGGAGGCCGCGTGGCCGAGTGAGTAGGTCTCGTCGGTGCCGTGGATGCCGGCGCCGTTGAAGATCCCGAGCCAGCGGGCCTTCAGCGGGTTGTCGGGCACGCCGCCGGGCACCACGGTGCCGGCCAGGTCGCCCGCCCAGTCGCTGTTCGGCACGTGCCAGGCGGGGTCGACCGCCTTGTTCTGGATGTGGTAGAGCCCGGCTGGGGTGTCGAAGCCCACGGCGCCGACGGCCACCGTGTACTCCTTGGTCAGCTGGAGGTTCTTGTAGAGCCGGAGCTTGTAGTTGTACCTGTCGGCGATGAGCACCACCGGGTACTTCGCGGCGAGCTGCTCCTGCGTGACCTTCGGCTTCAGGACCCGGACCGGGGCCTTTACGGCACGGTCCACGCCCGGCACGGTGAGGGCCTGGGCGATCCGCTGCTCCAGCGCGGCCGCCTTGACGCGGCGGCCCTTCTGCTCTCTCACCTTCTCGAGTGAGGGGAAGTCCACCTCCGCGTCGCGCGCCGGCCGGTTGAGCTTGGCGCGCACCCGGTTGACGAGCTGATGCACGGCATCGGACGAGTAGGTCACCCGCGGCGGCACCTGCGCGTTCTCCTCCCCCCCCGTCAGGTCGCGCGCCACGCGCGTGATGATCGTGCCGTTGCGGCTCGCCTGGAGCGCCTCGTCGACCATCCCGCCCACGTCGGCCTTCACCCCCGCGTCCTCGGCGGAGAGCGTGAAGCGAGTGGTGCCTCGCCTGACCGTGATCGGCTGCTCGAGCGGCTTCTGGAGCTCGCGCTGGATCACTCGCGTGGCCTCGGCCGTGCGCATGCCGCCCACGTCCACGCCGGCCACCGTCACGCCCTTTGCGATCAGGTCATCGCGCGACGAGTCGTACGCGTATGCCGCGACCGCGCCTCCTGCCAGGACCAGAAGGAGGACGGCCACCAGGATGAGCCACCGGTGCCTCATGGGGGGAATACCCGATCAGGGTACCTCCGGGTCCGGCGCCTGACGACGGTTGACAGCGGGATTGCGGCGCTAGACAGGCGATCCCCGCCGGGCCAGCACGGATTCGATCGCCGCCACCACTCGGGCTCGATTGGCGTGGTCGCGCTCGTATACGACGAGCATCTGAAGATCCTCGTCCTCCATCGACCCGAGCAGCGCGATCACCTCCTCCTGGGCGAGGTCCTCGTAGTGATCGATCGGCCGCCGTGCCGGGCGCTGCCGAGGACGCTCCTCCGCCGCCTGCGCGCGCTTTTCGGCGCTGGCGGCCCGGTCCGCCGCCTCGCGGGCCGCGGTCTCCGCCGCGGCGGCGCGCTGCTCGGCCTCCGCCGCCCTGTCGGGCAGGGCGCCGAGGTCCATTCCGGCCGTGTCCGTGAAGCTCGTGAGCAGCCGCTGGAGCTCGGCCAGCTGCTCGCGGCTGAGCGCGTTCGTGGTCCGCTCACGTGTGTTCTTGACGTGCGGGCTCCAGCGCAGGAAGTCCTCGACCTCACGCTCGTACCGGTACGGCTCCTGAGCCCCGCGGACCACCGGGTGCAGGCGCAGGTGCTCGCCGAGCTTCCCGACGGTCTCCCTGCTCGTGTGCATGTACTTGAAGCCGGCCGCCTTGTAGCGGCGGTTGTCCACCCCCCGGCCGAAGCGCATCTGCTCCAGCGCCTCCGGCGGGATGTCCACCCCCAGCCGGCGTGCCACGGCAGCCGCGATCCCGGTTCCCCACGGCGAGAGCACCGGCGCGTACGGCTTTCCGAGCAGCCCGGCCACCTCGCTGAGCGCGAGCACGCCGTCGCCGGCCACGTTGAAGGTCCCGGGCACCCGGTGCTTGACCGCGTGCTCGAGGGCGTGCACCACGTCGTCCTCGTGGACGAACTGGTAGCGCGGGTCGAAGCCGAGGATCATCGGCACCACCGGGAGCGAGAACAGCTTGATGTGCGAGGTCTCCACGTCCGGCCCGAGCACGTTCGCGAACCGCAGGACCGTCACGGCCGTGTCGGGGTGGCGCTCCGCGTACTCGTTCAGCGACGCCTCCGCCTCGACGATGTCGCGCTCGATCCCGGTCTTCGGTGGATGCGGCCGCCGCATGGTCTCGTCGAAGAAGGCGGGGTCGTCCTGGTGGCAGCCGTAGAAGTGGGTGGACGACTTGAAGATCACCTTCCGCACTGGCGAATCGGGCCCCGTGCTCGCGGCGAGGATGTTCATCGTGCCCATGACGTTGTTCTCGTGGGCGCGTGAGGACGGCATCGTGGCCGAGTCGACCACCAGCCGGGTGTCCACGATCGTGTCGATCTCGGCAGCCTCGACCACGCGCCGCAGCAGCGCATGCTGAGCGCCCACCTTCACGTACTCGGTGCGCTCGAGCTCCACGTTCGGCTCCTCGTTGTCCACGCCGATCACGGCCTCGACCTCGGGGAACGCCTCGAGCGCCTGGGCGAGCCTGCCGCCCCAGTAGCGCGAGATGCCTGTGATCAGGATCCGCTTGGAGTCCATTGGCTCAGCCAAACCAGACCGACTTCCGCTTGGCGAGCATGTCCCACAGGTTCTCCTGGATCCGCGCGCGCACCTCGTGGGCGACCGTCTGGACGAGCGCCTTGTCCTCGTGCATCCCCTCCTCCTCGAAGTAGATGGGCTCGAGGAACCGCAGTTTGAACTTGGCGGGCAGGTAGCCCATCATCCCGAGCAGCCCGAAGTGCGGGAACGTGGGCGTGATCGGGAAGTAGAGGAGCCCGGTCAGGCGCTGCATCAGCTTGAGCTGGGCGAAGACGGGCGCCGACTCCTCCGCCCCCACCACGCACACCGGCACGATGGGCGCCTGGGCGCGCATCGCCGCCTCCACGAACCCGCCGCGGCCGAAGCGGCGGAGCCGATAGCGGTCCTTGTAGAGCTTCTCGGTGGCCTTGCGGCCCTCCGGGAAGACGAGCACGAGCTGCTCCTCGTCGTACAGCAGCCGGTGCACGTTCGCCGGGTGCGCCGGCACGCAGCCGATCTTCGACACCAGCATGCTGAAGCCCGGATAGCCCTTGAAGAAGTGCTCGACCGTGATGTTCACGGGCCGCGGGTGGGCGTGCTCCTCCTTGATCGCCTTGGCGATCATCGCCGCGTCGGGCGGCAGCGCGCCGCCGTGGTTCGAGACGAGCAGCGCGCCGCCCGTCGAGGGCACGTTCTCGATCCCCTCCACATCGGCGCGGAACCAGTAGCGGTACAGGAAGTCCACGATCGTGCTGTCGAACAGGCCCTCGATCCGCTCGGAGCGCCCCCAGTCGTTCAGCCGGCGGTCCGGCTCGACGCCGGGGAGGTGCTTCTTCAGCTCGTCGGCCGGGACGAGCGCCGTCGAGGGCGCCTCGCGCTCGCGGACCGACAGGGTTGTGCGTCGTGACTCCGGCATCCGGGCCGATTCAAGCAGGCGCCTGGTCGAGGCGTAGCAGCTCCGGGTCCAGCGCCGCCTTCAGCCGCTTCCAGTCGGCCGCGCCGATCACGCCGTCGGCCCCGACGATCTCCTCGTTCCAGGGATGCACGATCGTCGCGGCCAGGATGCCCGCCGCGCGCGCCTTCGCGATGTTCATGGGGCTGTCGTCCACCAGCACATGGATACCCAGCTCCACACATCGGGGGACCTTGTCGAACGAGCAGTGGAGGTCGTCGAAGGGCATCCCGATCCTGTCGAGCCAGGCCGCCGTGGCGTCGTGTGTGCTCGGGCGCCTGTGGCTCGTCACGTGGATCCAGTGCCCCGCCTCGTGCCATGCCCGAACCGTCTCGACGGCATCCGGGTAGGGCACCCCGGCGGCGATGTTCTCGTCCGAGTGCGACTCCTCGACGCAGTGCACCACCGCGTCGCGCTCCAGCACCGTGATCCCCCAGTCGCGCTGATCCTCGTAGGGCAGGTCGACGCCATAGCGCTCGTGCGCGATTCGCTGAAGCAGATCCCAGTAGTGGTGCAGGGTCGAGTCGATGTCCAGCGCGATCTTCGCCACGGCTTCGTACAGTAGGGAGCATGGGACGCCGGATGATTCGCCCCGGCGCGGCGCCGTCCGCTCCGTGGAACGATCGCGACGCGCTCGACGACTACGGGCATACCGCGACGCCCGACTGGCGCGACACCGACTGGTTGCGCGAGCTGAAGACGATCGAGATCGACGGGATCCCGTTCAACTACGTGGACATCGGGTCCGGCGACCGGGAGCCGGTCGTGTTCGTGCACGGCCTGGGCGGCCAGTGGCAGAACTGGCTCGAGAACATCCCGCGGCTCGCGGAGAGCAGGCGCGTCGTGGCCATGGACCTACCGGGCTTCGGGCTCACGCCGGAGGCCGAGGACGACGAGAAGATCACGATCACGCGGTACGGCCGCTGGGTGAACGAGCTGGCCGACAGGCTCGAGCTCGGGAAGGTCGACCTCGTCGGCAACTCGATGGGCGGATACATCGCCGCCGAGGTGGCGATCCAGTTCCCGGAGCGGGTCTCCCAGCTCGTGCTCGTGTCCGCCGCGGGCATCTCGAGCGCGGAGGTGGCCCCGATGCCGATCCTGACCGTCGGCCGAGTCGCCGCCGCGCTCGCCTCGAACAGCGTGACGCGCTACCGACGGCTGGCCGCGCGGCCGGTCACGCGGCACGTGTCACTCGCGCTGGTGGCGCGCCACCCTCGCCTGCTGAAGGCCGACCTCGCCTACGAGGGCTTCTTCAAGGGCGGCGGCAAGCCCGGCTTCGGCGACGCCCTGCGCGCCTCGCTCGACTACGACTTCCGCGACCGCCTGCCGGACGTGAAGGTGCCGACCCTGATCGTCTGGGGCGAGAAGGACTCGATCATCCCTACGCGTGACGCCGACGAGTTCGAGCGCCTGATCGCGGACAGCCGCAAGGTGGTTATGAAGGACACCGGCCACATACCGATGGCCGAGCGCCCCCAGGCGTTCAACGACGTGCTAGTGGGCTTCTTCGAGGAGGAGGGGCGGGCGGACGAGCGCGAGCCGGTCGACGGGGAGTCGCAGGCGGCCTAGTTCGTCACTGCTCCGTGGGCCGCCGACCCGACGAGCTTTCGGTACTTCCCCAGCACGCCGTTCGTAAAGGCGGGCGGGGGCGCCTCATAGGCCGCGACTCGCTCCGCGATCTCGTCTTCCGGCAGCTCCAGGTTCAGCTCGCGCCTCTCGACGTCGAACACGACCGTGTCGCCGTCGCGGACGGCTGCGATCGGGCCGCCGTCCGGCGCCTCGGGTGCCACGTGGCCGGCCATGAAACCGTGGGTGGCTCCGGAGAAGCGGCCGTCGGTCAGCAGGGCGACGCTGTCGCCGAGGCCCTCGCCGACGAGCGCCGCCGTCACGTGCAGCATCTCCCGCATGCCCGGGCCGCCCTTCGGGCCCTCGTTGCGGATCACGACCACGTCGCCCGGCTGGATGTCCTTCGCCATCACGGCGGCGAAGGCGTCCTCCTCGCGCTCGAATACGCGCGCCGGGCCGCGGTGCTCCGTCCGGTCGTGGCCTGAGAGCTTCACCACGCAGCCCTCGGGCGCGAGGTTCCCGCGCAGGATCGCGAAGCCGCCATTCGGCTTGATCGGGTCAGACACCGGGCGGACGACGTCCTGCCCGTCGGCCTCCTCCGCCGCGTCCGCGACGTCGCCGATCGTCTGTCCCGTCACGGTGAGCTCGTCCTCGTGGAGCGCGCCGAGCTCCTTCAGCCGCCGGATCACGAGCGGCACGCCACCCGCGCGGTAGAGGTCGGTGGCCACGTAGCGGCCGCCCGGCTTGAGGTCGCACAGGAGCGGCGTCTGCCAGGCGATCCGGTCGAAGTCCTCCAGGTCGAGCTCGACACCTGCCTCGTGCGCCACCGCCATGAGGTGCAGCACGAGGTTGGTGGAGCCCCCCGACGTGGCGCCGGCGGCGATCGCGTTCTCGAGCGACCGCTTGGTGACGATCTGGCTGGGCCGGCGATCGGCCTTCAGCACCTCGATCACCAGCCGCCCGCACTCCTCGGCCACCTTGCCCTTCTTGCCGTCCTCGGCCGGCACCATCGAGCTGCCCATCGGCGAGATGCCGAGCACCTCGAACGCCATCGCCATCGTGTTGGCGGTGAACTGCCCGCCGCACGCGCCGGCGCCGGGCGAGGCGTGGTTCTCGAGGTCCGTGAGCTCCTCGTCGGTGAGGTCGCCGGCCGCGTGCGCCCCGATGCCCTCGAACACGTCCTGGATCGTCACGTCCTTGCCGCGCCACCTCCCGGGTGCGATCGAGCCGCCGTAGAGCATCAGGCTCGGCACGTCGAGCCGGGCGAGCGCCATCACGCAGCCCGGGATGGTCTTGTCGCATCCGGACAGCGCTACGACCGCGTCGAACATGTGGCCGCGCGCCACCAGCTCGATCGAGTCGGCGATCACCTCGCGGCTGACGAGCGAGGTCTTCATGCCCTGGGTGCCCATCGTGATCCCGTCGGAGATGGCGACGGTGTTGAACTCCATGGGCGTCGCACCGGCGGCGCGGACCCCCTCCTTCACCTTCTCGGCGAGGCGGCGCAGGTGGAAGTTGCACGGCATCGTCTCGGTCCAGGTGTTCGCGATGCCGACGATCGGGCGCTGGAGGGCGTCGTCGTCGAACCCGATGC
>JBEVKE010000058.1:0-6299 GCA_040509835.1 Thermoleophilaceae bacterium
TTCCCTGGGCTGTCTCGGCATTTGCGGGAGAACCCTTGAGCTATGGGAGAAGCACGATCTTGCCGAGCTTCCCACCGGCCTCGAACCTCGAGTAGGCGTCCTCTACCCGACCCAGCTCGAACGTCTCCGCGACGGGGACCGTCAGCGTCCCATTCGCGAAGCTCGGAAGCACCTCCTTCTCGACCAGCCGCATGGCGATCGCCTTCTCCTCGAGCGGCCGCGCGCGGAGCGTGGAGCCGTGGATCCTGCCCCGCTTCTGCATGAGGATGTGGAGGCTGATCTCGCCCGTCGGGCCGGTGCCGCCGACGCCGATCACGGCGATCCGGCCGCCGGTGGCGAGCGACTTGATGTTCCCCTGGAGGTTCGAGGCTCCGACGAGCTCGAGGATCACGTCGTAGGGGCCCTCGTCCTCGTAGGCCTCGGGGTCGATCGCGCGCGCGCCCAGCTCCGCGACGCGGCCGCGGAGCTCGTCGTTGCGGACGGTGGCGGTCACGCGCGCGCCGGTCGCTCGGCCGAGCTGGACGGCCGCGCAGCCCACACCACCCGCGGCGCCGTGAACGAGCAGGTGCTCGCCGGGCCGGAGCTGCGCCTGGGTGAAGAGCGCGTCGTGGGCGGTGGTGAAGACCTCCGGGAGCCCGCCGGCGGCGGGCCAGTCGAGCCCGTCCGGCACGGGCATCGCGCCGCGCTCGTGCACCAGCGCCAGCTCCGCCTGGCCACCTCCTCCCACGATCGCCATCACCCGGTCGCCCTCGCCGAACCGCTGCGTGCCGGGGCCGACCGCCTCGACCTCGCCGGCGAGCTCCAGTCCCGGGATGTCGGGCGGGGAGCCCGGAGGCGCCGGATAGGCGCCCCTCCGCTGGAGCATGTCCGCCCCGTTCAGGCCGGCGGCGCGCACGCGGACGAGCAGCTCGCCCTTGCCGGGCTCGGGATCGGGCCGCTCCTCCACCACCAGCTCCCCGTCGTGAATCGTTACGGCGCGCACAGGGCGGGGAATCTACCCCCGCCTTGTCAACAGGGTGTAACGCGAAGCCGTCGGATGCCGACATTAGGGTCACGAGGTCGTCATGAGAGGTCCAAGCCTCAGCTCGATTGGCGTAGGGCCGCCGCTCTGGCGGGAGGCTCGTATCGGGCTCGAGGCGGCCGCTCTCGTACGTGACCCGGTCTTCCGAGGCCAGGGCATGGCCAACGGCCGTGGCCGCCCGGTCCTCCTGATTCCCGGCTTCCTCGCGGGCGACGGCTCGCTCTCCATGATGGCCGGCTGGCTGAAGCGGACGGGCTACAGGCCCAGCCGCGCGGGGATCGTGTCGAACGTCAACTGCGCGGGCGTGGTTCTGCCGCGGCTCGAGGAGCGGCTCGAGCGGCTCGTGGAGCTCCAGGGCAAGCGAGCGGCGGTGGTGGGCCAGAGCCGCGGCGGCACGCTTGCGAAAGTGCTCGCGAAGCGGCGTCCGGACCTGGTGTCAGGCGTGGTCGTGCTCGGCTCCCCGCAGGTCGACCCGCTCGCGGTGCACCCGCTGGTGCGCCTTCAGGTGGAGGCCGTGAGCCGGCTCGGATCGCTGGGCGCCCCGGGGCTCTTCAAGCGCTCGTGTCTCGACGGCGAGTGCTGCTCGTCGTTCTGGGAGGACCTGGCGGGCTCACTCGCCCCGGGCGTCCCGCTCGTGTCCGTCTACTCGAAGAGCGACGGCGTGGTGGACTGGCGCTCCTGCCTCGACCCGCACGCGACGGAACTGGTCGAGATCGCAGCGTCCCACTGCGGCATGGCGGTCTCACGGGCCGCGTGGCGGGTCGTGGCCGACGCTCTCGAGAGCTTCCGTCGGGCCGACGGGCGGCGCCGCCCCCAGCGCAAGGCGCAGGTCCAGCGGCTCCCGCGGGCCGCCTAGCCCTACCGCGCCGCGCGCCAGGCGATCTCGCCGGTGGCGCACGAGCCGACCTTCCTGCCGTCGCTTCGGCGGCGCACAACGCCGGTCAGCTCGAAGGTCCCGCGCGCACCGCGGCGGCCGAAGCGGCCGCGGAGCTCCCAGCGGTAGCGCTCCACCACCTGCCTGCCGTTCGGGTCGGTGTACGGCCGCTCGAAGCCGCCGGCCGCCCCGAACCTGCCCCGGCGCACGCGCACCCGCTGTGCCACCACGTCGAGCGGCAGCCCGATAGCGCTGCGGCAGTCCACTCGGACGGTCAGGCCGGCCCGGCGCACGAGCCGTCCCCCGCGGGTGACCCGCATCAGGAACGGCTCGTCCTGGTCGGTCGTGCCACGGTGCGTCCCGGGTTGACGGCTGCTGGTGCCGGCGCCCGCGTCCGGCGATGGGCGGCGGGCGGTCCACGAGATCGATCCGGTGTCGCAGCGCGACACCTCGGGCCCGCCCTCGGACCGCGAGTAGCCCGTCCGCACCCGCACCGTGCCGCGGGCCAGCCCACCGGCCAGCACGCGCACGGAGAAGGAGATCGTGCCCTGGGCGAACATGCCGCCCGTGAGCGGAACGCCCGGATCGACGCGGTCGGTGAAGCTCGTGGTGGCGCTGTAGCGGCCGGCGGCGTCCAGGCGCACATCCCGTACCGAGATGCTCTCGGTGAGCTGGTCGCCGAACCGCGGCGCGCACCTGGTAACGAGCGTGGCGTGGGCCGTCAGGGCGCCGCCGGGCAGAACGCGGAGCGACACGAAGTGCAGGTAGTCGCTCACCGATCCGCCGCCGTACAGCCCGGAGCGCCCGGGCGCCAGCGCGGTGGCGGGCGCGGCCAGCAGGCCACCCAGGATCAGGAGCGGTGCGACAGCCCGGGCGATGCGGTGCGCTCGCGGCACGCCCGGATCACAGCAGGAGGACCGCCGAGCCGCGCAGGTTCCCCGCGCGGAGTCGGTCGAGCGCCTCGTTCGCCTGCTCCAGCGGGAACGTCTCCACCTGGGTGCGCACCGGCACCCTCGGGGCGAGATCGAGGAACTCGTCGGCGTCGGCGCGGGTGAGGTTTGCGACCGACCGGACCACTCGCTCGCCCCACAGGATCTCGTAGGGCATCGCCGGGATGTCGCTCATGTGGATGCCGCCGCACACGACGGTGCCTCCCTTCGCCACGGCCTTCAGCGCCGCCGGGACGAGTGCGCCCACCGGCGCGAAGATCAGGGCGGCGTCCAGCTCCTCCGGGGGCGGGCCCAGCGAGTCACCCGCCCACTCGGCGCCGAGCTCGAGCGCGAATCGCTGCGCCTCCTCATCCCCCGCGCGCGTGAAGGCGAACACGCGGCGCCCCTGATGGAGGGCCACCTGCGCCACGATGGACGCCGACGCCCCGAAGCCGTAGATGCCCAGGCGCTCCGCGTCACCGGCGAACCGCAGAGTTCGGTAGCCGATCAGGCCCGCGCACAGGAGCGGCGCGACCTGGACGTCGTCGTAGCCGTCCGGCAGCGGGAGGCAGAAGCGCTCGTCCGCGACCACGCGCTCGGCGTAGCCGCCGTCGATGTCGTAGCCGGTGAACCTCGCCTCGTCGCAGAGGTTCTCGCGGGCGGACCGGCAGTAGCGGCAAGTGCCGTCCGTCCAGCCGAGCCAGGGGACGCCCACGCGCGCGCCCGCCTCGAACCGCTCGCTCGATTCGGCCACGCGCCCCGCGATCTGGTGCCCGAGCACGAGCGGCAGCTTGGGCTCGGTCAACTCTCCGTCGACGATGTGGAGATCGGTCCGGCACACCGCGCACGCTCGCACCTCGATCGCCACCTGCCCGGGGCCCGGCTCGGGGACGGGAAGGTCGAGGAGCCGAAGCGGCTCGCGGGCACGCTCGAGCACCATCGCGCGCATCGACTCAGAGTAGTCCGCGGCCTAGGCTGGCGATCCATGGCGGACGACTATCGCCAGGCCAGCCTCGACATCTGGGAGCGGATGGCCGCCGGATGGGAGGACGACCGGGGAGCCGTGTGGGACGCGTCCCGGGTGGTCGGCGAGTGGCTTGTGGACGCGCTCGACCCGCAGCCCCGCGAGACGCTCCTCGAGATCGCGGCGGGTGTGGGCGACACCGGTCTCGCGGCCGCGGCGCGGCTCGGGTCGTGCGGGAAGCTGATCGCGACCGACTTCTCGGAGCCGATGGTCGCGGCGGCGCGACGCCGGGCTGAGGAGCTCGGCGTGTCGAACTACAACGTGGCGGGGCCTCTGCCTGAACGTGCTGGCCGAGTGACGCCGTCGCTCGTGTCGGCCACCTGGGTGCGAGCGCGGGTCGCGGACCCGGGGATTCGGATCGTCGATTGTCGCTGGAAGCTGGGCGATCCTCGGGCGGGCGAGCGGCTGTGGCGCGAGGGCCACATCGCCGGGGCGGCCTTTCTCGACCTGGACCGCGACCTCGCGGCCCCGCCCGGCGAGGGCGGGCGCCACCCGCTGCCCGCCCCGAAGGCCTTCGAGGCCGCCGCCCGCCGCGCGGGGATCGGTGAGGACACGCTCGTGGTGGCCTACGACGAGGCCGGCGAGGGCGGCGCCGCACGCCTCTGGTGGCTGCTGCGCCACTTCGGCCACGACGCCGTGACAGTCCTCGACGGCGGCATGCGCGCCTGGCGCGGGGAGAGCGGCGAGCTGCGCGCCGGCGAGGAGGACATCACGCCCGGCAACTTCACTGCCGCGCCGCCCCGCGACGACACCACGACCGCCGAGGAGCTGGCCGCGGCGCGCGGGGTGGTGCTTGTCGACGCCCGGGCTCCCGAGCGCTTCCGCGGCGAGGTGGAGCCGATCGATGCGGTCGCCGGGCACATTCCCGGTGCGGTGAACGTGCCGTTTGCCGAACTCGCCCCGGACGGGCGGTTCCTCGCGCCCGAGGAGCTGCGCGCCCGCTTCGAGGCCGCCGGTGTGCGGTCCGGTGACGAGGCGGTCGCCTACTGCGGCTCGGGCGTAACGGCAGCGGTGATGGTGCTGGCCGCGGAGGTCGCGGGACTCGGACCGGTCCGGCTCTACCCGGGCTCGTGGAGCGAATGGTCCGCCCGCGGCCTCCCGGTGGAGCGCGGCTAGCGGGGTGGGCTTGCCGCCTGGTGCGTCCTCTGGACGCATGATCCGGCAAGCCCTCCCTCGCCGCCGGTCGTTCGCCCTCAGTGCTCGTCGTTCGGCCCCGACCCGCCGGCCGCCCGCCAATGCAACACCCGCTCCACCTCGAGCCGGAGCAGCGGCCCGGGCGGAGTGCTGCTCGCGTACTGCGAATACTTCACCGCCAGCGCCTCCACCGCCTCGGGAGCCGCGTCGATCGGGACGATGTCCACCCGGCCGAGCAACTGGACCCACGCGAGCCGGGTCCAGTCGGCGTCGTACTCGTCGACCAACAGCGATGCCTCCGGCCGCCGGCGCAGGTACGCCACCCGGGCCGGCTCGGGTCGCCGCTTCGGCTTGTCGTCGATCGCGGTCCACACGAGCCCGTCGGCCACGGCGAAGGTCACCGGCAGCACACGCGGACGGTCCTCGCCGTCCAGGTAGCCGAGCCGCGCCACGCGTGCGCGCGCCACGAGCTCGCGAGCCCAGCCGGGAACGGTGTCGAGGCCCATCGCGCAGGAAGTTTCCCGCAGGCTTCCGTCCACCGGTCGCGCCACGATGGGCGGCGGATGGCAAGTACCAGGCTCGTGATCGGCGGGGCAGCGGCGAGCGCGATCGGCGTGCGCGTCGCCCGCTCGCTGTACGGCCACTGGCGGCAGCTCCCGCGGGCCGACCGCGAGCGCATCGCCGCGTTCGCGGAGGACACCAAGGAGAAGGCGCTGTCGCTGCGCGGCTCGACCGACCGCCGGCAGGCCGAAGACGCGCTGCGCGCCTCGAGCGAGACGCTTGCCGCCGCGCTGGTGGAGACGGCGGAGTCGGATCCGCAGGTCGCCGCGGACGAGGTTCAGCAGCTCAGAGAGGACCTCCGGCGCGAGCTGGCGCGCCTCGCGACGGCCGACATTAAGGCTTCGCGAACCGGACCGGACCGCGCGAGCGGTCCAAAGTAGGATCAGGCCTCCCTCCCCGGGACCCTCTCGTGAATTCCTCCGACTCCGCCCATCCCACGGGGCCGTCGGCTTCCCCCGATGGCCCCGCAGCCGCCGTCCTGGCGTTCCGCGAGGCCACCAAGGTCTACCCCGGACGGCGCACACCGGCGGTCTCGAACCTCAGCCTGGAGGTACCCGCGGGCGAGATCTGCGTCCTGATCGGCCCGTCGGGCAGCGGGAAGACCACCGCCATGCAGATGGTGAACCGGCTGATCACGATGACGTCCGGCGACGTCACGATCGACGACCGCAGCATCACGGACCTCGACGAGACGGAGCTGCGCCGCGGGATCGGCTACGTGTTCCAGCAGATCGGCCTGTTCCCGCACATGACGAC
>JBEVKE010000059.1:0-14022 GCA_040509835.1 Thermoleophilaceae bacterium
CGGAAGGCGCTGGAGCGCGCCGGCCTCGAGCCGAAGGACATCGACCTCGTGGAGCTGAACGAGGCGTTCGCCTCCCAGGTGCTCGCCTCGATGCGCGAGCTCGGGTTCGACCACGACCGCCTCAACGTCAACGGCGGCGCGATCGCCCTAGGCCACCCACTCGGGTGCTCCGGCGCACGCCTGATCGGCACGCTGGCCCACGAGCTGCGCCGCCGCGGCGGCCGCTACGGCGTCGCGACGATGTGCATCGGCGTCGGCCAGGGCATGGCCGCGGTGATCGAGAACCCGGCGGCCTAGGGCCGCCAGGCCGAACGACCCGGCCACGCCGCCCGCGAGCAGCGCCACGAACTTCAGCTCTGCGGGCGCCGGCACCGTGGCCAGCGCGAAGGCCAGACCCACGAGTACCGGTGGGTGGACGATGAACGCACCGTAGGCCGACGGCGCCATCCGCCGGACGAGCGGTCGCCAGTAGCGCCGCTCATGGCGGCGGAAGTGCGTGACGACGCACAGCGAGATGCAGGTGGCGATGATGCCCTCGAGCAACGCGCCCGCGGCGGCCTGCCAGTGCAGCCCGCCGGCGAACCGGTCCTCGGCTGCGCTGCCCTCGAAGAAACCGCCCGCCAACAGCACGAGCGGGAACGCCGCCGCCGCGGCGGCCCCGGCGAGGCCCAGCCGGCGCTGGAGCCGAGGGCCGATCGTCTCGAGCCAGCCGCGGCGACCGGCGGCGCAGCCGAGCGAGAACAGCACGATGTACTGCGGGAACATCGCGAGCTGGAGGTGGAACTGCTCCGAGCCGATCGGGAAGGCCAGGTGCACCGCGAAGGCGCCCGCCGCGATGGCGAGAGCCACGAGCGCAACCTCCGCGCCACGCAGGCGGCGCCACACCGGCGGGCGCTCCTCCGGGTGGATCACCCGCAGCAGCGCGTAACCGAGCGAGAACGCGAGCAGCGCCTCGAGGAACCAGGTGGGGCCCGGGGCGAGGTGCCGCACCTGCTCGCGAACGAACGGCCACAGGGCGCCCGTCCCGCCGTCGTTCTCGCGGTACGAGACGTACTCGAGCACCGGGCTCACCAGCAGCGTGTAGGCCGCGAGTGGGACGCCGAGCCTGATCAGGCGGTCTTTCGCGAACCGCGCGGGCCCCTTGCGCTCGAGCGACGGAGATGTCAGCCGGCCCGCGATCAGGAAGAACAGGCCGAGCCCGAACAGCCACCCGGTTCCGAGCAGGATCGTGATGGCGGCCGTGACGGGAGCCGCCATCTCGTCGTAGGACTCCAGGTACCAGGACCCGTCCAGCCCGTACGTGATCGCGGTGTGCATCGCGATCACCCCGACCACGAGGAGGACCTTTATAGCGTCGAGGTAGGCCAGCCGCGAGCGCATCGATGGACCTTACAAACGGCAGAGCGGCTCGGTTCCCATGGGATGGAGCATCCCCGTCAGCTCGGCGGCGGTGGGGCGGCGTGCCGGGTCCTTGTCGAGGCAGGCCAGGATTGCGTCCGACATCGCGCCCGGCACCCGCACGCTCCACGGCAGCGGGTCGTCCTCGAGCTGCGGGAAGCGGTCCTCGAGCGGGGCGTCCTCCTCGCGCGTCCGCGGCTCCCTGAACGGCCGCCGCCCCGCGACCGCGTGGTACAGCGTCGCTCCCAGCCCCCACACGTCCGTGTTCGGCCCCACTTCCCCGTGCCAGTGAATTTGCTCGGGCGCCATGTAGGCGTTGGTCCCGACCGGGCTGGTGAGGCGCCGCGCACGCTCGATGGGCCGCGCGAGACTCAGGTCGATCAGCCGAGGCGGCCCGCCCATGACGAGATTCCCGGGCTTCACGTCGAGGTGCACCCAGCCCTCACGGCCCATCCGGTCGATCACCGAGCCGACCTCCAGGGCGAGCGCCAGCACGTCCTCCGCCGGCAGCGCGCCGTCGCGCCTGATCAGCCTCCGGAGGGTCGGCCCGTTCACGTGCTCCACGACGAGGTGCGGGTACGGGCCGTCGAACCAGGAGCCCACCGCGCGCACCAGCCCGGGGTGGACGAGCGCCTCGTGCGCCTCCTGCTCCCGACGCAGGGCGCGCAACGCACGGTCGTCACCCACTAGGTTCCTTCGCAGTACCTTCGCCACCATCCGGCGGCGGCGGGCCTCGTCCCACACCAGGTAGACCTCGCAGCGGTTGCCGCCGCCGAGGGGCCTCAGGGTCGTCCGCCCGGGCGCGATCTCGTGCCCGCGGGGGAACTCCCAGGACGGCTTCTCGGCCACGTCATCGCTCATCTTGCAGAATCAGGAGCTCAATGATCGATTTCGAACTCACCGACGAACAGAAACTGATCCGCGAGACGGCGCACGAGTTCAGCGACAGGGAACTCGCTCCGCGCGCCCGCGAGAACGACCGCAACGAGCATTTCGACACCGAGCTCGTCAAAAAGATGGCCGACATGGGCTTCCTCGGCGCGATCGTGCCCGAGGAGTACGGCGGCCGCGCGGTCGACTATTTGACCTACGGCCTGATAGTCGAGGAGATCGGTCGCAACGACTCCGCGATGCGGACCGTCGTATCGGTGGTCACCTCGCTGGTGTGCTCCTCGATCGTCCGCTGGGGCACCGAGGAGCAGAAGCAGCAGTGGCTCCCCGACCTGTGCTCAGGCGAGGGGCTCGGCTGCTTCGGGCTGACCGAGCCGGACACCGGCTCGGACGCCTCGAACCTGAAGACGCGCGCCGAGAAGATCGACGGCGGCTGGCGGATCCAGGGCGGGAAGATGTGGATCTCTCTCGGGAACTACTCGAAGGTCGCGATGATCTTCGCCCAGACCGACCCGGCGAAGAAGCACAAGGGGCTCGCCTGCTTCCTGGTGCCGACCGATTCGGACGGCTTCTCCTCTCAGGAGATCCACGGGAAGCTCGGGCTGAAGGGGTCGGACACGGCCGAGCTGTCCCTTGACGGCGTGGAGGTCGGCGACGACGCCCTGATGGGCGAGATCGGCGAGGGCTTCAAGATCGCCATGTCCGCGCTCGACTCGGGCCGCTACAGCGTGGCCGCCGGCTGCGTGGGGATCTGCCAGGCGTCGCTGGACGCGTCCGTGGCGTACTCGAAGGAGCGCAAGCAGTTCGACCGGCCGATCGCCTCCTTCCAGCTGGTCCAGGAGATGATCGCCGACATGGTCGTGCAGACCGATGCCGCGCGCGGGCTCGTGTGGCGCGCCGGGTGGCTGAAGGACCAGGGCAAGCCGAACACGACCGAGACGTCGATCGCGAAGCTGTACGCCACCGAGGCGGCGGTGGAGTGCGCGAACAAGGCCATCCAGGTGCACGGCGGATCGGGCTACGTGGACGACTACCCGGTGGAGCGCTACCTGCGTGACGCGCGCGTGACGACCCTGTACGAGGGGACCTCTCAGATCCAGAAGCTGATCATCGGCCGCGCCGTGACGGGCGAGAACGCGCTGGTGCCGTAGGCGATGGCCACCGTCGCCGCCGAGACGCGCGGGGCCGTGGGCCTCGCCCGGCTCGACCGCCCCGAAGCGCGGAACGCGCTGTCGGCCGAGCTGATGGAGGAGCTGGCCACGGTCTGCGAGCGCTGGGACGAGGACCCGGAGGTCCGCTGCATCGTGATCGCCGGCGGGGACAAGTGGTTCGCGGCCGGCGCGGACATCAAGGCGATGGCAAAGCGGACCCTGCCCGAGGTGATCACCTCACCGGCGGCCCGCTTCTGGCCACGGCTGGCGGCGGTGCGGACCCCGATGATCGCCGCGGTGGCGGGCTACGCGCTCGGCGGCGGGTGCGAGCTGGCGCTCGCGTGCGACATGATCGTCGCCTCCGAGGAGGCCGAGTTCGGCCAGCCGGAGATCCTGCTGGGGATCATTCCCGGCGGCGGGGGGACGCAGCGGCTCGCGCGCGTGATGGGGAAGCAGCGGGCAATGGAGCTGGTGCTCACGGGGCGCCGGATCGGCGCCGCGGAGGCGCACTCCCTGGGGATCGTGACCCGGGTGGCTCCGCCCGGCGAGTGGCTCGACGCGGCACTGGAGCTCGCGGGCGAGGTGGCCGAGCGGCCGCCGCTCGCGGTGCGGCTCGCGAAGCAGGCCGTGCTGGCGGCGGAGGAGACGGCCCTGACCGCCGGGCTCGAGCACGAGCGGCGCCTGTACGAGCTGGCGATGGCCACCGAGGACCGCGTGGAGGGCATGAACGCCTTCATCGAGAAGCGCAAACCGGAGTTCCGCGGGCGGTGACGGTCCTCGGCGTGGTGGGTGCCGGGACCATGGGTGCCGGCATCGCTCAGGTGGGCGCCGCGGCGGGCATGCGAACGCTGCTGCACGACCCCGTGCCCGAGGCGCTCGAGCGGGGCGCGGAGAGCGTACGAAAGGGGCTCGCCAAGTGGGTGGAGAAGGGCCGGGCGGCAGGCGACGCGGCCGACCTGCTCGAGCCGGTCTCGACGCTCGACGGCCTCGCTCCCTGCGACCTGGTCATCGAGGCCGCTCCAGAGCGGCCGGAGCTGAAGCGTGACCTCTTTGGCGCTCTCTCGATGGTCTGCGGTGACGAGGTCGTGCTCGCGACCAACACGTCGTCGATCCCGGTCACATCGCTGGCGAGCGCGGCTGCCAGGCCGGAGAACGTCGTGGGGATGCATTTCTTCAACCCGCCTCCACTCATGCCGCTGCTCGAGGTCATTCGTGCCGACCAAACGGGTTCGGCTGCCATGGAGCTCGCCGAGCAGGTCGGTCGCGCGATGGGCAAGGAGGTCATCGTCGCCACCGACGCGCCGGGCTTCCTCGTCAATCGCTGCGGACGCCCGTTCAACGGTGAGGGGCTGCGCCTCCTCCAGGAGCGGGTGGCCACCCACGAGCAGATCGACCGCATCTGCCGCCTCGGCGGCGGGTTCCGCATGGGGCCCTTCGAGCTGATGGACCTGGTGGGCATCGACGTGGGCTTCGAGGTGGCGAAGTCGTTCGACGAGCTCTCATTCGGCGAGCCGCGCTGGCGCCCGAACCCCATTCAGGCGCGAATGGTGGCCGCGGGCCGCCTGGGCCGGAAGGCCGGCCGCGGCTACTACGAGTACGCGGAGGACGGCAGCTACCGGCCGGACGACCCGGAGCCGCCGGCGCCCGGCGGCGGCGAGGGCATGCTCCTCGCCGTCCTCGGCGACGGTCCCGTTGCGGACGAGCTCCGCGAACGCGCCCGGAAGGCGGGGTACGAGCTCCGCGACGGCGCGCCGTCCGAGCTCGTGCTCGACGCGCGGATTCGCCCGCAGGAGTCGCCACCAGGTGGCGCGCCGGTGGCTATCCTGTGCGCTTCGACCAGTCTTGCGGCACGCGGTGAACCCGGTGCGGTCGGCTTCCACCTTCTGCCCGACGCACAACTCGTCGAGCTCACCCGGCTCCCCGGGAGCCAGGACTTCGCGGCCGCGGCGCTGGAGGAATGCTTCGGGCGGCTCGGGTTCGTGACCGAGTGGGTCGAGGACGCGCCCGGCCTCGTGCTCGGCCGGATCGTCAGCCAGCTCGTCAACGAGGCGGCGTTCGCCATCGGCGAGGGCGTCGGCTCGGCGGAGGATGTGGACACCGGCCTCACGCTCGGGCTCTCGCACCCGCGTGGCCCGGTGGCGTGGAGCGAGGCCGTCGGCCTCGAGCACGTGCTGGCCGTTCTGGACGGGCTGTGGAACGAGCGCCACGAGGAGCGCTACCGGGTGGCTCCGCTGCTCAGGCGGGCCGCCGCCCTCGGACGCACCCTCCGGGACTGAGCAGCGCCGCGACAGCGGCGTAGCCTTCGCGGCGTATGGCCACCGCCGACCTGACCGTGCTCGCGCTCGGCCGCGAGGGCGCGAGTGCGAGCACGTACATCGCCGAGATTCAGCGCCGGCTGGCGCGGCAGGATCGCGTGCGCTTCCGGATGCACGCCATGGGCACGTCGCTCGAGGGCTCGACCGAGGACATCCTCGCCGTGGTGGGCGAGCTGCACGCGGTGCCCTTCGACCAGGGCGTGCCGCGCGTCTACACGGTCCTCAAGCTCGACGAGCGCCGCGACCGGCCGGGCCAGACGCTCGAGGACAAGGTCCGCAGCGTCGAGGACCTGCTCGGCGGCGACGACCTGGCCTAGAGGTAGCCGGTCCGGCGCAGGAAGCGCTTCAGCGCGCGCAGGTAGTTCGTGCCGAGCGGCGAGACGTCGAACACGTTGCGGCGGTTGAGCTCTCCCCGGCGGATCGCCGCGCGCACAACGCGGAAGCCGCGGCCGCATTGGTGGAGCAGGCACAGGTCGGCGGCGAGAGGCGTGAGCGCGCCCTTCACGAACGCGGCCTCGTTGCGATGACGCACGCGCCCGTAGAAGCGGCGCATCCGGCGGGCGTGCTGGCGGATCTTCGCCGGGAAGTCGGTGGTCACCACCTCGAAGCGGCGGAGCGCCCAGTGCCAGATTCGGATCGGTCGCGGACCACACGCGCCACAGGTGAAGAGTCCGCGGAAGCGGAAGTCGTCGCCCACCAGCTCGATCACGCCGTCGCTGTCCAGGTCGCGAGCCACGAACCCGCCGCCCGTGTCGAGATCGGCGCGGCGGTAGGTGTCGGCCGCGGCGTCGTAGCTGTAGGCGAGCACCAGCACGCAGCAGCTCGCGCCGCCCGTGAAGAGGTCGACGATCGCCTCCGGCTCGCCGTCGGCGTTCAGGTCGCGGAGGCCGACGTGCTTGCCGGTGAGCGCCGACTGGGTCGGCGTGCAGAACTGGTCGCACGGCTCTCCGACGGGCTGGTCGTAGAGCACGGCGCCGCCGCGCGTGATCTTCACCCGGAAGTCCCGGTACTCGAGGAAGCGGAAGCCCTTCCTCCCCCGCTCCCGCTTGACGTACGAAAGCTCGGCCGTGACTGTGCCGCTCGTGGCCGTCTCGACCGTGCGGGCCTGCGCGGACGCGCCGGCCGGGACCAGCAGCGCGGCCGCCAGGGCCGCGCTAGCCAGCCAGCCTGACGTCCTCAGGCGTAGTTGCCCGGACACGGTGGTCTCCGTCGAGGAAGGGCATCGGCTCGCACATCTCCATTATCCGCGAGCAGGTCCGGTGGCCGATGTGATCGCCGAGCGCCTCGGGGTTGCCGACGTCCGCGGTCACGAGCACCGGCCGACGGTCCTCGTAGCGGCGGTTGATCACCGCGTACAGCTGCTCGAGTCGCCACTCGTTCTGCTTGGCCACCGCCAGGTCCTCGAGCACGAGGAAGTCGACGCTGCCCAGCAGGTTGAGCAGCCCCAGGTAGGTGTCCTGCGAGCGGTCCTCGTAGGTGGCGCTGATCCGCGCGAGCAGCTCGGGGCCGGAGAAGATGGCCAGTGAGCGGCGCTCCCGCAGCACCTCCTTCGCCACGCACATCGCCAGGCTCGTCTTCCCGCTGCCGATCTCGCCGAAGAAGTAGAGCCCGCGCCCGCTCTCGAGGTTGCCCTCCATGCGGCGGCAGTACTTCCTCACCTCGCGCACGATCCGCTGGTCCAGGTTGGTGATCGGCCAGCGGTCGAAGTCCACCTCGAGGTAGCGCCGCGGTATCGAGGTCGCGAGCCGGGCCGCCCGGGCGGCCGCCACCCGCTCGCGCTTGCACTCGCACTCGCGGGCCCCGTTGCCGTCCTCCACCTCGATCCAGCCCGTGCCTTCGCAGTGGCCGTAACGGCACGGCTCGGTGCGCATTCCGCCCTGCCGAAGATGTGGCGCGCCCCTGGAAACCATGCCCCACCCAATAAAGCACGAGGCTCGGCTGGCCCGGGCGCGCGATCGGCGTTCTTCCCCCTCCTTGCGTGGTTTCGTCCGGACGGCGCGGCCGATGCGGGACGATGCCCACGTGCCCCTCGACGAGTTCCTCCCCGGCTACGACGTCAACGAGGTGCACTCGGCCCGTATCGCGGCGCCGCCGGACACGGTGATCGCCGCGGTGCGCGCACTCACCCCGCGCGAGGTCCGGCTGGTGGGCGCGCTGATGGCGGTCCGCACTTTGCCGGCAATGGTGCGCCGGAGGCGCCCGCGTAGGCGGCACCGAGGTCTCGACGAGCCGCTCCTCGATGGGCTGCTCCGGAGAGGGTTCGCGATGCTCGCCGAGCGGCCCTACGAGCTGGTGCTCGGAGCCATCGGACGGTTCTGGACGGCGGACGGAGGCATCCTGCGAGTGAGCGGTGACGAGTTCGTCACGTTCAGCGAGCCGGGGTTCGCGAAGGCGGTCGTGAACTTTCACGTACGGGAGTCCGGTGGTGGCACGCTGCTGACGACGGAGACCCGGATCCGCGGTACCGACGATGCGGCGCGGCGCGCCTTCCGCCGCTACTGGCGCCTCGTGATGCCAGGCAGCGCGCTGATCAGGCGGGCGTGGCTGCGCGCGATCAGGAAGCGGGCGGAGCGGGCCGCGATCCGGGGGTGAACAGGCGCCGATCCGGGATGAACAGCCGCCATCCGGGATTGAACAGCAGCATTGAAGGCGGCTCCCGCGGGGGTGGGTCGACTTTTGTACCGAGCTCGGTAGATAAAGCGCCCCACCCAGGTCGGATGCGTTCTCAGTGCACGAGGTCGGCGAGGGCCTCCAGGAGGCGGTCGACCTCGTCCTCCGTCGTGTAGTGGAGGAAGCCGGCGCGGACGGCGCCGCCGGTGTCGTCGATGCCGAGTGCGCGCATCGGCTCCAGGGCGTAGTAGTTGCCGTCCCACACGTATAGATCCTGTTCGCCGAGGAGCTCGGCCACCTCCCGCGGCGAGCGGACGCCGACGTTGAAGCAGAACGTGGGCGTCCGGCCCTCGGGCGTGCGGATCCCGTACAGCTCTACGCCGTCCGGCAGCCCGCTGAGGAAGCGGGCGGCCAGCAGGGTCTCGTGCTCCTCGATCAGCGCGAACGCCGAGTCGAGGTCGCCGCCGCCGAGGTCGCGGAGGTAGTCGATCGCGGCGGTGGCTCCCGCGATCGCCTCGTGCGACTGCGTGCCGGCCTCAAAGCGATGGCCGGGCGGCGTCTCGCCGGCCGGCCGCACCCGGTCCGCGGGCAGCGACTCGGCCAGGTCCGGCCTGATCGCCGCGATCCCCAGGTGCGGGCCGAAGAACTTGTAAGGCGAGCAGATCTGCACGTCGAGGCCGATCGCGCCCGCACGCAGGCGCCGGTGCGGCGCCATGTGGACCGCGTCGGCCCAGGCCAGCGCGCCGACCGAGTGGGCGGCCGCTGCGATCCGCTCGGCGTCCGGGATCGATCCGACCGCGTTGGAGGCGAGCGTGAACGCCACAACCCGGGTCCGCTGCCCGATCAGCGCCTCGAGGGCGTCCACGTCGAGCGTGACGCTCCGGCCGGGCGGCGCGCCGCCCGAGGCGGCGGCCGTGCCGGCGGGGTCGGCGCCGTCGAGCCGGAGCGGCGCCGTCCTCACAACGAGGTCGTGGTCCTCCGCCACCACGAGCCACGGCGACACGTTCGCGTCGTGGTCGAGGGCGGTCACCACGATCTCGTCACCCGGCTCCAGGGTGCGCGCGACCGCGTGGGCGAGCTGGAAGTTGAGTGTCGTCATGTTCGCCCCGAAGGCGATCCCCTCCGGCGCGGCACCGGTGAACTCGGCCGCCGCAGTCCTCCCCCGCTCCATGACCTCGTCCGACTCGCGCGAGGTCCTGAACGCTCCACCCAGGTTCGAGTTCGAGTCGCGCAGGTACGCCGCCATCGCGTCGATCACGCGCTGCGGCACCTGCGAGCCACCGGGGCCGTCGAAGTAGGCGGCGCCGGTGGCGAGGGCGGGAAACTCGGATCGGAGCGCCGCGACGTCGAGCACGCGGCGACCCTACAGCCCGGCTAAGGGCACGAGCGAGCCTGGTGGCGGGCCGGCGCGAGAAGCGTCAGTCCGCGCGCAAGTCGCGCAGGACGTAGTGAAGGATGCCGTCGTGCCGGTAGTAGAGCCATTCGTTGGGCGTGTCGATGCGGACGCGCGCCTCGAAATCCTTACCCCCGGACGTGCTCACCCTAAGCGTCTTTGCGCCGTCCTCGAGCGGCTCCAGGTCGAACGCCTCCTCACCATCGATGCCGAGCAACTCCGCCGACTCGCCGTCCTGGAACTGGAGCGGCAGGATGCCCATACCCACGAGGTTGGAGCGGTGGATGCGCTCGTACGACTCGGCCAGCACGAACCGGACGCCGAGCAGACGCGGCCCCTTGGCCGCCCAGTCCCGTGACGATCCTGAACCGTACTCCTTGCCCGCGATCACGCACAGCGGCGTGCCCTCCTCGTGGTACTCGAGGGCGGCGTCGTAGATCGGCTTCACCTCGCCGTCCTTCGTCGTGAAGCCGCCCTCGGTGCCGGGCGCGAGCAGGTTGCGCAGGCGGATGTTCGCGAAAGTGCCGCGCACCATCACCTCGTGGTTGCCGCGCCGCGACCCGTACGAGTTGAACTGCTTCGGCTCCACCCCGTTGTCGATCAGGTACTTGCCGGCGGGCGACTCCTTCTTGATGGCGCCGGCGGGTGAGATGTGGTCGGTGGTCACACTGTCGCCGAGCACGGCGATCGCCCTCGCGCCCTTGATCTCGTCGAAGCCCTCGGGCGCCTCGGCCGGCATATTCTCGAAGTAGGGCGGGCGCTTGACGTAGGTCGAGTTGTCGTCCCACTGGTAGCGGTCGCCCTCCGGGATCTCGAGCTCCTTCCAGTTGTCGTCGCCCTCGAAGAGCGCGTCGCCGTACGACCTGCGGAACATGTCGGATTCGATCGCCCGCTCCACGGCGTCGTTGACCTCCTTCTGCGACGGCCAGATGTCGCGCAGGTGGACGTCGTTCTGGAGCGGCTCGGTCGTGATGTCGAGGTCCATCCGACCCGCGAGCGCGTACGCGACGCACAGAGGCGGCGACGCGAGGTAGTTCATCTTCACCTCGGGGTGGATGCGGCCCTCGAAGTTGCGGTTGCCGGACAGCACGCTCGCCACGACCAGATCGCGCTCCTCGATCTCCTTGGAGACCTCCTCCGGCAGCGGTCCCGAGTTCCCGATGCAGGTCGTGCAGCCGTAGCCGACCAGGTCGAAGCCGAGCTTCGACAGCGGCTCCAGGAGGTCGGCTCGCTCGAGGTACTCGGTCACCACCTTCGACCCCGGCGCCAGTGACGTCTTCACCCACGGCATCCGCTCGAGCCCCGCCTCGACCGCCTTCTTGGCGAGCAGCCCGGCGCCGATCATCACCGACGGGTTCGACGTGTTCGTGCAGCTCGTGATCGCCGCGATCACAACCGAGCCGTGCCCGAAGCCCTCCTCGCGCTCGGCTACCGCGGTGCCGGGCTGCGGATGGCTGTGGCCCACCTTCGGCGACTCGCCGCCGCCGTTGTTCGTGGGCGTGTCGCTCGAGGGGAAGCTCTCGGCGACCGCCTCGTCGTAGCCCGTCTGCACGCGGCCGTCCGTGTACTCGTCGAGCTCGGCGCGGAAGTCCTCCGCCGCGTTCGACAGCGCGACCCGGTCCTGCGGGCGCTTGGGCCCGGCGAGCGACGGCTCGACGTCGCCCAGGTCGAGCTCGAGGTCGTCCGAGTAGGTGGCCTCCTCCGAGTTCTCGTCGTGGAAGAGCCCCTGCTCCCTGCAGTAGGCCTCCACGAGCTCGACGCGCTCCTTTGGCCGGCCGGAGAACTCGAGGTAGCGGAGCGTCTCGGCGTCGACCGGGAAGATCGCGCACGTGGCGCCCATCTCGGGTGACATGTTCCCGATGGTCGCCCGGTCGGCGAGCGGGAGGTTCGGCAGCCCCGGCCCCCAGAACTCCACGAACTTCCCGACCACACCGCGCTCGCGGAGCAGCTGGGTGACGGTCAGGACGAGGTCCGTGGCGGTGGAGCCCTCGGGCAGCTCGCCGGTGAGCTTGAAGCCCACCACCTGCGGGACCAGCATCGAGACCGGCTGGCCGAGCATGGCCGCCTCTGCCTCGATCCCGCCCACGCCCCAGCCCAGCACGCCGAGCCCGTTGATCATCGTGGTGTGCGAATCGGTCCCGACCAGCGTGTCGGGGAAGGCCTGGCCGTCGCGCGACTCGACCACGCGGCCGAGGTACTCCAGGTTCACCTGGTGGCAGATGCCGGTGTTGGGCGGCACCACCTTGAAGTTGTCGAACGCCTCCTGGCCCCAGCGGAGGAACGCGTAGCGCTCCCGATTGCGCTCGAACTCGAGCTCGGCGTTGCGCTGGAAGGCGAGCCGCTCGGCGAACACGTCCACCTGGATCGAGTGGTCGATCACCAGCTCCACGGGCACGAGCGGGTTGATCTTGGTGGCGTCGCCGCCGAGGTCCTCCATGGCGTCGCGCATCGCGGCGAGATCGACGATCGCGGGCACGCCGGTGAAGTCCTGCATCAGGACGCGGGCGGGGCGATAGGCGATCTCCTGCGAGGGCTCGTCCTTGGCGGACCACTTCGCCACCGCCTCGGCGCCCTCGTCCTCGCCGTTCCGGATCAGGTTCTCGAGCAGCACCTTCAGCGCGTACGGCAGGCGCGCCACGTCGTACTGCTCCTGGAGGGCGTCGAGCCTGAAGATCTCGTACGACTCGCCGCCGGCCTCGAGGGTCGAGCTGGCGCCGAAGGTGTCTGAGTCGCTCACGCCCTAGACGTTACCCAGGCGGGGGCTTCCGGCCTCGTCTCAGCGCGGGAGTCTCGGGACGGCCAGACAACCGATCGTGTCGCGGCCCTCGGTGACGCTGCGCAGGCCGTCGGAGCGCCGCGTGCGTATCGCGGCCACGAGGCAGCTGCCGGTGCGGAGCGTGGGGATGATCACGTGCACGATGGCTCGGCTGCCCGGCTCGATCGGGCCGAAGCGGATTCTCCGCGAGATGTGCCGGCCGCCCACCGTGGTGACCCGCATTAGGCCGCGGCAGGACACCGCGCTCTCCCTCGGGCAGCGCACCGCCAGCGTGGCTCGGCGCCCGTTGCGCAGCGGTCCGCGCGGGCGCACGTCAACGAACGGGGCACACGCGCGCAGCTCGTCGATCGGGTCGGCCTGGATCGCCGGCGCGTGGCGGCGGCAGTCGAGCGTGTCCGCCTCACCGTCCTTGAGAAGCGGCCGGTCGCGCGCGCCCGCCTGCACGCGGTCGGGGCCGGGCCCTGCATCGAGCTCATCGCCGTCGTCCCACCCGATGAGCTCGTCCGGGCCCGCCCCGCCGCGCAGGACGTCCTGGCCGCCGTACGCGATCAGCCGGTTCGGTCCGGCGGTCCCAACCAGGACGTCGTTCTCGCTCCCGCCCGCGAGAGCCTCGACGTCGTCGCGGATGTCGTCGTTCTCTCCCGCCGCGCCGTCGTTGGCGCCGTCGCCGATGCTGAGCATGAGCGGCACCGTGGCGCCGGCATAGCTCGCCTCGTCGAAGCCGTCGCCGCCGCCGATGTCGTCCATGCCCCCGCCACCGTTCAGGTGGTCGTTCCCGTCGCCGCCGGTCAGGGTGTCGTTGCCCTCTCCTGCGGTGATCGAGTCGCCCTGCGGGCTCCCGACGAGAACGTCGTCCCCAGCGCCGCCGAACAGTCCGCTCGAAGTGGGGCCCGCCTCGAGGCGATCGTTCCCACCGCCGCCCGTGATTCCCGTAACCGGCCCGAGCACGTTGTCCCCCTCGCCGGCGGCGCCGTCGTCGGCGACCCCGTTGAGGCGGACCGTCACGCCGTCCGTGTGGTCCGCATAGGTCACCGCCGCCCCCTGGGAGCCGGTGGTGTCCAGCAGGTCCGCACCCGGCCCCCCGGACAGCATGGAGAAGGCGCCGCCGGTATGGATCTGGTCGTCCCCCGGCCCGCCCTCCACGGACCCGCCGACTCCGGACGCGAGCGAGTCGTCGCCGCCGCCGAGGGAGACGTTCACGCCGTCGAAGCGCCCGCGGCAGAAGCGGCCGCCGCCGCTGTTCGCCGGCCGGCACGCGCCGGTGAGCGGAGCGCCGGTGTCGGTCACGAGCACCCCGCGCGGTCGCTGCTCGACCGTGATCGCGTTGTGCTCGCCGCTCTGCGCCGTGACGACGACGAACTGCGTGTCCTCGTCGCCCGAGCTCCCGTCACAGCCACAGAAGCGATCGTCGATCGAGATGACCGCGGCCGACGCCAGAGAGGCGCTGAACGCGAGGACCAGGAGCGCGAGCCCGAGCGACCGCATGCC
>JBEVKE010000060.1:0-9052 GCA_040509835.1 Thermoleophilaceae bacterium
GGGTCGGGCCGGTCTCCGTGAGGCCGGGGATCGTGTTGATCTCGAGGATCTGCGGAGTGGAGTCGGGTTCGAGGATCAGGTCCACGCGGCCGAGGTCGCGGCAGCCGGCGGCCCGGTAGGCGTCCGCGGCCACGCGCTCGACTCGCTCGCGCACCTCCTCGTCCAGCTCCGCCTCGCGCATGGTCGCAGCGCCGGGGTCGTAGTGGGCGCGGAAGCTGTAGAACGGCTCGTCGGTCTCGATCTCGATGATCGGGAGGACGTCGGGGTCCTCGGCGGGGCCGAGCACCGTCACCGCGAGCTCACGGCCGGCCACGAAGCGCTCGATCAGGACGCGGTCGTCGTAGTTGAGCGCGCCCACGATCGCGGGGCCGAACTGCTCCGGCGTCTCCACGAACTTGATGCCGAGCGAGGAGCCCTGGCGGGCGGGCTTCAGGACGAACGGGAAGCCGAGCTGTCCCGCGAGCTGGTCGAGGCTGTCGGCCGCGCCGAACTCCGAGAACGCCTCGCGGTTGAAGGAGTGCCACTCGGGCGTGTCGAGCCCCTGGGCCTGCATAAGCTGCTTGAACGAGTGCTTGTCGAGGCAGCGGCCGGACGCGTGGACGTCCGAGCCGGTGTACGGCACGCCGAGGATCTCGAGCAGGTCCTGGAGCGTGCCGTCCTCGCCGCCGCGGCCGTGCATCGCGACGAAGACGAAGTCGGGCTCGAGCTCGCGGATCCGGCGCACGAAGCGGGCATCCGGATCGATCACGGTCACGTCATAGCCGAGCGCGCCGAGCGCGTCGGCGGCGCGGCCGCCCGAGCGCAGGCTCACCTCCCGCTCGAGGCTCCGGCCCCCGCTCGCGACCACGACCTTGCCGGGCATCCCTCTAGCGCCCCTGGTGCGCGGCGATCAGGACCGAGTCGAACGTGCGCGTCGTCGCCCGGCGCTCGGCGGCCTCCGCGAATGCGATGTCGAGGAGGGCGTCGGCCAGGTCGGGGAACGGGAGACCGGCCGGCTCGAACAGGTAGAAGGCGAATGAGCCCGGAACGGTGTTGGCCTCGTTCAGCACCACCTGCGGCGAGCCACCGTCGGGATCCTTCAGGAAGAAGTCGTACCGGACCACGCCGAAGAAGCCGAGCCCGGTGTGCGCGGCCTTGGCCGCCGCCACGAGCGCATCGCGGGCCGCGTTCGAAACCGGCGCGGGGATGATCCGGTCGGCGCTCGCCATGCCCTCCGAGCCGCCCTCCTTGGCGCCGCCGCCCCTGCCCTTCGCCTCCCCGCCCTTGCCGCCGCCGCGCAGGTACTTGTCCTCGAAGGAGAGGGCGGCCTCGGTGTCGCGCACCGGCTGTTCGACCTCGGAAGCCCGCAGGCCCGTCCGGCGGCTGCCGAGGATCGCGACGTTCACCTCGATGTAGTCGTCCAGCGCGGGCTCGACGAGGGCAGTCAGGTCCAGCTCGAAGGCGAGCTCGAGCGCCTCCTCGAGCTCCTCGGCGCTGGTCACGCGCGCCACGCCGATGGACGATCCGAGCGAGACCGGCTTGACGTAGCAGGGGACGCCCTGCTCGCCCGCGCGCCGCAGCGCGTCCTGGCGATCGCCCGTCCAGTCCTCGCGGTGGAGGACGGTGTGGGGACACACGTCCACGCCCGCCTCCCTGAACACGAGCTTGCCGAGCCGCTTGTCCATGGCAACCGCGGCGGCCGCCACGCCACCGCCCACGTACGGGATGCCGCTCAGTTCGAGTGCGCCCAGCAGGCTCCCGTCCTCGCCACCGGTTCCGTGGATCGAGTTGATCGCGGCGTCGACCTGGAGGTCGCGGTCGCCCTTGAAGCGGGAGCCGCCCGGGGATGCGAACGGCGCTCCGTCGCGGCCGAGGCGCAGCTCGCACGGCTCGGCACCGGCCGGCGCGTCCGTGCCGAAGGCGCCGATGTCGCGCAGCGCGTCGCCGGTCCACCAGCGGCCGTCCCGGGAGAGATAGACCGGGACCGGCTCGTGCTTCGGATCCATCACGGCCATCAGCTGCTGCGCGCTGATGATCGAGACGTCGTGCTCAACGGATGGGCCGCCGAACAGGACGGCGACCCGGAGGCCCTGCTGCGTCATTGGCGCGGAAACATAGTCCCCGAGCCGTTGCCGTCCTCGGAATACAGATCCGGGAGGTCGTTCTCGAAGAGCACCACGTCGCCGCGGCGGGTGGTCTTGGCGAGCAGCGCCTCTGCCTCGGAGGCGTTCGCCACGACGTGGATCCGGTCGTCCGGGAACGACGCGGCGGTAAGGCCGGCCCGGATCGGCCGCGAGCGCCGTTCGCCCACGAGCACGACCAGGTCGCAGACGGCTGCCGCCTGGGCGCCGAAGCGCTCGTTCTCCTCGTCCTCGCGATCGCCGAGCTCGACCATGCCGGGCGTCACGAGCAGTCTCCGCTCGGCCTCGTGGGAGGCGAGCACCTCGAGGGCGGCGGCGGCGCCCACGGGATTGGAGTTGTAGGCATCGTCGATCACGACGATGCCGGCCTGGCGGTTGAGGATCGGCGCGAGTCTGTGAGCCGGCGGGCTGACGCGCGAGAGCGCGCGGCCGATGGCGTCGAGCGGGAGGTCGAGGCCCGCCCCGACGCCCGCCGCGGCCAGCAGGTTCGCGACGTTGTGCCGCCCGAGCAGCTTGGATCGGACGGTCACCTCCTCGGTCCCCGTCTCCGTCCGTCGGCGCAGCGTGAAGCGGGTCGTGCCCTCCGCCATCTCTATTTCGTGGGCGGTGATGTCCGCGTCAGGCGCTCCGGAAGCGCTGAACAGGATCACGCGTGCCTGCGTCCGCTCGGCCGCGCGCCGGCAGCGCTCGTCGTCGGCGGTTGTGACGAAGGTGCCGCCGGCGGGCAGAGCCTCGGCCAGCTCTCCCTTCGCCTGCTCGATCGTGTCGAGCGACCCGAAGCGCTCGAGGTGGGCCGGCCCGATGGCGGTCAGGACCCCGATCGTCGGGTGGACCAGGTCGCACAGCTCGGCCACGTCACCGAGGCGGTACGCGCCCATCTCGGCGATCAGCGTGCGGTGCCTGGCGGTGAGCCCCTCGTTGATCGCGCGCACCACGCCGAGGAACGTGTTGTACGACGCGGGAGTCGCGTAGGCGGGGCCGCGCAGCTCAGCCACGGCCGCCACGCAAACCTTGGTGGTGGTCTTGCCGAACGAGCCCGTGATCCCGACCACGAGCGGGTCGATCTCGGCGAGCTTCCGCGCGGCGCGGCGCACGAAGCGCCGGTTGTCGAGCTCCTGGATCGGCCTGACCGCAGCGTTGGCCGCGAACAGGAGCTCCGGGGTGGCGACGACGCTGAGCACGGCCGTCGCGGTGCCCACGGCCGCGGCCACCCACGCGGGGGCGCCCGCGAGCACGGCGATCGCCGCGGCCGCGAGCACGAGCGCGGGAATTGCGAGCGCCGCGATGAAGAGCCGCCGCGCGCGGGGGGTGAACACGAGCGGCTTGGCCTGCGGGCGCCGGAGAATGCGATGCCCGAAGCCGGCCAGGACCACTCCGGCCGCCACGCCCGCGATCAGCACCGCCAGATCGGCGTCCGCGGCCGCGAGCACCGTCAGCAGCGCTCCGGCTGCGAGGCACGCTCCAAGGAGCGTCCAGTCGATCCGGGCGTTCCGCCTCCGCACCCACACCCTCAGGCGAGCGGCCTCGTAGTGCTCCAGCTGGAACAGGTGCAGCATCTGGTGCAGACGCCCCGCGATCAGCGCGAGCACGCCGAGCGCCGCGGCGATCAGGCCGACGGCCATCACGAGGTGGCGTCCTCGCGGCTGCCGCTTTCGGCCGCCTGGCGCGGCTGCTCCAGCAGGAACCGGCGCGCGACCGCCCTGAACTGCCCGGGCGAGTCGGCATAGCTGTAGTGGCCCGCTCCCTCCAGCACGACCAGGCCGGCGTCCGGGATCAGCTCCTCCATGCGCTTCCCCATCCAGAGCGGGGTGTCGTCGTCCTGGTCTCCCCACACGAGCAGCGTCGAGGCTCGCACTCGCGGCAACCGGTCCGTGAGGTCGGCGGCGATGACAGCGCGGAACGTCCCGCGCATCGCCTCGGATGCCTCGAGATAGTCGCGTGACGCCACGCGCGCGCGCATCCGCTCCTGGAGCCGCCGGCCGGGGCCGCCGCCGATCTTCGCGGCGAGCCGGCCCAGCTTCGCCACCGCCACCCGGCGCCTGTAGCGCCAGCCGCGCTTGGGCGGGATCCCCGCGGAGTCGATCAGGAGCAGCCGCCCGACCCGGTCCGGCTCGTCGGCAGCGAGCGCGATCGACACTCGCCCGCCGTGCGAGTGGCCCACGAGATGGGCGCGCTCCACGGCGAGCTCGTCGAGGAAATGGATCATGAAGCGCGCGTAGGCGTCCACGTCCCAGGCCTGCTCGGGCGGATCGCTCTCCCCGAAACCCGGGAGGTCGAGCGCGATCAGCTCCGACGCGCCCTCGAGCGCTCCGAGGATCGGGCCGACCGCCTCGATGTGGGCGCCCCAGCCGTGGAGAATCACGATCGGGAGGTCGCCCGGGGCCGCGTCGGCCGCCTTCCTCCTCACGTAGCGCACCTTCTGCGCGCCGACCTGGACGATCTGGCCGTCCTCTAGTTTCGCCTGGGCGAGCATGCGGTTGCGAGTATGAAGATAGGCATCGTTGGTATGCCGAACGCGGGGAAATCCTCGCTGTTCAACGCGCTCACGCGCGCCGGCGCGCAGGCTGCCAACTACCCGTTCACGACGGTCGAGCCGAACGTGGCGGTGGTCGGCGTGCCGGACGAGCGCCTCGATCGGGTGGCCGCCACGGTGGGTGCCCGGCCCGTCGTGCACGAGACGATCCAGTTCCACGACATCGCCGGGCTCGTCCGCGGAGCCCACGAGGGCGAGGGGCTCGGCAACAAGTTCCTCGCAAACATCCGCGAGACCGACGCGATCCTCCACGTGGTCCGAGTCCACGACGATCCGCAGGTCGTGCACCCGGAGGGGCACGTGGATCCGCTCGCCGACGTCGAGACGATCGAGACCGAGCTGCTGTTCGCCGACCTCGACCAGGCCGAGCGGCGGCTGCAGCGGGTGTCCAAGCAGGCGAAGTCGCTCGACAAGGTGGCGGTTGCCGAGGAGGCGTGGCTGCGGCGCGTCGTTAACGCGCTCCGCGCCGGTCGCTCCGTCCGAACCGTCCCGGAGCCCGATGACGCACCGGGGGCCTCCACGAGGCTCTCCGCGCTGACCTCGAAGCCGGTTCTCTACGTCGCCAATGTCGGTGAGGGCGAGCCGCTCGAGCCGCCGGCGGCGCTGGTGGAGCACGCTCAGGCACTGGGCGCCCGTGCGACTGCTGTGAGCGCCCGCCTGGATGCGGAGCTCTCCGAGCTGGACGAGGGCGAGGTCGCGGCCATGATGGAGGAGCTCGGGGTCGAGGAGTCGGGCCTCGAGACGGTCATCCGGGAGTCGTTTGCCCTTCTGGACCTGATCCAGTTCTTCACCGCGGGCCAGGACAAGGAGGCGCGCGCGTGGGCGATCCCGCGCGGCACTCGCGCCCGCCAGGCAGCCGGCGCGATCCACACGGACATGGAGCACGGCTTCGTGGCCGCGGAGATCACGCCCTGGGAGGCGCTCGTGGACGCCGGCGGGTACGCCGCCGCCCGCGAGCGCGCCCTGACGCGCGTGGAGGGCCGCGACTACGCCATGCAGGACGGCGACGTCGCCACGTTCCGGTTCACGCCGCGCTGATCGCGGTGTAGCGTCGCCGCATGAGAATCGCCATCCCGCTGTACGACCGATTCACCGCCCTGGACGCCGTCGGGCCGTACGAGGTGCTCTCGCGCCTCCCCGGCGCCCGCGTCACGTGGCTCGCCCACGAGCCCGGGGTGGTGCGCACCGACAACGGCATGCTGGGGATCGAGGCCACGGCCGCCTTCGAGGACCTCCCGGACCCCGAGATCCTGATGGTGCCGGGCGGCACCGGGACGAACGACTTCCTCCAGGACGAGCGACTCGTCGGGTGGATCCGCGGCGCGCACGCCACGTCCGATTGGACGACGTCGGTGTGCACCGGGTCGCTGCTCCTGGGCGCCGCCGGGGTGCTCGACGGCCTCGAGGCCACGACTCACTGGCTCGACATGGACGACCTCGACCGCTACGGGGCGCGGCCCACGGGATAGCGCGTGGTCGAGCAGGGCAAGGTGATCACGGCTGCCGGCGTGTCGTCAGGCATCGATATGGGCCTGGTGCTGGCCGCGAAGATCGCCGGCCCGGAGGTGGCGCGGGCGATCCAGCTGGGCATCGAGTACGACCCCCAGCCGCCCTTCGACTCCGGCTCGGTGGAGAAGGCGGCGCCGGAGACCGTGGAGCTGATCCGAAGCCTGGCCGCCGCGCGGACCTGACCCGGCGAGGCGAGCCGGCTGCGGGCCGCGCTCAGCGGATGCGGACGGCGGGCCCCTTCACCGCGCCGTACGCGACGCGGTACACACCGGACCGGTTCAGCGTGACGCGATAGCGCCCGGAGCGTGACGTGCGTGTGCGCGCGATGAAGTGGAACCGGCCGCGAGCGTCCCGGCGTTCGATGCCAAGGACGTGTGTGCGGGGCGCCGGCTCAAGCGAGCCCGCCAGGACGCGGCTCGCCCGCGGCCGCGGGCCCCAGCTGGCCGGTCGCGCCGAGCGCGGGCGCACGGAGGAGCTCGCCACCCGGTAGTCGGTGAACCAGGTGTCGCGGAGGCCCAGGGCTGTGCGCACCTGGGGCCCGGAGACGGCGCGGGTGCCGTTCGTCCCGACCACCAACGCGCGCACCACGCGCGGCGACTCGCCTCGCTCCGTGACCTTGAGGCGCTTGAACGCGCCCGGGGCGCCGAGCGCCCGGTCCAGGCGGGCGGCCGAGAACCGCGCGGTCCACCGGTGGTAGGGGGACTGGTTGTCATAAGGGTCCGGCACACTGACGAGCCACGGCTTCGACAGCGAGCCGATGAAGGAGAACTCCACGTTCTCCGTCTGGCCGCCCGACGTCGAGAAGTAGTAGGTCACCGCCGGCACGCCGTCGTAGGTCACGATCTGCCGCTTGGTGGCGGCGACTGCGGCGTCGCTCCGGACGCTCTCGCCCGTCACGCCGCGGTACACCTGCGACCGCGTGTCCGGGTACTGGTCGAACGAGCCGCTCGACTTGGCCGTGGAGAGCGCGTAGGTCCGTGCGGCCACCGCCTGCACCTTCAACGCCTCGAGCGGCCAGGAGCTCGGCATCTCGCCCGCCACGACCCCGCGGATGTAGCTGTCCATGTCCAGCTCGTTGATCGACGTGACGCCGCCCCCGTCGAGCCGCACCTCGATCGAGCCGCGGTAGAGGCCGCTGGACACGCCGTTCAGCGCCGGGCCGAGCAGGCGCATCGGGTCCGCGCCCCTGAACTTGACCGACGAGGCGGCGAAGTTGAACACCCGCTTCCCGCGTTCGTTCGTGACGACGATGCCGGCGCCACCGCGCTTGGCCACGTAGGTCGCTTCCGGCTTGATGGAGCGCCCGCCGACGGATGTCGCGCCGCGAACGCGGATGTACGGGTCCACGGGTTGGAGGAGCACCCGCACGGCGCCGGACGACAGCGTCGAGAGCTTCGTGCCCTTGTAGTAGTGCGCCAGGATCCCGTCGTACTTGGCGCCCTGGAGCGCGTACCCGTAGGCGCCGTACTGGCTCATCCCGATCCCGTGTCCGAAGCCGGCGCCGCGGAACACGTGGCGCACGGCAGCGCCCGCCGTGGAGGGCACGACGGCGCACAGGAGCAGGGCGGTTAGGGCTAGGGCGGAACGGCGCATGGGTCCTTGAACTCGACTACGGGTTCAAGGTAGCGGTCGGTATTCCGGCCAACTTCTTTAACTGACCGCGAACAGCCGCCACTCGCCCGGCACGCCGCGGAGCTCCGTCTCGCCCCGATCCTCGAAGTCGATGCCGGATCCGACCACCAGGTCCTTGACCGTCCCGGAGACGAGCACCTCGTTCGGCCGGGCGGCGCCCATCACGCGCGAGGCGATGTGAACGGCCAGCCCGCCGACGTCACCATCCATCACCTCCAGCTCACCCGTATGGAGCCCCGACCGGATCTCGAGCCCCAGCGAGCCCATTGCCTCCGCCAGCGAGGCCGCGCAGCGGATCGCCCGCGCGGGCCCGTCGAAGGTGGCCAGGAAGCCGTCGCCGGTGCGCTTCACCTCCTTGCCCCGGTGGCGGTCGAGCGCGTGGCGGAAGAGGGCGTCGTGGCGCTCCAGCAGGAAGCGCCAGCCGCGGTCGCCCATCTCCGCGGCGCGGCTGGTCGAGTCGCAGATGTCCGTGAACAGCACCGTGGCAAGCATGCGGTCCGGCTCGCGCTCGTGGCGCGTGCCGGTCAGGAACTCCTCGATCTCCCCGATCAGCGCCTCGCTGTCGCCTATCGAGAACATGTTGTCCTCGCCCTCGAGCTCCACGTAGCGCGCCCCCGGGATCTTCGACGCCATGTAGCGGGAGTGGTCGACCTTGATGAAGCTGTCGCGGTCCCGGTGCATCACGAGCGTGGGCACGCGAATCGAGGGCAGCACGTCGCGGACGTCGAACTCCCCGATCAGGTCGAAGATCCGGCGGATGGTCCCGGGGCTGGCGGCCAGTCGCTCGAGCCGGCCCGCCCATTCCATGAAACCGGGCTCGTCGCGCTTGCTCGGCGCGACGCCCGACGCCACGAGTCCCTCGCCCCAATGGTCGAGGAAGGCTTGCATCTCGTGCTTGCGGCGCTCGGCCGGCCACGCCCAGTCGTAGTCGGGCGCCCAGGTGGCGCGCGCAAAGGTGGCGTACAGGACGAGGGCGTTCGTGCGGTCCGGGTGCGTGGCGGCGAACAAAGCGGCCATCGGGCCGCCCTCGAGCGTCCCGCAGATCGCGGCCCGCTCCGATCCTGCCGCGTCCATCACGGCGAGCACGTCGTCCATCTGCTCCTCGAGTGTCGGAGCGCCGAAGAACGGGTCGGACAGGCCGGATCCGCGCCGGTCGAACGTGATCACGCGGGCGAACTGGGTGAGGCGCTTCCCGAACTTCTCGAGCGTCGGCTCTGCCCAGAGGTACTCGACGTGGGAGATCCAGGGCGGCACCCAG
>JBEVKE010000061.1:0-8317 GCA_040509835.1 Thermoleophilaceae bacterium
GGTGCTCGAGTAGTCGCCGATGTTCGCCACGCCCGCCGTCTGCGAGTTGAAGCCCTGCGCGTGGGCGCCTACGACGGCCCGGTCGAGCCCGCCGGCACGGCCCTCGTAGATCGTCCCGAACCTGTCGACGAGCGCGTTGTAGCCGATGTCGTTCCAGCCGTTCGAGTTCCGGTGGTAGCGGCAGATCGCGAGCACTACCTGCGGCGCCTCCACGGGCGTGTAGTCGTTGAGCGACACCGTGTGATGCACGGCCACGGCCTGAACGTCGCCGTACTCGGGCGCGCTGCGTGGCGGGCACTGGTCGGCGCCCCACTGCTCGCGCGTCACGTACGGGAACGGCGTGTCGACCGTCTGGCTGGCGCGGGCATGTACTCGCCGCTTCCCCACGGCCACGAAATGGAGCCGCAGCCGGGGCACCCTGCGGCTCAGCCGGTACTGCACGACGCGCGCCCGGCCGACCCAGACCGGATCCGATCCGCCTGCCCCGTGCACCCCCACGTGCCGCCACTCGCTCCAGCCCGCCCGCCGCCTGACCCGGAGGTCCACGTCGGGAGCAGCGTCACCGCGCCAATTCAGGCCAACGAGGTTGAACGGCCTCGGTGCAACGATTCTTGCAGTGGCCCGATCGGGAGCCGTGCGCTCGAAATCGGCGGTCCGCGGCGCCGCAGATGCGCTGGAGCCCGGCACGAGCATGCACATCAGCGCGGCTGCTGAGGCAGGCAGCTTCATCACAGCCCCAACACCTATAGCGAGAGCCGGTTGCGGCCGCGGCGATCTTTAGGGAATCGGCTCGGGGCCCTGCGAGCGGTGCTCGTCCCTGAACGCCGCGAGGGCGTCGTAGGTCTTGTCGTCGACCTTGGTGCAGGTCATCAGCTCGCCGGTCCCGTTTGGAGCCGGGTCGGCGTCCCAGGCGGTGGCCGCGACCTCGTACGGCATCTTCTCCCGCGGCACGAGGAACATCTGGTACGGGTCGTCCTCCACCAGCGCGCGGATGTTCGAGCGCACGTCCTTGGGAGCCGACGGCTTCACCCAGAAGATCACCCGCCCGTGCTCCTGGGCGTGCACGAGCTCCTCGTCCTGAGGCGCGTCGCCATAGATCCCGTCCTGTGCCGGGATCTGGTAGTGCTTGCCGCTCGTGGGCGGGTTGGTGGAGTACTTCACCCGGTCGGAGAGCGAGGAGGTGTGCTCGCGCGAGGTCGCCTTCACCGTGCTGAGCTTGCATCCCGCGGCCGCCGCGGCCGGCTTCACGTCGAAGACCGTCTGCTTGGGGAAGCTCCCGCCGTTCGGGAACACCTCGGCCGCCTGAGCATCGCTCCCGCCGCCGCCTCCGCCACCGGCCAGCAGCACGGCCGCGACGATCACGACCGCGAGCACGAGCGCGCCGCCGGCGCCGTAGCCGACCATCTTCTTCCGCTGCGCGGCCGCGCGCGCCTGGCGCTCGCGTTCCTCACGCTCCCGGCGGAGGCGCTCCTTCTGCTCCCTGCGATGCGACACGACGGCGGAGGGTAGTAAAAGGCCCTAAGCGGACGCTTAAGCGGACGGCCGCCGCGTCCGCGCCGCACCGCGAGCTCCCGAGGCGGTCCGCCGAGTCCGCCCGGAGCCGCGCGCCGGCTTGAAGCAGCGCTCCACGAACGAGACGATCTCGCTTGTCAGGCGCTCGGGCGTGAGCCGCAGCTCGAGGATGGAGGAGGCCTCGATCAGGCGCGCGTTCGGCAGCTCGCGCACGAGCATGTCCGAGTCGGAGAACGGGTGGACCGGGTCGCGGTAATGCCCGATAACGAGCGTCGGACAGGTCATCTGCTCGCGCTCCTCGCGCGGCGGCGCCACGCGCCCGTAGAAGAGGCCCTGGAGCACGGACGCCGATGGCTTCGGGTCCTGGCTCGCCCAGTCGAGCAGCATGTCGCCCAGCGTCCATGTGCCGCGCGGCACCAGCCTGGCCGCGGCGGCGATCCCGCGCGCGACCGGGGCGCCGAACGTCAGACCCACGAGCAGCGGCGTGAACGCGATCGCGCACCCGAGCAGCGCGTTGTCCAACACCGGCATCTCGATCAGCATGCCGCGGACGCGGTCGGGCGCCAGCGCCGCCGCCTCGAGCGTGGTGTTCGCGCCGAGCGACGTGCCGCCGATGACCGCGCGCTCCAGCCCGGCGTGGTCGAGTAGCGCGATCGTCTGCCGCCCGAACTGGGTCATTCCGTAGTTCCACATCTCGGGCGGCCGGTCCGACTCGCCGTGCCCGAGGAGATCGAGGCACAGGATCCGGTAACCGCCCTTCTCGAGCTCCTCGGCCAGCGGCCGGTGCATCTTCCGGGAGAACAGCAGCCCCGGCAGGAGGACCACGACCTTGTCGCCCTCCCCGTATTCGTCGTACACGAGGCGGTGACCGTCGAACTCAAATGACTTCGTGACCATTGCGGCCCACAATACCCGCGCACTAGCATCGGTCGCGGAGTACGCAACGCGACCGGAGGAGTTCGAATGAGCGCGACCGTCCACGTGGAGGTCACCGTCAACGGCGAGCGCCGGAAGGCGGATGTGGAGGCGCGGCTCCTGCTCGTGCACTGGCTCCGCGACGAGCTCGGCCTCACGGGCACGCACGTCGGCTGTGACACGACCAACTGCGGCGCCTGCACCGTCCACATGAACGGGGAGGCGGTGAAGAGCTGCACCGTGCTGACCGCTCAGGCCGACGGCGCGGAGGTCACGACCATCGAGGGCCTCTCCGGAGGCAACGGCCTCCACCCGATGCAGGCCGCGTTCATGGACAAGCACGGACTCCAGTGCGGCTTCTGTACACCGGGGGTGATTATGGCGGCGGTCGACCTCCTGAACCGCAACCCGAACCCCTCCGACGAGGAGATCCGGCACGGCCTGGAGGGCAACCTCTGCCGCTGCACCGGCTACCACAACATCGTCGAAGCGGTGAAGTCCGCCGCGGGCCCGGGGGTGACACTATGAGCGCCATCGGTCAGGCCATGCGCCGCAAGGAGGACCCCCGGATGATCACCGGGCGGGGGCGCTACACCGAGGACATCAATCTGCCCGGCACGCTGCACGCCGTGCTCGTGCGCTCGCCCGAGGCGCACGCGACGATCACCGGGATCGACACCTCGGCGGCCCTCGAGCGCGACGGCGTGGTCGCGGTGCTCACCGGCGAGGATCTGGCGAGTGACTTCGCCGGGCCGCTGCCGATGGTGTGGGCGCCGCCGGGGGTGGAGATCAAGACGCCGGAGCACTGGCCGCTGAAGCGCGGCGAGGTGAAGCACGTGGGCGATCCCGTGGCGGTGGTCGTGGCCACGACCCGGCACCTCGCCGTGGACGCCGCCGAGGACGTGATCGTGGACTACGACCCGAAGCCGGCGGTCGTGGACCCGGAGGCGGCGCTCGAGGCGGGCGCGCCGCTCGTCTGGGAGCAGTTCGGCACCAACAGGACGCATGACTGGGGCGTCGGCGGGGGCGACGTGGACGCCGCGCTCGCCGAGGCGGAGGTCACGGTGGAGCACCGTTTCGTGAACCACCGCACGTCGGGCGCTCCAATCGAGCCGCGCTGCTCGATTGGGGAGATCCGCGGGGACAAGCTCACGCTCTATTCGACCACCCAGGTCCCGCACATCGCGCGCTTCGTCTTCTCCGGCATGCTCGGCATCCCGGAGGACCAGCTGCGCGTGGTCGCGCCCGATGTGGGCGGCGGCTTCGGCGCGAAGCTCCAGACCTACGGCGAGGAGGTGCTCGTCCTCGCACTCGCGAAGCGGCTGGGCCGGCCGGTGAAGTGGGTCGAGACGCGCTCCGAGCACATGACGACGAGCCACCACGGCCGTGACCAGATCAACTACGTGACCCTCGGAGCGAAGCGCGACGGGACCGTCACGGCGCTGAGGGTGAAGATCGTCGCCGATCTCGGCGCGTACCAGCAGCTGCTCACGCCGTTCATCCCCGAGCTGGGCTTCCCGGTGATGGGCGGCTGCTACCGGATCCCGAACATCGACCTCCAGTTCACGGGCGTCTTCACGAACAAGATGTGCACGGACGCGATTCGCGGAGCGGGCCGCCCCGAGGCGACCTACTGGATCGAGTTGATGATGGACCGGCTCGCCGACGAGCTCCGTATGGACAGGCTCGAGCTGAGGCGGAAGAACTTCATCCCGAAGGAGGAGTTCCCGTTCGAGACCGCGCTCGGCATCGTCTACGACTCGGGCAACTACCAGGGCACGCTCGACAGACTGCTCGAGCATTTCGACGTGGACGAGTTCCGCGCCGAGCAGGAGAGGCTGCGCGGCGAGGGCATCCACCGCGGGGTCGGCTTCTCGACCTACGTGGAGGTCTGCGGGCTCGCGCCATCACGCGCCGTCGGCCCGCAGGGCGTCGGCCTCCAGGCGGCGTTCTACGAGTCCGCGAACGTGCGCGTCACGCCGACCGGCTCCGCGATCGTCTACACCGGCACCTCGCCGCACGGGCAGGGGCTCGACACGAGCTTCGCGCAGATCGCGGGCGACATCCTCGGGATCGATCCGCAGAACGTGGACGTGCACCACGGCGACACGGACCAGGGCACATGGGGCTGGGACACCTACGGCTCGCGCTCGCTCGCGGTCGGCGGCGAGGCGATCGTGCGCGCCGCGCAGCGCGTGCAGGACAAGGCGAAGAAGATCTGCGCGGCGCTGCTCGAGGCCGCGCCCGAGGACATCGAGCTCGTGGACGGCAAGTACCAGGTGCGCGGCTCGCCGGACAAGTCGATGACGATGGCCGAGATCTCCGGTGCGGCGCACATCCCGCCGAACGAGCTCCCGGCAGACATCGAGCCCGGGCTCGAGGAGAGCGCGTTCTACGACCCCGAGAACTTCGTGTTCCCGTTCGGCGCACACGCCTGCGTGGTGGAGGTGGACGCGGAGACGGGCAAGGTCCAGGTCGTGCGCTACGTGGCCGTGGACGACTGCGGTCCCGCGATCAACCCGATGCTGATCGACGGTCAGATCCACGGCGGCATCGTCCACGCGATCGGCCAGGCCCTCTACGAGCAGGTCGTCTACGACGAGGAGGGCCAGCTCGTGACAGGCACGTTCGTGGACTACGCGCTGCCGACGGCGGCCGAGGTGCCGTCGTTCGAGACCGATCGCACCGAGACGCCGTCGCCGGTGAACACGCTCGGCGTGAAGGGCATCGGCGAGGCCGGCACGATCGCCGCGACGCCGGCGGTGGCCGCGGCGGTGCTGGACGCGATCAGGCCGCTCGGCGTGACCGAGCTCGACATGCCGATGACGCCGATGCGCGTCTGGGACGCGATAAACGCGGCCGGGAATGGGGGTGCGGCATGATCACCGCTCCGTTCGACTACGAGGCACCGGACTCCGTCGAGGAGGCGGTCCGGATGCTGCACGAGAACGGTGAGGACGCGAAGCTGCTCGCCGGCGGGCACTCGCTGCTTCCGCTGATGAAGGTGCGGCTCGCCGCGCCGACCATCCTGATCGACCTCAGGAAGATCCCCGGCCTGGACCACGTCCAGCAGGACAACGGCGGGTGGCGCATCGGTCCGATGACTCATCACGCCGAGCTCCAGGACACGCCCGAGCTGGGTGTGGTGGCGCGCGCCGCGTCGCTGATCGCCGACCAGCAGGTCCGCAACCGGGGCACGATCGGCGGCTCGGTCGCCCACGGAGACTCGGCGTCTGATCTGCCGACCGTGCTGCTCGCGCTCGACGGCGAGGTCACGGCGCGCGGGCCGAACGGCGACCGGACGATCGGGGCCGCCGAGCTGTTCCAGGACTACCTGACCACCTCGCTCGCGCAGGACGAGGTGATCACGGAGATCCGGCTGCCCGACATGAGCACGTTCGGCTTCGGCTACCGGAAGTTCACCCGCCGCGCGGAGGATTGGGCGATGGTCGGCGTGTGCACGCTCGTCAGCCGGGCGCCGGACGGCACCTGCGACGACGTGCGCATCGGCCTGACGAACATGGGCTCCACGCCTCTGCGCGCCGGCGCGGCCGAGGACGCGCTGCGCGGCAGCAGGCTGGACGACAACTCGATCGTCGCAGCGGCAGAACTGGCCGCCGAGGGCACGGACCCGCCGGGCGACCTGAACGCGACACCCGACTACAAGCGCCACCTGACGCGGGTGCTCACGCGGCGGGCGCTCGAGGAGGCAGTGAGCGTCTGAGCTTCGACGACGCCGCAGCCGTTCAGCAGGCCCTGGCGCGGGAGCGCTATCTGGCGGACCGAGGCCTCTCCACCGCCGTCTACCTCGCGGCCACCCTCGAGCAGCCGCTGCTGCTCGAGGGCGAGGCCGGCGTGGGCAAGACCGAGGTGGCGAAGGCGCTCGCCGGCGCGACCGGTTCGCGGCTGATCCGGCTCCAGTGCCACGAGGGAATCGACCTGCACCACGCGCTGTACGACTGGGACTACCCCCGGCAGCTCCTGCACCTCCGCGCCGGGATGGACGAGCCGCTCTACTCGGAGCGCTTCCTGCTCAGGCGCCCGCTGCTCGAGGCGCTCCAGGCGAGCGACCCGGTGGTGCTCCTGATCGACGAGATCGACCGCGCGGACGACGAGTTCGAGGCCTTCCTGCTCGAGTTCCTGTCCGACTTCCAGGTGTCGATCCCCGAGCTCGGGACGATCGCCGCCGAGCGCCGCCCGCTCGTCGTGATCACCTCGAACCGAACGCGCGAGCTGCACGACGCGCTCAAGCGGCGCTGCCTCTACCACTGGATCGACTACCCCGGGCCGGCGCGCGAGGCCGAGATCGTGCACGCGCGCCTGCCGGGGGTCTCCGACGAGATCGCGCGGCGGGTGTGCGCGGCGGTCGCCCGCCTGCGCGGCGAGGAGCTCTACAAGCTGCCCGGCGTGGGCGAGACCATCGCGTGGGCGCAGGCGCTGCTCGCGCTCGAGGAGGGCGACCTCGACGACACCCTCGGCGTCGTCCTGAAGGTGCGCGAGGACATCGACCGGGTCCGCGAGCGCGAGGTGCTGAAGGGTGCGTGAGCGTCTCGGTTTCCGGCTTACCGCCCGACTCTCTCTTCTTGCAGCATCGATGAGAGCCGCAGGAGCGAGAGTGGGAGTGGACGAGGTCATACGTGCGCATCGAGCCCTCGCGGCCGTCGATCCGGCCGACCGGGCCAGCGCCTACTTCGCGCTGAGGGCCACGTTGTGCTCCCGCCGTGACGACCTGGATGCATTCGACGCTGCGTTCGCCGAGCTCTTCGCGCCCGCCCCCCGGGAGGCGCCCTCCCTCCCGGAGGAGCTCGAGCCGGCGGCGCTCGTCCTCCCGCGCGTCGGCGTGCCCGCGGAGGAGGTGGCCGTGCCTGCCGAGGGCGAGACGGATGTGGTGCCGTCCGCCTGGTCGGATGCGGAGCTCCTGCGCGACAAGGACTTCGCCGAGTACACGGACGCCGAGCGCCAGGTGGCCCGCCGCGTGATGCGGCGGCTGGCCGGCGCGGGGCCGTCCCGCCCAAGCCGGCGCACGCGAGCGGCCCGCCGCCGCGGCGCCCCTCCGCACGCGGCCCGCCCAGACCTTCGAGGCACCATCCGCGCCTCGCTGCGCACTGCCGGCGACCCGCTCGAGCGACACTGGCGCGAGCCGTCCGAGCGGCCGCGGCCACTCGTCCTTGTATGCGACGTGTCCGGCTCGATGGAGCCCTACGCGCGCATGCTGCTCCAGTACATGCAGGCCTGTGTGGCGGCACGCCGTCGCGTCGAGGCGTTCGTGTTCGGCACCAGCCTCACACGGGTCACCAGGGAGCTCTCCGGGCGCGAGCCGGACCGCGCACTCGACCGAGCCGCGGCGGCGGCGAACGACTGGTCGGGCGGCACCCGCATCGGCGACGCGCTCGCAACGCTCAACCGGGAGCACGGCCGCCGGCTCGGGCGCGGCGCGATCGTCGTGCTCCTCTCGGACGGCTGGGACCGCGGCGAGCCGGAGCAGCTGGCCGCGGAGATGGCCCGCCTGAGCCGCTGCGCGCACAGCGTGATCTGGCTCAACCCGCTTAAGGCGCACCCGGGCTACGAGCCGCTCACGCGCGGCATGCAGGCCGCCCTTCCGCACGTGGACCATTTCCTGTCCGGGAACTCGCTTGCGTCATTGGCACACTTGGCGGACCTGATGGAAGGTGGGCTCAGATGAAGGACGTTCTCGCCGACGTACGCGCGTGGAGCGATCGCGGCGACCGCGTGGCCATCGCGACGGTGGTGGGAGTCAAGCGCTCGGCGCCGCGCGCGCCCGGCGCGAAGATGGCGGTGAACGAGCACGGCGAGGTGTCGGGCGCCGTCTCCGGCGGCTGCGTCGAGGGCGCCGTGGTGGAGGCCGCCGCCGAGGTGCTGCGCGCGGAGG
>JBEVKE010000062.1:0-7996 GCA_040509835.1 Thermoleophilaceae bacterium
CCGAGCACCTGGTTGACCTGCTGCTTCTGCTGATCCTTCAGCTGGCTCTGGTTCTGCACCTCGACCGTGGGATAGCGGTCCTTCAGCGCGTCCTCCATGGCCTTCTGCACGTCCTTCGGCGACGCGTCGGGCGTGAGCCGCGCGAGCGCGAAGTTGGGCTGGAGCCTGCCGAACTGACTCGTGGCGCTCTCGTTGATGATCGCCTTCCCAAGCAGGTCGAGCTCGCCCTTCACGGTGCCGAGCACGCGGAAGGTGGCGGTGCGCTCGGTGGGCGTCCGGACACGGAGGGTGTCGCCCACGCTCAGGTGCTTGTCGCGCGCGAAGTTGTCGTCCACGATCGTGTCGTGCGGCCCGAGCGCCGCGAACGCGGACGAGCCGCCGCTCTGGAATTCGAGCGCGAGCACGTCCCCGAGCGTGCGCGGATCGACCGCGGCGAGCTGGATGCTGCCGCCGCCACGAGGGAGCTCGCCGGTGGCGTAGGTGATCGCGGAGACCGTCTGGACCCCGTCCACCTTCCGGGCCGTGTCGAGAGCGTCGCGCGGGAACGGGGAGAAGCCGTCGCTGTTCTGGATCACGATCTCGCCGCGGAAGCTGTCGTCGATCGTCTTCGCGACCGAGCTGTTGATGCCGGCCGCGAACACCGTCACGAACACGATCAGGGCGAGGCCGATCATCAGCGCCGCCGCCGTGGACGCCGTGCGGCCGGGCTTGCGCATCGCGTTCTCGCGCGCGAGCCGGCCGGTCAGGCCGCGCAGCCGCTCGAGCGGGCGCCCGGTCACGGACGCGAGCGGCCGCACCAGCCGCGGCGAGAACAGCGACACGCCGAACAGGATCAGCGCCGCGCCGCCGCCGAGGAGCCCCGCCGCGCTGCCGGAGTCGTCGATCCCGCCGAACAGCCCGATCAGCATCATGGCGAGCCCGACCGCGCCCAGCAGGATGGCGAAGGCGAGGACAACTCGGCCGCGCTTCTTCGTGTCCTGGAGCTCGGAGTCGCGCAGCGCTGCCATGGGAGTCACGCGCGTCGCTCGCAATGCCGGGTTCAGCGCCGCGACCAGGGTCACCACCACGCCCACGATGATCGAGACGATCACGGTGCGGGTGGCGATCACGGTCCCCGTGTTGGGCAGGTCGATGCCCACCGCCTTGAACAGCTCGTTGATTGCGTATGCGAACCCCACGCCGCCGAGCAGCCCGAGCGCCGCGCCCAGCAGCCCGAGCGTGAAGGCCTCGATCCCGACCGTGGCGAGGATCTGGCGCCGGGAAGCGCCCAGCGTCCGCAGCATCCCGAACTCGCGGGTGCGCTGGGCGACGGTGATCGAGAACGTGTTGAAGATCTGGAAGGCGCCGACGAACAGCGAGACCCCGGCGAACACGAGCAGGGCGATGCGCAGGAAGCTGAGGTTGTCCTCGATGTCGCTTGTCTGGCGCTTGGCCGCCTGGTCGCCGGTCTCGACCAGCACCTGGTGGGGCATCACCCTCGCGATCCTGTCGCGGAGCTGCTCGGGCGTCACGCCGTCGGCAGCGGCCACCGAGATCTGGTCGAACTCGCCCTCGCGGTCGGTGATCCGCTGCGCCTCGGGCAGCAGCACCTGGGCGATGCCGGCCCCTCCGAAGCTCGTGTCGCCCAGCTTGGTGAAGCCGACGATCCGGTACGTCTTCGCCTCGTGCGCGCCGGCCAGTCGCAGGCTGCCACCGATCTTCAGGTGGCCGGTGTCGGCCGTCTGCGTGTCGATCGAGACCTCCGAGTCGGACCGCGGCTTGCGGCCCTCCACGTAGTCGAGCGTCTCGAACCGGGGCGGGTTGAGCGACGAGATGAAGTTCGGCGCGAAGCTGTGGCCGATCGGGTCGCCCTTCGTGTCCACGAAGCGGCCGGACGCGAACACGGAGCCCGCGGCGGCCTCGACGCCGTCGACCTTCCTCACCCGCTGAAGCAGGCCGGCCGGGAACCCCGGAGGAGTCGCGTCCTGGGTCTCCACGTCCTGGCGCGCGGTGATCGCCACGTCGGTCCCCTTGAGGGACTCGCTGAAGATCTCACCGAACGACTTGTTGATCGTGTCGGTGAGGACGTACGTGCCGGCTACGAGCGCGACACCCAGGAAGATCGCCAGCCATGTGGTGAAGGCGCGCATCTTGCGCGCGCGGATGCCGCGCAGAGCGACCTTCGTCACGCGACTTCCTTCATCAGCTCGATGACGTCGTCCGCGGTGCCGGCGGCGCCGTCGTGCACGACCTGGCCGTCGCGCAGCACGACGAGCCGGTCGGCGTAGGAGGCCGCCTCCGGATCGTGCGTGACCATCACGACCGTCTGCCCGAACTCGTCCACGGCGGTGCGAAGCAGGCCGAGCACCTCCTCGCTCGAGCGCGAGTCGAGGTTGCCGGTGGGCTCGTCCGCGAACACCACCGCCGGGCGCGACACGAGCGCCCGCGCCACCGCAACGCGCTGCTGCTGGCCGCCCGACAGCTCGGCCGGCCGGTGCGTGAGCCGGTCACCGAGCCCGACGGTGTCGATCAGGCGCCTGAACCACTCCTCGTCGGGCTTGCGACCCGCGATCGAGAGCGGCAGCAGCACGTTCTCCTCGGCGGTCAGGACCGGGATCAGGTTGAAGAACTGGAAGACGAAGCCGAGCTTGTCGCGGCGCAGGCGGGTGAGCTCCCCGTCGTCCAGGCCCGTGATCTCCTCGCCGTCGAGCGTAACCAGGCCCGAGGTGGGCCGGTCGAGACCGGCCAGGATGTGCATCAGCGTCGACTTGCCGGAGCCGGACGGCCCCATGATCGCGCTGAACTTCCCGCGCTCGAACCCGACGCTGACCCCGGCGAGCGCGTCAACCGCGGCGTCGCCCTCTCCATAGCGGCGGTGCACGTCCGCCGCCGTCACGATCGCATTCATGCCACCCAGGGTGGCAGCCGCGGTACTTGCGCACAGTACGGATAACCCGCCATAGTCGCCCGTCATGGAACCGAGGGAGATGTGGGACGCGGGCGACTTCGCGGCGATCGCGGTGAAGATCCTCGACGCCGGCGAGGCGGTCGTGGCGGCCGCCGACGTCGAGCCCGGCATGGACGTGCTGGACGTGGCGTGCGGCACCGGAAACGCAACGCTGCCGGCGGCCAAGGCCGGGGCCAGGGTCACGGGTCTCGACTTCGCACCCGGCCTGCTCGAGATCGGTCGTGATCGCGCGGCCGACGCGATGGTGGAGATCGACTTCGTCGAGGGTGACGCGCAGGCGCTGCCGTTCGACGACGCGAGCTTCGACCGCGTCGTGTCGACGTTCGGCCACATGTTCGCGCCCGACCACAGGCGCACCGCCGACGAGATGAGGCGCGTGCTCAGGCCGGACGGGGTGATCGCGGTGGCGTGCTGGACGCCGGAGGGCTCGCTCGGGCGAATGTTCCGCACGATGGCCGAGCTGATCCCGCCGCCGCCCGGCGGCCAGCCCCCGATCCTCTGGGGCACGGAGGATCACGTGCGTGAGATGTGGGGTGATGCCGAGTTCGAGCGTCTTGCGATCGTGTGGACGGACGACTCGGTCGAGTCGTACGCCCGCTTCATGCTCGACAGCTTCGGCCCGCTACTGAACGCGCGCGAGGTCCTGGGGGAGCGCGCGGACGAGCTCGAGCGCGCTTATACGGACTTCCTGAATCGCGAGAACGAGGCCGACGACGGCACGCTCAGCTTCAGCGGTGAGTATCTGGTCGCGGTAGTCCGCTAGATCGCGGCGCGCTCGAGGACCTCGATCTCCTCAATCGCGCGGCCCGCACCGAGCACGACGCAGGTGAGCGGGTCGTCGGCGAGCCGCACCGGCACGCCGGTCTCGGCCTCGAGCCGCTCGCGGAAGCCGCGCAGGAGCCCGCCGCCGCCGGCGAGCAGGATGCCGTTGCGGGTCAGGTCCGCGGACAGCTCGGGCGGCGTGTTCTCGAGCGCGTCGCGCACGGAGTCGAGGATCTCGACGGCCAGCGGCTCGAGTGCGTCGCGAAGCTCCGCGCTCGATATGACCGCCTCCCGCGGCAGGCCGCTCACCGGGTCGCGGCCGCGCACCTCGGTGGTCGCTTCGCTCTCGTCCGGGCGCACCCCGCCGATCTCGCGTTTCACGGACTCGGCGGTCGTCTCGCCGATCGCCAGGCGGTGGTGGCGCCGGATCCAGCCGGCCACCGAGTCGTCGAAGTCGTAACCGCCCACCCGCAGGGAGCGCGACAGGACGATCCCGCCGAGCGAGATCACCGCGACCTCGCTCGTGCCGCCACCCACGTCCACAACGACGTTCGCCATGGGCTCCTCGATCGGGAGCTCGGCGCCGATCGCGGCCGCCATCGGCTCCTCGATCAGCTGCACCGATCGCGCGCCGGCGCCGAGGCACGCCTCCACCAGCGCCCGCCGCTCCACGTCCGTGATCCCCGACGGCGCGCACATCACGAGCCGCGGGTGCGCGAACCGGCTCTTGTGCACGCGGCCGATGAAGTGGCGGAGCATCGCCTCGGTCACCTCGAAGTCCGTGATCACCCCGTGGCGCAGCGGCCGCACGGCGGAGATCGAGGCGGGCGTCCGCCCGATCATGCGCTGGGCCTCGTGCCCGACGGCGTGCACGTCCTCGGTGCGCGTGTCCACGGCGACCACGGAGGGCTCCGACACCCGGATCCCCTCGCCGCGCACGTAGACCAGCGTGTTCGCGGTGCCGAGGTCGATCGCCATGTCGCGCCCGCCGATGCGCACGCGCCGCCTCCGCCGGACGACGCCGTGATGCGATATCGGGCCGCCGCTCACGTGCGCAGGAACGCCAGCACCGCCAGGACGCGGCGATGGTCCTCGGGGGCCGGGGCGAGTCCGAGCTTGCCGAAGATGCTTGTCACGTGCTTCTCGACGGCCCGCTCGGTGACGGTCATGTGCTCGGCGATCGCGTTGTTCGAGCGGCCCTCGGCCATCAGCCCCAGGACCTCGCGCTCGCGCGGCGTGAGCTCGTCGATCGGGTCGTCGCGCCGAGCGCGGCCCACGAGCTGCGACACCACCTCGGGGTCGAGCGCCGAGCCGCCGTCGGCCACGCGCCTCACGGAGTCCACGAAGCGGTCCACGTCGGCCACGCGGTCCTTCAGCAGGTAGCCCACGCCGCCGGCCGAGTCGCCGACCAGGTCGAGCGCGTAGCCCTCCTCCACGTACTGGGACAGGACGAGCACACCCGTGTCGGGAAGCTCAGCCCTGATCTCGAGCGCGGCCCGCAGGCCGTCGTCTGTGTTCGTAGGGGGCATGCGGATGTCGACCACCGCAACGTCCGGCTTGTGCGCCTTCACCTTACGGATCAGGTCCTCGGCGTCGCCGGCCTGGCCCACGACCTCGAAGCCGTTCTCCTGAAGGAGCCTCACAACGCCCTCCCGCAGGAGGACCGAATCGTCGGCAACGACTACGCGCATGGGATCTGAGCTCTCAATGTGGTTCCCCGACCCCGCTCCGAGTCGATCTCGAGCCTACCCTCGAGCACGGCGATCCTGTCGGCGAGCCCTCTGAGGCCGGTGCCGTTCTCGGGGTCCGCGCCGCCGACCCCATCGTCCGCCACCTCGACGACCAGGCGCCCGTTCTCACGTGCGACCCCGACCGTCGCGTGGGTCGCGTTCGCGTACTTGGCGACGTTGGTGAGCCCCTCGGCCACCACGAAGTAGGCGGCCAGCTCCACCGCCTCGGGCAGCCGGTCCGCCGGCAGCTCGGCCAGCTCGACCGGCACGGGGGCGCGGCTGGCCAGCGTCTCGAGCGCGGTGGCCAGGCCACGGTCGGTGAGCACGGCAGGGTGGATGCCGCGGGCGAGCTCGCGCAGCTCCGCGAGCGCGGAATCGAGCTCGTGGCCGGCGGTCTCGAGCAGCCGGTCGGCCGCCAGCGGGTCGTCGTTCAGCTTGGCGCGCGCGATGCGGATGTTGAGCGCCATCGACACGAGCCGCTGCTGGGCGCCGTCGTGCAGGTCGCGCTCGAGCCGCCGCCGCTCCTCGAGCCCGATGCGGAGCATGCGCTCGCGCGAGCGGCGCAGCTCGTCCACCTTCGCGCGCAGCTCGGCCTCGAGCCGCTCGTTGACCAGCGCCAGCGACGCCGCCGCGCCCACCGCCTGAACGTGCTCAACCGCCTCGTGCAGGGTGGCGTCGTAGATGATCGCCGCGACGCAGTCGCCCTCCCGCGCGACCATGTGGATCGCGCGTGCCGGGTCCTCCTCGGGAAGGTCGTAGTCGCGGCCCCGGAAGTCCACGTAGCGCTCCCGTTCGGGCAGCCAGTAGACAAGTTCGAGCGTCGGGTCTTCGAGCGCCTCCGCGAGCGCGTCGCGGAGTCTGCCGGCACGCGCCGTCTCGCCGAGCTGCGTCATCAGGCTGCTCACCGCGCCGCCCTGGAGGAGGCGCGCACGCACAAGCGAGCCAAGGAAGAGGTACGGGACCAGCGCGAACGGCACCAGCGAGATGACGAATGCGACGTCGGCTGCGTTGCTGTCCGAGTTGGCCGACTGCAGCACGAGGTTCCCGATCAGCGCGATCATCAGCGCCACGCCCGCGGCGTACATCGGGGTGTAGAGCCGGCGCTCGGCGCGCGTGGCGGCGCGCCACCGGCGGATCAGGCTGCGGAGCACGAGCCCGATGAGCACGACGCCGATGAGGTTGATCACAATGCTCGCGATGTCCACGACCGACTGGCTGTCCTGGATCAGGAACACGTTGTCGGGGCAGTTCGGGCACTGGGACGACGGGTCGAAGAAGAGGTAGAGCGGCAGGACCCCTACCGTCACGAGCAGATAGGCGGCGATCACGATGCGGCGATCGCCGGAGGACAGCCGTCCGTGGGGCGCCGCCAGGAGCGTGTGCATCGTCGTGACGATGTAGACGGAGCTGAGAAAGGCCCCCACCGTGAAGACGGCCGGGATGTTCGAGGAGCTCAGGCCCGCGATCAGGAAGGCGAAGCCGGTGGCCGCCAGAAGCGAGCCGAGGCTGTTGTCCGGGCGCCGCGCCCAGGCGAACAGCCCGGTCCCGATGAAGCCCCAGCCGACCACGAGCCCGAGCACGGCGACCGCGCCGCGGAGGTTCGTGTGGTCGCTTGTGACAACGACCGCGACGACGATCACGCCGAGCGCGAAGCCGGCGCCGGCGAGGCCCCAGAGGGCCCGTTTGAGGGATGTCAGAGCAGTGCCTCCAGCGCGGCGCCGGAGAGCTCAGCCTTTGGAATGAAGCCGCGCACATCGCAACGGTCTCGCACCGGGCCGAGGTCCGCAAGGTCCCGGCTGGATGTGAGGATGATCGCCGGGGCCGATCCGTTCGCCGTCAGGCGCGCGGCGACCTCGATCCCGTCGATATCCGGCAGCTGCACGTCGAGCAGCACGACGTCGGGATGCAGCTCCTGGACCGCACGGAGCGCGGAATGGCCGTCCTCGGCCTCGCCGACCACCGTGTAGCCCTCGGCCTCGAGCAGCATGCGAGCGCTCGCCCGGAAGGACGGGTGGTCGTCGACGATGAGAACGGTCCTGGTCATTGCAAGCGCAATTGTGATGACGAGGCGGATATCCGCCAATACGGGTAGCCGCACTTATTCTTCGGCCGCGATGGAGAGCGCCACGGAGCCGATCGCGGCGCCGCCGTCGGATTTGCCCGACGAGCTGCGCGGCCCGCCCCCGCCTCGGCACGGCGGCCTCCTGACCCTGCTCCGCTTCATGCGCCGGCACGGGATGCTGAATCGCAAGTATGCGCGGCTGATCTTGCGGCTCGGCTTCGTGAAGCTGAGGCTGGGGTCGCGGCTGCTGCTGGACGGCCTCGCGTTCGTCGGTCCCGGATGCAGCCTCGAGGTGGGGCCCCGGGCGACGCTCGAGCTCGGGCGCTGGTGCTGGGTGGGGCACGGCTGCAAGATCCGCAGCCACGAGGGCAACGTCTCGATCGGGGCGAAGTCCGTGCTGGGGCAGGAGTGCACGATCTCCTCCTACCAGCACGTCTCGATCGGGCGCGAGTGCGTGATCGCCGACCGCGTGATGCTGATCGACTTCGACCACGG
>JBEVKE010000063.1:0-17232 GCA_040509835.1 Thermoleophilaceae bacterium
CGGCACCGAGCGGTTCCCGCGGCTCTTCCAGACGATCCTTCAGCTCGGCAAGCCCACGATCTGCGCGGCCAACGGTCACGTCCTGGCGGGCGCGCTGGGGCTCGCTCTGGCCTGCGACCTGATCGTCGCCAAGAAGAGCGCGACGTTCGGCACGCCCGAGATCAACGTCGGCGTGTTCCCGTTCATGATCATGGCGCTGATCTACCGCAACGTGCCGCGCAAGAAGGCGAACGAGCTGCTGCTCCTGGGCGAGCGGATCTCGGCACAGGAGGCGCGCGAGGCCGGCATCGTGAACCGCGTTGTGCCCGACGAGGAGTTCGACGCGGCCGTGGCCGACTGGGCCGGGAAGCTCGCGGGCAAGTCGCCCGTCCTGATGAAGCTCGGCAAGGACGCCATGTACCGGCAGCTCGACATGCCGCTCGACGAGGCGCTCGAATACCTGCGCTCGCAGCTCTCGATCGCCTTCACCACGGAGGACATCCAGGAGGGCGTGAAGGCCTTCTTCGAGAAGCGCGATCCCAACTGGACAGGTCGCTGACGGGCGTGGGCCTCTCGCTCGTAGCGCTGCGCTGCCGCACGGCGGACCGCTTCCCGGGCGCGCCGGTCGGCGTGGAGATCCTGGCGCCGCTCGTGGGCGGTGCGCTCGGCGTGGAGCCGCGCTTCATCGGGAGCGCCGGCGAGGTGCGCGAGACGAGCTACGAGGACGACCTGAGCCGGTCGAGGGGTTGCCTGCTCGAGGCGGGTGGCCAGGTCGAGGACGCGCTGACGGGTGGCAACACGCCGGTGCTGCTGGCCGCCGACTGCTCGGTGGCAGCGAGCACGATCCCCGCCGTGGGCAGGCACCGGCCGGACGCGCGGATCCTGTGGCTCGACGGCCACGGCGACTACAACACGCCCGAGACGTCCGGCAGCGGCTACCTCGGAGGCATGTGCCTCGCGGCCGCCACGGGCGAGTGGGACGCCGGCCTGGGCGACGCGGTGCCCGCCGAGCGGGTGGTGCTCGCGGGCGTGCGCGATCTCGACCCGGGCGAGCGGGAACTGCTCGAGCGGAGCGCCGCGACCGTGATCGGCGCGAGCCCGGTCGAGACGCTGGTGGCGGCGAAGAACGCGCTCGAGGGCGCGCCCGTGTTCGTGCATCTCGACCTCGACGTGATCGACCCGGAGCACTTCCCGGCGGCCGTGCCGGCACCCGGCGGCCTCCATCCCGACAAGCTCTACGACCTGATGGACTCGGTGCTGGAGGACTCCGAGCTCGTGGGTATCGAGATCACGAACTTCGACGCGCCCAAGGACGAGGAAGCACGCGCGGTGGCCACCGAGACGGCGATGCACGTGCTGGAGCCGGTGCTCGAACACCTGGCGGGGGAGGACTCGTGACCACCGAGCGCACCCCGGCCGACACGCTCGTAGCGCGACCGCCGCTCCGCTCGCTGGTGGAGGACCTGCACGAGCGCCGCGAGCAGGCTCGGCTCGGCGGCGGCGAGGAGCGGATCGCGCGCCAGCACGAGCAGGGCAAGCTCACCGCGCGCGAGCGGCTGGCGCTCCTCGTCGACGAGGGCACGTTCACGGAGCTCGGCATCCACGGCCGCCCGCACTTCTCGCAGCGGGCGATGGAGGGCAGGGAGGCGCCGGCGGACGGCGTGCTCACCGGGTACGGCAGGGTCGACGGCCGGCTCGTGGCCGTGGCCGCCTACGACTTCACGGTCATGGCCGGCTCGATGGGCATGACCGGCGAGATGAAGGTGACGCGGCTGCGCGAGCTCGCGCTCACCAAGCGGATCCCGATGCTGTGGCTGCTCGACTCGGCCGGGGCACGCATCCAGGAGGCCGCCGGCTCGCTGTTCGCCGGGTCCGGCCACCTGTTCCGCGAGGAGGTCACGATGAGCGGCGTCGTGCCGCAGGTGGCTGCCCTGATGGGCCCATGCGCGGCGGGCACCGCCTACATCCCCGGCCTCGCCGACTTCGTCCCGATGGTGAAGGGACGCGGGTCGATGGCGCTGGCCGGCCCCCATCTCACCAAGGCGGTCACCGGCGAGGACGTGACCCAGGAGGAGCTCGGCGGTTCGCGCATCCACACGCGGATCTCGGGCGTCGGCGACCTCGAGCTCGAGTCCGACGAGGACTGCATCGCCGCCATCAAGAGCTACCTCAGCTTCTTCCCGCAGCACTGCGAGGAGCCGCCGCCAAGGCGCGAGCCGTCCGACCCAGCCGACCGGATGGACGAGGAGCTGCTCGACATCCTGCCCGACTCGCCGCGCAAGCCGTACGACATGTACGACGTGATCGGGCGGATCGTGGACGACGGCGAGTGGTTCGACCTGAAGCCGCGCTGGGCCCGCACGATCATCACCTGCCTCGCGCGGATGGGCGGGCGGCCGGTCGGGATCGTGGCCAACCAGCCGAAGCACCTCGGCGGGATCCTCGAGAACGACTCCGCCGACAAGGCCGCGCGGTTCGTGAACCTGTGCGACGCCTACGGCATCCCGCTGCTGTTCTTGATGGACGTGCCCGGCTTCATGGTCGGCACGAAGGTCGAGCAGGCTGGGATCATCCGGCACGGCGCGAAGATGCTGTACGCGGTGTCGCGCGCGACGGTGCCGAAGATCACGGTCGTGATCCGGAAGGCCTACGGCGCCGGCTACTACGTGATGAACGGCCGCGCCTACGAGCCGGACCTGATCGTGGCGTGGCCGAGCGCGGAGATCTCCGTGATGGGCCCCGAGGGTGCGGTGAACATCATCTTCCGCAAGCAGATCGAGGCGGCCGACGACCCCGACGCCACGCGCGCCGAGATGATCGACGGGATCCGCCGGACGATCGACCCGTACATCGCCGCCGGCAACGCCCTGATCGACGACATCATCGACCCCCGCGAGACGCGCCCGACGGTGATCCGGGCACTCGAGATGGCCGAGACGAAGCGCGTGGAGCGGCCCTGGAAGAAGCACGGCGTGATGCCCGTATGACGCGGCTCGAGAATCCCTGCATCGTCACCTGCTCGATCTCGGGCGCGGTCGCCAACCGCGAGCAGTGCCCGGCGATTCCGTACACGCCCGACGAGTACGCCGCCGAGGCCCGGCGCGCTGTCGAGGAGGGCGCGTCGATGATCCACATCCACGCCCGTACGCCGGACGGTGTGCCGAGCTATGAGGTGGAGGACTTCCGCGCAATCACCGACGCGATCAAAGGAGCCGTCGAGGACGTGGTGATCAACTACTCCACCGGCGCGATCGGGATCCCGATCCAGAAGCGGATCGAGTATTTGCGCGAGCTGAGGCCGGACGTGGCGGCGCTCAACATGGGCTCTATGAACTACGCGAAGTACTCCTCCAAGCGCAAGGACTTCGTCTTCAAGACGGTCTTCGAGAACTCGTTCGACACGATCATCGAGTTCGTGACCGCGATGAACGAGCTCGACATCCGGCCGGAGCACGAGTGCTTCGACTCCGGCCACGTCGCGAACCTGGACCCGCTGATCGACATGGGCCTGCTGTCGGAGCCGCTTCAGGTGTCGTGCGTGATGGGCGTGACGGGCGGGATCCGCCCGACCGCGAAGAACCTCGCGCACATGTCCGAGCAGATCCCCGAGGGCCGGCACAACTGGGGCGTGATCGGCATCAGCCGCGGGCAGTGGGCGCTGATCGCGGCCGCCGCGGCGCTCGGCGGGAACGTGCGCGCGGGCCTGGAGGACAACTTCTACCTGCCGAACGGCGAGATGGCGCGCTCGAACGGCGACCTGATCGCGAAGGCGCGCGAGATCGTGGAGAACGCCGGCCGGCGCGTGGCGAGCGTGGACGAGGCGCGCGAGCTGCTGGGGGCGCCGCGCCAGGACGTGACTCGCCGCGAGCTCCTCACATGACCGCCCTGGCAGGGGTGAGGGTGCTGGACCTCTCGCGGCTGCTCCCGGGCGGCTTCTGCTCGCTGCTGCTCGCGGACTTCGGCGCGGAGGTGCTCAAGGTCGAGGACACGGGGGTGGGCGACTACATCCGCTGGTCGCCGCCCTTCCACGAGGGCGCCGACGAGTCGGCAGCGTCGGCGCTGTTCCTCGCCCTGAACCGCGGCAAGCGCTCGATCCGGCTGGACCTGAAGACGGACGGGGGGAGGGAGGTGCTCTTGCGGCTTGTCCGCGAGCACGACGTCGTGCTCGAGTCGTTCCGGCCCGGCGTGATGGAGCGGCTCGGGGTGGGCTACGAGCGCCTGCGCGAGGAGAACCCGCGGCTCGTCTACTGCGCGATCACAGGCTACGGCCAGGACGGCCCGTTCACCGGCCGCTCTGGGCACGACATGAACTACCTGGGCCTGAACGGGTTGCTCGGCCTCTCGGGCGACGCCGGCGGGCCGCCCATGCAGAGCGCCGGCCAGATCGCGGACCTGGGCGGCGGTGCTCTCATGGCCGCGTTCGGAATCCTGGCGGCGCTGCGCGAGCGCGAGCAGTCGGGAGAGGGTCAGCTGGTGGACGTGTCGATGTTCGACGGCTCGCTGGCCTGGCTCGCGCTCGTGGCGGCCAGGCAGCTCGCCGAGGGCACGCCGCCGGCACGCGGCGAGCTCGAGCTCGCGGGCGGGCTCATCTGCTACCGGCCGTACGCGTGCCGGGACGGCTGGGTGACGCTCGGCGCCCTCGAGCCGAAGTTCTGGCAGGCGTGGTGCCGGGGGGTGGGTCGCGAGGAGCTCGTCGACAGGCAGTACGAGCGGCCGGGCTCGGACGCGCACGCGGAGGACAAGCGGATCTTCCTCGAGCGCACGCGCGACGAATGGCAGGCGTTCGCGTCCGAGCACGACTGCTGCCTGGAGCCCGTGCTGGGCCTCGACGAGGCGCTCGACTCGGAGCTCGTGCGGGCGCGCGAGATGGTGGTGAGCCTGGACCAGCCAGGCGCCGAATCCGTGCGGCTACTGGGCGTGCCGGTCAAGCTGTCGCGCACGCCGGGCGCGCCGGCGGGGCCCGGCCCGGCGCTCGGCGAGCACACCGAGGAGGTGCTCGGCGCGCTCGGCTACTCGGGCGAGGAGATCGCGGCCCTGCTCGAGTCGGGTGACGCCGCGGGGGCCTCCAAGGGCTCGAAGGGCTCCTTCCTGGCCTAGCGCATGCCGAGGATCGTGCTGCGCGCTCAGTAGGTGATGACGGTGCGGATGCCCTCCTGGCGCTCCATCGCCTCGAAGGCATCGTTCACCTCGTCGAGCGAGACGCGGCGGGTGACAAGCGAGTCGAGATCGAGGTCGCCGGACATGTAGGTGTCCACGAGCTCGGGCACGCGGTCGCGTCCCTTGGCTCCGCCGAACGAGGCGCCGGCGATCCGGCGGCCCGTGATCAGGTAACGAGGCACCACCTCGAGCAGCTCACCCTTGCCCGCAACGCCCGCGATCGTGCAGAGGCCCCAGCCCATGCGGGCCGACTCCACCGCCTGGCGCATCACGGCGACGCTGCCGGTGGCCTCGAAGGTGTAGTCGGCGCCGAAGCCATCGGTCATCTCGAGGATCCGGTCGACCGTGTCGGGGCCGCCCACGAGCGTGTGGGTGGCCCCCTGCCCGCGCGCGTGCTCGAGCCGCTCCTCGGACAGGTCCACCGCCACGATCCGCTCGGCGCCCGCGAGCCGGGCGCCCGCCACCGCGCCGAGGCCGACCAGGCCCGCGCCGAACACCACGCAGGTCGAGCCGGCCTCCACCTTGGCGATGTAGATAGCGGCGCCGATGCCCGTGGTGGCGCCACAGGCCAGCGTGCAGATCACGTCGAGCGGCGCCTCGGGGTTCACCTTGGCGAGCGCGATCTCCGGCATCACGGTCGCCTCCGCGAAGGTGCTCGTGCCCATGAAGTGGCGGAGCTCGTCCCCGTTTCGGTGAAGGCGGGTGCTGCCGTCGGGCAGGTAGCCCTTGTTCTGCTGCTCGCGGATGGCCAGGCACAGATTGGTGCGGTCGGACAGGCAGTGGATGCACTCGCGGCACTGCGGCGAGAAGAGCGTCACGACGTGGTCGCCGGGGGCGACGCTCGTAACGCCCTCGCCCACCTCCTCGACCACGCCCGACCCCTCGTGTCCGAGCACCGTCGGCGTGTATCCGGAGGGGTCGGCGCCGCTCGCCGTGTAGAGGTCGGTGTGACACACGCCACAGGCGGCGAGGCGCACCAGCACCTCACCCGCTCCGGGCCCCTGAAGCTCGACGTCCTGGACGACGAGCGGGTTGGCGAACTCCTCGAGGACGGCCGCGCGGATCTGCATGCGCGGACCCTAACGCGGGACCCATGGTTGGCTTCGGCGCCCTTGAACGACAGCATTTAAGGGTGGCTCGGTCGAGGTCGAAAAGTCATACCTCGGCGGTTGTTCGAAGGGGCTGGGTGAGTTGCCCTTCCCATTGATCGACAACCCGCCAAACCCCCCGCGGGAGCCCGGGGTGGGGCGGGTTTTCCACCTCCTTCACCGCTCGTCGTTCGCTCGGGCTACCGCGAGAGCACCGGACTGATACCGCGCCGCCGGCCGGCGGCGCTCACGGTCCTGTTCCACGACGGCGAGCCCGGCGCTGCGCGCATCACGGTGTAGTCGGGGTGGCGCACCCAGGTCGGCACGTACCGGATCCGCGGGGCGCGCGCCCGGTGCCCCGGCCTCACCACGAAGTCGATCAGCGCGATCAGCCCGTCCTGCGAGGCGGCCGGGCAGCAGCCGGCCGTCTGGTTCGAGATCAGGTTGCCCTCGCCGAACACCACGGGCTTGCCGTGCACGCGCCGGATCGGCTGGACCACGTGGACGTGCTGGCCCACGATCGCGTCGATCGCGGGTGAGCGCGTGAGCCGGCGCGCGAGCGCGCGCTGCTGCGGGCTCACCGCCGCGACGAACTCGGTGCCCCAGTGGATGTTCACGATCACGATGCGGGCGCCACGCCGCCGGGCGCGGCGCGCGTCGTGCAGGATCGGTCCCGGGGACGCCCAGTTCACGCTCCACGGGTGCGGCACGGACTGGCCGTTCGTCACGGCCGTGTAGGAGAGGAAGGCGACCCGCACTCCCTTCACGCGCAGCATCGCGGTCTTCCGGCTCCCTTCGGCGGAGCGCGAGGTGCCGGTTGCCTTCACGCCCGCACTGCGGAGAGCCCGCAGGGTCGAGTCGATCCCGGACTGGCCGGCGTCGAGCGAGTGGTTCGACGCCGTGCTGCAGGCGTCCCAGCCGACTCGCCTCACGGAGCGGGCGAGCGCCGGCGGAGTGTGGAACACCGGGTACCCCTGGACCGGCCCGGGCACGAGGGGCGTCTCCATGTGGCAGAGGGCGAGGTCGGCGCCCGCGATCACGCCCCGCACGGGCGCGAACAGCGGCGCGAAGTCGTAGCGGCGCCCGCCGCCGAGGGCGAGCGCCCGCCGCGCCACCGGCGTGTGGACGAGGAGGTCGCCGGACGCGGCGACCGTCAGCCGGACCGGCGGATCAGGCTCCCGTGCCGGCGCGCCGGCCGGGGCCAGGCCCAGCAGGGCGGCTACGAGCAGGAGCAGGTGCTTCACCAGAGCACATCATGCTCCTCCATGACCCCGTAGCCCTCGGCGAGCGCGAGCCCGCCCGGCAGCGTGCCCGTGAACTCTCCGAACGGCTGCCGGTAGCGGTTGCGCATCACCACGAGATTCCGGGTGGCCTCGCGCGCGGACCACTCGCGGAACTCGAGGTCGCCCACCCGCGACAGGTCGTCCGCGAACTCCTGCGGCGGCACCTCCCGCGGCACGCCGTCGATCCACAGCGTGCGCTCGCTGTTCTCGAGCGTGTCATGCACGCCGTCCACCAGGTTCCACGCGACGGCGCTGCCGTCGGCCGCGCGACCGATACCCGCGGACCATCGCCAGGTGGTGTGCCGCGCGTGGTAGCCGGCGGACTCGTCGACGAAGCCGTCGTCGCCGTCCAGCTCGAAGGTGTGCCCGCCCGCCGCGACCGTCCCGCGCACGTGCACCGGCGCGAGCTTCAGCGTCCACACGTACGAGCGCCCGTGGGGAGATACGACCTCGACCCCCTGCGGACGCGACAGCTCGAGGTCGAGCACCCCGCGCACGTGCGCGCGCCCGGTGTCGACGGAAACTCCTCGCTTCCCCTCGAACAGCGACCCATCGGGGAGCGCGACGGCCCACCACCGTTGCCGGATCCCCGCGACGTGCGCCTCCCCGACGCACAGCATCACGTCCGGCCGGTAGACGGCGACGTAGCGCCAGCGCTTGAGCGGCCGCCCGGCATGCAGCGGCGGCATGCGGCTCGGAGGCAGGCGCAGAGCAAGCTCCGAGACAGCGGGGCCACGTAGAGGGAGGTCGCGCATGATCGGCCAGTACACTCCAGATTGACTGGTCAGTCAATCGTTCGGGGAGGGGCGATGCGGGCCGCCGCAGTCCAGCTGCAAGCTACGACGGAGACGGATCGGAACCTCGCCTCGGCGGAGCGGCTCACGCGCGCGGCCGCGGCCGACGGCGCCGAGCTGGTCGTGCTTCCCGAGCGGCTCGACATCCGCGGCGGCACGTCGGACTACCTCGCCGGAGCAGAGCCACTCGACGGCCGCCCGGTCGCCTGGGCACGCGAGCTCGCGCGCGAGCTCGGGATCGATCTGGTCGCCGGCTCCGTGGCCGAGCGCCGCGAGGGCCGCGAGCGGGTGTCGAACACGTCGGTTCACGTGGGCCCCGACGGGGAGATCCGGGCGGTCTACCGCAAGATCCACATGTTCGACGTGGAGGTCGGCGGCGTCGAGTACCGCGAGTCCGACAGCTCGGAGCCGGCCGCCGAGATCGTGCTGTCCGAGACCGCGAACGGAGTTCCGATCGGGCTGACCATCTGTTACGACCTGCGCTTTCCCGAGCTGTACCGGATCCTGGCGCTGCGCGGCGCGCGCATCGTGACGGTGCCCGCCAACTTCACGCGCGTCACCGGCGAGGCGCACTGGGAGGTGTTGCTGCGCGCCCGCGCGATCGAGAACCAGGTGTTCGTTATCGCGCCCGGCCAGGCGCGCCGCGAGGGGCCCGAGGGGGACAGCTACGGCAACTCGATGATCGTCGATCCCTGGGGCGAGGTGCTCGCCCGCGCTCCCGCGGACGGGGAGCATTTCATCGCAGCGGACCTGGACCTCGCCCGCCAGGACGAGATCCGCGAGAAGCTGCCGAGCCTCGCCAACCGAGTCGAGCCGGCGTACCGCTGGCCGGAGAAGGTCACGGCGTAATGGCCGCGGCAGCGAAAAACGCTCCCGACAAGCGGCGCATGATCCTCGACGCCGCCGTGCGCGTGTTCGCCCGCCAGGGCTTCCACCACTGCCGCGTGTCCGACGTGGCGGACGAGGCGGGGGTGGCCTACGGGCTCGTCTACCACTACTTCGATTCCAAGGAGGAGATTCTCAACACGCTCTTCCTCGAGCGCTGGCAGATCATGCTCGACGCGATCGGCGAGATCGACGCACGCGAGCTGCCGTCACGCGACAAGCTGCGCTCGGTCGCCGGCTTCATCATCGACTCGTACCAGCACGACCCCGACCTGATGAAGGTGATCATCGTCGAGGTCACCCGCGCGGCGAACTCGTTCGGCGCTGTGCACCTCAAGGAGATCCGCAAGGCGTACGACGGCATCGCCGCGATCGTCGAGGCGGCCCGCGAGGAGGGCTCGTTCAAATCCGGCATCCCCTCGGAGTTCGCCGCGATGTGCTTCTACGGCGCCATCGAGCAGCTCCTCACGGGGTGGATCTTCGAGCTGCTGCCGCGCACCGATGCGGACTACGAGCGCGCCAAGGACCTCGTGGTCGAGGCGATCTGCGGCGGCCTCGAGAATGGGGTAACGAGTCGCCCGGCCGCGTCTGGTTGAATCAGGCGCCTATGGACAACGACATCGTCAAGCGCCTCATGTGGGGCGGCCTGCTGGCCGGTGTGGGCGCCCTCGCCACGATCGTCTCGACCCGCATCGCCACGGCGATCTGGATTCGGGTCTTCAAGGAGGACCCCCCAGTCGACTGATGGCCGACGAGCAGCCCACAACCGAATTCGAGCCCGTCGTGGAGGCGAGCGCAGCCACGCCCTCCGGCGGCCAATCGCCCCTCGGCGTGGGCTCTGAGGAGGACGCGTTCGCCGAGCGCCCCGAGGCGTTCGTGGGCGCGGCATTCGCCGGCGGGCTCGCGCTCGCCCTGATCCTGAGGAGGCTCACCCGATGACCACGAACGGAATGCCGCCGCCCGACGGGGCCGACAAGTCGCTCGGCGAGATCGTCGCCGAGGTCTCCGAGAAGGCCTCTCAGCTGGTCCGCGAGGAGATCGAGCTCGCGAAGGCCGAGGTCACGGACAAGGTCTCGAAGCTCACGCAAGGCGCGGTCGTGGCCGCCGCCGCCGGCGTCTTCCTCGTCTTCGGCGTGACCATGTTCTTCCACGGGATGGCCTGGTTCCTCGACGACGTCTTCAACTGGGAGGACAACGTCTGGGCGGGCTTCGCGGTGGTCACGCTCGCTCTGTTTCTCTGCGCCCTCCTGGCCGGGCTGTTCGCGTACCGGCTGTTCAAGAAGGGCTCGCCGCCCACGCCCGACATGGCGATCGAGGAGGCGAAGCGGACCCGCGCCGACCTCGAGGCGCAGAAGATCGAGCGGGATCAGGTGCACCGGACGCTCGAGCGCGGCGAGGAGGTGAAGGCGTAGTGGCACGCACACGGACGCCGGAGATGATCCGCGCGGAGATCGAGGAGACCCGCCGAGAGCTCGCCTTCTCCGTGAACGACCTCCGCTCGAAGGTGACCGAGCTGACGAACTGGCGCGGCCAGCTGGTCCGCAACCGCAGGACAGCCCTGGTCGGCGCCGCCGTGGCCGGCTTTGTGATAGGCGGCGGCGTGGCTGCCACAGTGAGCCTCATCACCGGTCGCAGGTAGATAGTCTGCCGCGCGCCGCTTAATACGAAGTCAACAAGGAGAACCCATGAAGCTGATCGGTGCCGGCCAGCCGCGGACGGCCACGACCACCCAGATGATCGCGCTCGAGATGCTCGGGCTGCCCTGCTACCACATGCGCGACATGATGTCCGACCTCGAGACGAGCGTCCCGCAGTGGCGCAAGGCGTTCGAGGGCGACGCCGACTGGGAGGAGATCTTCGCCGGCAAGGAGTCGACCGTCGACTGGCCGGCGGCCTGGCACTACCGCGAGCTGATGGACGTCTACCCGGACGCCAAGGTCCTCCTGAGCGTCCGCGACGCCGACTCCTGGGTGAAGAGCATGGAGAACACGATCACCCAGATCTTCTTCCGCGACACGCTCATGCACCACCTCGCTCGGGCGCAGTACAACATTGACCCGAACTACGCCGCCTGGATCGACCTCCTGACCGAGATGAACTTCGGCGACGAGCGCGGCGCCTGGGCCGGCACGAACGGCGAGCCGGGCGCGATGTCCGAGGCGTACGAGCGCTGGAACCAGACGGTGATCGACACGGTCCCCGCGGACCGCCTGCTCGTCTGGAACCCCAAGGAGGGCTGGGAGCCGCTCTGCGAGTTCCTCGAGGTTGACGTCCCGGAGACTCCGCTCCCGCACGTGAACGACACGGAGAACTTCCAGAAGAACCTGATCATGGGACCCGCGATCGCGGCGATCAACGGCTGGTGGGAGCAGAACGGCCCGCCGGAGGACCCGGCTACGCAGCGTCCGGCTCAGGCGTCGGCGTAAGCGGCGGGGGCTCGACCTCGGCCGAGCCGTAGCGGCGCCGGTGCACCACCGCGGCGATCGCGCCCAGGGGTATCGGCAGCCAGAAGGACACGAGGCGGTAGGCGAGCGTCGCCACGACGGCGGCGCCGCCGCCCACCCCCGCCAGCGCGAGCGTTCCGGTCAGGCCGGCCTCCACGATCCCGAGGCCGCCGGGCGTGATCGGGATCGTGCCGAGCAGCTGCGCGGCGCAGAACGCGAGCAGGACCAGCGAGACGTGCGGGCGCGCCCCGACCGCGTACACGGCGGCCACCAGCGTCAGGTAGTCCAGCAGCCAGCGGCCCGAGGCGAGGATGAGCGCCTCCCACCACTCCTTACCGAGCACATGCACGACGATGTCGCGCTCGCGCAGGAGCCGCTCGGGCAGCCCGGCGAGCGGCGGACGCCCCTTGCGCAGCCGGTTGCCGATCGCCTGCGCGGTGCGGCCGGCGACCGTCAGCGGCTGGTCCCACACGATGCTGGCCGCGCCCAGGGCGACCATCAGCACGAACAGCGCGGCGCCGGCCAGGGCGGCGCGGGTGAGGTGAGGATCGACGGCGACTCCGCCGAGAACGGCGGGCAGCGCGAGCAGCGGGAGGGCGAGGAGGGTGCCGAACAGGAGCAGCGAGGAGGCGGTCATCCCCGAGGCGGCCGCGGCAGCCGGCACGCCCCCGCGCACCAGCATCGCGTACTGCAACGCACCCGAGGCGGCCACGCCGCCCGGAACGATGCGCCCGAACGCGTTCGACGCCAGCTGCGACGTGATCACCGGCCCCCAGCGTTGGGCACGCACGGCCAGGTGCTGAACGCCCCACATGCACGCGAAGCTGCCCGCCTGAAGCAGGACCATGGCGGGGAACCACAGCGGCGAGATCTCGTCCAGCTCGTCGAAGGCGCCGAACACCTCCAGCAGCGCCGGAGCGAGCAGGTACAGCGACAGCCCCGTCACCGCGAGAAGGAGCCCGCGGCGTGTCAGTGCCCCGGCCGACATCCTCTGGAGGCTACGCGGGCGCGGGGTCGCCCGGCGGCGGCGACTCCTCGTGCGGCCTCATCGAGAACGTCCGCAGGTCCACGTACTCGGTGAGCAAGATCTGGATCGAGGCCGCGATCGGGATGGCGGCGATCGCGCCCACAATGCCTAGGAGCGTGGCGCCGCACAGCACGGCGAAGATCGTGATGAGCGGCTGGACGTTCACGGTGCGCTTCTGGATCTGGGGCTGGATCAGGTTGTTCTCGATCTGCTGGTACGCGATCGCCCAGACGGTCCAGATGATCGTGTCGGTCGGGAAGTTGTTGAAGACCGTCACCACCCCGATGAGCACCGCGGCCACGGTCGCGCCCACCAGCGGGATCAGCGACGCAAAGCCGGCCATGACCGCGAGGGGGCCCGCGAAGGGAACGCCGAGGATCGTGAGCACGATGAACGTCGCCGTTCCGGCGATGAAGGCGATCGTGAGCGCGCCGGCAACGTACCCGCTCACCGCCGACCCGATGTTGTCGAGCGAACGCCGCAGCCGGTCGCGCTGTTCGGGCGGGCGCGATCGGATGATCTGGTCGGTCCATTGCCGGCCGCTGCCTAAGAGGAAGGCCGTCATCACGAGGATCGTGAGCAGTGCGAACAACGAGTTCACGATTCCCAGCCCGATGTCACGGAGGGTCCCCGCGGCGCCGCCGAGGCGGCTCGGCAGCTTGCCGGCCTCCTTCTGCAGCTTGCTCGTGATGTCGTAATCCTCGTTCAGGTTGCGCAGCGTCCTGTTCTTCTGGACGTAGTCCGTGACGTCGTTCGCGTACTGCGGGACGTGGTCCGCGAAGTTGTTCGCCTCGCTGATCAGCGGCGGGACGATCAGCGCGATCAGCAGTATGGGAACGAGCAGCAGACCCATGTAGGTGATCGTGATCGCGAAGCCGCGCCTCATGCGCATGCTGAGCCAGTTGACCGGCGGCGAGAGCGCCGTGGCAAGGAAGATCGCGGCCAGCAGCCAGCCGATCGGCTTGCGGAGGGTCCACAGGAGGTACAGCGTGATCACCACGCAGACGACCGTGAGCACGATGCGGACGATGTCCCGCACGTTGATCATCAGGGCGGTATTCGCGCCGTCCGGCGCGCCTCCTGTCGGCGCTACGCCACGAAGCGGCTCGGCACGGCGCCCGTGCCGAGCAGGCCCGGCCCGGTGTGCGCCGACAGCACCGGCCCGATCTCGCTAACGATGGTCGGCCCGTGCCCGTAGATCTCGGAGCAGCGCTCCACGAGCCGCGCGCACTGGTCGGGCGCGTTGATGTGCTGGGCCGACCACGCGTCGGCGCCCGAGTCCGCGCACGAGCGCGCGTACTCGATCAGCCGCTCGAACGCGCGCGACGACGTGCGCACGCGCTCGACCGGCGACATCTCGTTCTCGACGGTGAGGATCGGCTTCACCTTCAGCGTGGAGCCGATCCACGCGCTGGCCGCGCCGATGCGCCCCCCGCGTTTGAGGAACTCGAGCGTGTCGATGGCGAACCAGAGCCGCAGCTCCTTGCGCGCCGCCGCCACGTGCTCGGCCACCTCCTTCGCGCTCGTGCTGTCGCGGGCCGCCCTCGCCGCGGCGAGCACCATGAAGCCGAGGCCGCCGGCCGCGGTCGTGGAGTCCACCACCTCGATCCGCTCGCCGCCCCTGCCGTCGCGCGTCAGCGTGTCCTTTGCCTGCCGCGCCGCCTCCGGGGTGCCGGACAGCCCGCCCGAGATGTGAACCGAGACGACCTCGCCGCCGTTCGCCAGCAGCGGCTCGAAGACGGCGGTGAAGTCGCCCACGGACGGCTGCGACGTGGTAGGCAGCTTCTCCGCCGAGCGCAGCTCCTCGAAGAAGGCCGGATAGTCGGTGATCTCGACCTCCGGGACGATGCGGTCGCCCCCGAACACGACGTACAGGGGGACCACGGCGATGTTGTTCCGCTCGATCAGGTCCGGCGGCAGGTACGAGGTGCTGTCGGTCACCACCGAGACGGGGGACATGCGGGCGGCAGGTTATAGGCCTACACTCGGCCGCCGTGCCAGCTGTCCTCGTAACCGGCGCGACCGGCTTCATCGGATCGCACGTCGCCCGGCTCCTCGCCGAGCGCGGAGACGACGTGACGCTCGGGGTGCAGGAGCGCTCCCCCGATGCGGCCGTCGCCGACCTGGACTGCCGGCGCGTGAAGCTCGAGGTGCGCGACCGCCGGTCGGTGAGGCGCGCGCTTCGCGGCGTGTCACGGGTGTTCCACTGCGCGGGCATCACATCCGTGCGACCGGCCGACGACGAACTCGTCTCGGAGGTGAACGTGGGCGGCACGCGGATCGTCATGGAGGAGTGCCTGCGCGCCGGCGTCGAGCGGGTGGTCTACACGTCGAGCGCGGCCGCGCTCGGCCCGGCGGCCGGCGGCAAGGTGGCCACCGAGAGGCAGCCGTTCACCGGCGAGCAGCTCGGAATCCCCTACGTGGACTCTGTTCACGAGGCGGAGGCCGAGGTCATGCGCCTGGCGGCGGAGGGCCTGCCGGTGGTGTGCGTGAACCCGTCGATGTGCCTCGGGGCGGGCGACCACCTGCTCTCGTCCACCCGGCTCGTCCGGAGCTTCCTGCTCGGGCGGATCCCGGTCTATACGGACGGGGCGGTGGGCATCGTGGACGTGCGCGACGCGGCGGCCGGCCACCTGCTCGCCGAGCTGGGTGGCAAGACGGGCGAGCGCTATCTCCTGTCGGGCCGCAACTTCACCTTCGAGCGCCTGTTCGCGGATCTCGGCCGCCTGTCCGGGGTGTCCACGCCGGTGCGGATCTCGCCCCGCGCTGCCGCCGCGGCGGCAGCGGTGCTGGGCCTTCGCGGCCGCTCGTGGCCGCTCACACCGGCGGAGGTGCGGGTCGCGGGACACAGCTGGACGTACCGGTCCACCAAGGCGCAGCGCGCGCTCGGATGGCGGGCCCGCCCGCACGAGGAGACCCTCGAGGCGACCGTCGCGTGGCATCTGGAGCGCGAACACGACCGGATCGCGCGCACCCGCCGGTCGCCGGGCGTTCAGTACCGGCTCGCGGGCGCGGCGCTCGGTGCCGCGGAAGACATCGTCGGCCTCGCGCGGCGGACCGTCCGGTTGCCGTAAAGCCGGGCGCCTGCCGCCTCCCGGGCCGTGGAGGCGGCGGCGCTCCGTGGGTTCCCGCGAGTCGCCAGTCCGGTCTAGATCGACGCTCTCACGGGTTCCGCGATCCGTCAAATACCCTGCTGCGGGTGACGACGCTGTATCGCTGCAGGGCACCGACCGACCTGGTTTGCCGCTGCGGCAAGGTGGCCCGGCGGATGCGGGCGATGGACCTGGATTTCGACGAGGTTCGCGTACCGTTCCTGAAGCGAGACCGGCCCGAGGTCGAGGAGTTGACCGGCCAGAGATGGGTACCGGTCCTCGTGTACGGAGACGATGTGATCCACGACTCGCACCGGATAATGGAGTACCTCGAATGGCTCGATCGACGAGACGACTAGGCGGAGGAAACCGCTCCTACCAGGGCGGCCGGATCCGCAGCGGCGTGCGCGGCGCCCGCCGCGTGTGGCCCTACGTGCTGATGGCCTGGGAGCGCTGGCAGAGCCTCTCCCCCGAGGAGAAGGAGCGCTACAAGAAGCAGGCCCGTGGCTACGCGCAGCGCGGCCGCTCGATTCTGGACTCCCAGCGCACGCGCAAGCCGCGCGGCTAGGGGCGGTATACCGCACCCTCGAGGGTCCGAAAACCGCACCCTCAGACGCCTGGTGGCCGCATTTTTCGGCGGCTCGTTTGGAGCGAAGCTGCTCCTATGTACGAGACGCCCAACACCCAGGTCCTCCACAGCGAGGTGTCCTACATCGAGACGAGTATCCGCCCCGGGCTCACGATCGACCAGTACCGGCGCAACCGGCCGCGTCGCCCCTCTCGCTGGGAGCGGCTGAAGAGCCTCGCCGGCGGCGCCCAGCCGGCGACCGCCTAGTTCAGGCGGTTCTCGAGCCCGATCGGACGCTGCTGGACCGGCTGGTCCGGCTCCGGCGCGGGCTCGTCGCTCAGGTCCGGCTGCTCGGCGCCCAGGAGGTCGGCCAGCTCGCCGGACTCGAACATCTCCATCACGATGTCCGAGCCGCCCACCAGCTCGCCGTCCACGAACAGCTGCGGGATCGTGGGCCAGCCGGACACGCCGGACAGCTCCTCGCGGATCCGCGGGTCGGGCAGGATGTCGAGCGCCGCGTACTTCACGCCGAGCGCGTTCAGCGCCCCCGACGCGCGCATCGAGAAGCCGCATGCGGGCTGCTGCGGGGTGCCCTTCATGAAGAGCATCACGCGGTTCTCCTTGATGGCGTTCTCGATGAAGCCTCTGATCTCGTCGTTCGTCATCGTCCGTCTCCGGCCGGGGAAGGTGTTCCTGTCTTGATGGAGAGCGCGTGGATCGCGCCGCCGACCTCGTCGCCGAAGACGTCGTAGATCAGCTTGTGCTGCTGGATGCGGGTGAGGCCCTCGAAGCGCTCGGACACGATCTCGGCGCGGAAATGGTCCCCGCCGCCGGTTGTGTCGGTCACCGATACGTCCGCCCCGGGGAGGGCGTGCTCGATGCGCGTCTTCAGTTCCTCAGCGCTTGGCATGCTGC
>JBEVKE010000064.1:0-14394 GCA_040509835.1 Thermoleophilaceae bacterium
GCACAACGCCGTGGCCCAACACGATCACCGAGATGCACCCCTGCCTCACGAAGACCTCCCGGCGTCATTGTGCCCAGACCGGGAGGTCGCGTGCGCTGGTTCGCTAGCCGGCCGTGTCGTATGTCGAGCGACCTGCTCCGGGGCGCGCGTTCGCCGGGTACGGCTCGAGGTCGTTCGTGTAGCCCGGTGTGGCCGCCACGCGTTCGAGCCAGGAGCGCACCGGGGCCGGCGGGTCGTATCCGGCCTCGTGGGCCACGTGCAGGTAGCCGTAGAGGGCGATGTCCGCGACCGAGTAGGCGGGCCGGCGATGAAGTCACGTGTGGACAGGTGCTCGGCGAGCATGCCGAACAGCTCCTCCCCCGCCGCAAGCCTGGCAAGCGCGGTCTCGGAGTCGGGCTGGAGCCTGCCCGTCTGGAGCCGGAACCGAAGCCCGGCCACTGCCGGGATCACATCGACCTGCTCGAAGACGAGCCACCGGTAGACCTGAGCCCGCTCCCACGGGTCGTCCGGCAGCAGCGCGGTGCCCTCGTCGAGGTGGAGGAGTATCGCCGCGGACTCCGGCAGCGGCCCCTGTCCGTCCCGCACCAGCACCGGGGTGGTTCGAGCACAGAACGCCACGGGGGACGCGGTTGTGAGATCGCCGGGCCCGGCATTGAGGGAGGGGTTTGTCGAGTTAGCCGTGTATTACGCGGTTAAGTCGACAAGCCCCCCTTCAGACCATCCCTTACCGCTGCCGTTCGCCGGTCGCGGCGTTCAGGTTCGGTTGAGGATGCATTCAGCGCCGCTCGTACGGTGGCGCGATGCTCAGAACCCGCTCTCGAAGCGCTATCCGGATCACCGTCGCCATCGCGGCGCTCACGGCCGCCGTGCTCGTCCCGGCCGCGGCCGCCTCGGCCAGCCAGGTCTCCTACAACGGGTCGGTGCTCACCTACACCGCCGCGTCCGGGGAGGCGAACGGGCCGATCGTCACCACCAACCCCTATGACCTCCTGTGCGGCTCGGTGCCGGCGCCGTGCCTCGAGATCTTCGACCCCTACGCGACCATCTCGGTGCCGGCCGGGAGGTGCACGGGAGGCGGAGGCAGCGACGTCCTGTGCCAGATGCCCACCTCGATCGTGGCGAACCTCGGCGACCGCGACGACGCGTACTACGGCTGGGGCGGCGACGAGACGGTCGACGCGGGGCCGGGCAACGACAACCCGATTCAGGGGGGCGGGGGCAACGACCACCTGAAGGGCGGTCCGGGCTCGGACAATCTCGAGGCCGGGCCAGGCGATGACACGGTCGACGGCGGGGCCGGTGACGACTACCTCGAGGGCATCGCCTACACGGACGACTCGAACACGATCGGGAGCGACACCTATATCGGCGGCGGCGGGAGCGACCGGCTGACCTACGACAGCCGCAGCGACGACCTGAACCTGAGCCTCGACGGCGTGGCCAACGACGGCGCCCCCGGCGAGAACGACAACATCGGCGCCGACGTCGTGACCGTGATCGGCGGGTCCGGCTCGGACACCTTCACCGGCAACTCGTACTCCAACGGCTTCAGCGGCGGCGAGGGCGACGACACGGCCAACGGCGGCGGCGGCGACGACAACCTCGTCGGCGGACCCGGCAACGACCGCCTGAACGGCGGCGACGGCCAGGACATCCTGGGCGGCGAGAGCGGGAACGACCGCCTCGAGGGCGGCGCCGGCGTCGACCGCTTCTGGGGCGACTCCATCGGCGCCTGCATCCCCGGCTACTGCGACACCGGCCAGGACGAGATCCACGCGCGCGACGGCTCACAGGAGACGATCAACTGCGGGCCGGGCACGGACTCGGCGGTGGTCGACTCGAACGACTACGTGGTGCAGGAGGCCGGGGAGACCGACCAGTGCGAGTCCGTGGACGGCGCCGGGTCCGGCGGGCCGGGCGGAGGCTCCGGCGGCCGCGCAGCCATCGTCGTGACCTACAAGGCGCCGCGCGCGGGCACGCTCCGCGCACAGGGCATCGCGGTGATCAAGAACCGGCTGGCCGTCGTCGCGAGCACGTCTCGCCGGGTGCGCCACAGGGGGCGTGTGAAGGTGAACCTCACCCTCTCGCCGTCCGCGAACCGCGTGCTAAACGCTCAGGGCTCAATGAAGGTCCGCGTGACAGTGACCTTCAAGCCCAGGCACGGTCGCAGCAAGTCCTTCAGCCGCACGCTGACGCTCCACCCGGTGGGCTGAGATGCGCTGGATCGCAGCAGGGTCCGGCGTGCTCGCCGGCCTCCTCGCAATGGCCGCGAGCGCGTCCGCGGCAGAGCCGCCGCCGCTCAAGGTCCCGCCGCCGCCAACGGAGGTGATCGTCCACTACGAGAACGGCGCGTCCGCGTCGATGCGAGCCGCCGCGCGCAACTCCGTCGATGCCTCCTCCGCGCGCCGCATGCTGCTCCCGGACACGCAGGTGCTGCGCGTGGCGCCGGGCACGGCGCGCGCCGCGAGCCGCGAGCTCGAGCAGCTCGACTCCGTCGCGTGGGCGGAGCCGAACCGCATGGTGAAGGGCGGCGCCGCCGCCACGGACGACCCCTACTTCGACGACCTGTGGGGGCTCCACAACACCGGCCAGACCGTGGACGGCAGGGCCGGCGTGGCGGGCGTGGACGTGAACGCGCTGTCCGCCTGGGACACGACCCGCGGGGCCGGCACGGTCGTGGCCGTCGTTGACAGCGGCGTGGCGGCCGATCACCCCGACATCCACGACGCCATCTGGACGAACACTGGCGAGGTCCCGGGCAACGGCGTGGACGACGACGCCAACGGCCTCGTCGACGACGTGCACGGCTGGGACTTCTGGGACTGGGACAACGATCCGGATGACTTCTACTCGCACGGCACGCACGTGGCGGGCACGATCGCCGCGCGCGGCGGCAACCAGACCGGCATCGTCGGCGTGGCGCCCCAGTCCACGGTGATGCCGGTACGCGTGCTGAATGACGCGAACATGGGCCGCACCTCGGACATCGCGAACGGCATCGCGTACGCGGCCCTCAACGGCGCCGACGTGATCAACCTCAGCCTGGGCACGCCGCCCGAAGCGGACTTCCCGCCCTCCGAGGCCGAGCGCGACGCGATCGACCTCGCCGCCGCGCGCGACGTGGTGGTGGTCGTGGCCGCGATGAACGACAGCCAGAACAACGACACCGGCCACACGCCCATCTGGCCGTGTAACTTCCCGCAAGCGAACCTGGTGTGCGTCGCTGCGATCGACTCGGACGGAGGGCTGTCGAGCTTCTCGAACTGGGGAGCGCAGTCGGTGGACGTCGGCGCGCCGGGCAGGTCGATCTTCAGCCTGAACCCCGACTGGTTCCGCCTCACTCCGCCGGGCATCGAGGAGTTCGAGTCCGGCGTCTCAACGCGCTGGTACGGCAACGGCAGCTGGTCCGGCACGACGGCGTTCGCCGCCACCGGCAGCTGGTCGCTTACCGACAGCCTGGCGGGCGACTACGCGAACAACACCACGCCCTGGGCCGCGATGACGAACGGCGTGGACCTCACCGGACAGCGCGGCTGCCGGATCAACTACGCGGTCCGGGGGAAGGTGCTCGGCGGCGACTACTTCGTCACCGGCATGCTCGACCACCTCGGCACCGGCCACGTCGCGCTCGCGGAGAGCGTCGATACGCACGGCGAGTTCGAGACGCGGTCCGACGGCATCGCCGCGCTCGACGGCGACCCGGACGTGCACGGCGTTTTCGAGCTGGTGACCGACGCGAGCGGCACGGCCGACGGCGTGTACGTCGACGACCTCCGCTTCATCTGCCGCGCCTCGGACTACGACGCGGACAGCTACTTCTTCAACGAGGGCACTTCGATGGCCACTCCGCACGTGGCCGGCGTGGCGGCGCTTGTGCGCTCCGCGGTGCCCGGCGCCACGGCGGCCGAGGTGGCGCAGGCGATTCGCGAGGGCGCCGTGCCGCTCCCGCCGCTGGCCGGTAAGACCGTGACCGGCGGGCGGGCCGACGCGCCCGGCGCGATCGCGGCCGCCCGCCGGCTCGCCCAGCGGCCGCCCTCCTCGCCCCCGCCGGGCGGCCCGGGTGGCCCCGGCGAGCCCCGCCGTGACACCACCGCGCCGGTGGCGCGACTCGACCGCGCGATGCTTCGCCGCCGCGTCCTGGTCCTGCGCCTCTCGTTCCCGAACGAGCGCGGGGCGGTGTCCGGGACCGTCCGCGTGGCCAAGCTCGCGGGCGCGACGGCGCGCTACCGCGCCCGTCCCGGGCGGCCGGTCGTCGTGAAGGTCAAGCTCCGGGCGCTCGCCCGCCGAGCCGTCGTCACCGTCCAGGCGAAGGATGCAGCCGGGAACTCGTCCGTGATGAAGACCCGGGTGAGGCTCCGAGCGCCCTAAGCTCCCCGCCGCATGGCGGCGGCGGAGGAGACCTTTCAGAGGCTTGTCGCGCAGCTCGACTACCCGATGTTCATCGCGACGGTCGCGGCGGGCGGCGAGCGGGCCGGCTGCCTGATCGGCTTCGCCACGCAGTGCAGCATCGACCCGCCGCGCTTCCTCGCCGGCATCTCGGACAAGAACCGGACGTTCCGCGTGGCGAAGGGCGCCGACGCGATGGCCATCCACCTGGTCCCCGAGGATGCCGGCGACCTGGCCGAGCTGTTCGGTGGCGAGACCGGCGACGAGCTGGACAAGTTCGCCCGCGCCGACTGGCACGAGGGACCCGGCGGAGTGCCGCTGCTCGACGGCTGTCCGAACCGGTTCGCCGGCCGCATCGTCGACCGGATCGACTTCGGCGACCACGTGGGGATGGTGCTCGAGCCGTTCTTCGCCGAGGCGGACGAGGAGGCGGCCCAGCTCGGCTTCCATCGCGCCAAGCGGATCGAGCCCGGTCACGAGGCCTGATTGACAGGCACGTTCATCAACGTCGGGGCGATCCTCGCCGGCACCCTCGTCGGCGTGCTGCTCGGCGGCCGGCTGCCCGAGGGGCTACAGCGGCGCGTGCTGGCCGGGCTCGGACTGGTGACGCTCGTGATCGGGGTGGACCTCGCGCTCGCCTGGCGCCACACCAGCCCGCTGTACGTGCTCGGCGGCGTGCTGCTCGGCGGGATGGCCGGCGAGGCGATCGGGATCGAGGACCGGCTCCAGGGGGTCGGCGACCGGATCCAGCGGCGCGTCCGCGAGGCGCGCGGCGGCGACTCGCCGGTGAGCGAGGCGTTCTTCACGGCGAGCCTCCTGTTCTGCGTGGGCCCGCTGGCGGTGGTGGGCGCGATCCAGGACGGGCTGACAGGCGATTACGAGGCGCTCGCCACCAAGGCGATGCTCGACGGCTTCGCCTCGATCGCGCTGTCGGCGACGCTCGGCTGGGGCGTCGCGCTCGCAGCGGTGACCGTGCTCGTCTACCAGGGCGCTCTGTCGCTCGGCGCGACGCTGTTCGAGGACATCCTCACGGGCGAGGCACTCGACGCGCTCACGAGCGCCGGCGGCGTGCTGATCATCGGGATCTCCCTGAAGCTGCTCGACCTGACCGACGTGAAGGTCGGGAACTTCCTCCCCGCGCTCGTGTTCGCGCCGGCGCTCGTGGGCATCGTTTCGCTGGTGGACTGAGCCGTTTAGAGTCCGCCCATGGCGATCGCTCGCAACCACATGTCGCGCGATCTTCTGACCGTCGCCCCCGGCGACCGGCTGACCGAGGTGGCGCAGCGGATGGTCGACCGCGACGTCGGAGCGGTGCTCGTCATGGAGGGCGACTCGCTCGCCGGCATCCTCACCGAGCGCGACATCCTGCGGGCGGTGGCGGCCGGGATCCAGGACGACACGCTCGTGTCGGACCACATGACGCGCGATCCGGAGACGATGTCGCCCGACGACACGACAGAGCAGGCGGCCGTCCTGATGATCCACGGCGGCTTCCGGCACATGCCGCTCGTGGAGGGCGACCAGGTCGTCGGAGTGCTGTCGATCCGCGACCTGATGAAGGTCGTGCTCGACAACGCCGCGCCGCGCGGGGTCTAGGCCAGACCTACGCCAGCCAGGCGCGCAGCTTGCCGTAGACCGCGGGGTGGTTCAGCAGCGCGAAGTGAGTCGCACCGCCCACGTGCATCCCGTACTCCTCCTCGAACGGGATCCGGCGCGTGCCGCTGCGGCCCGTTGCGCTCGACTTCAGCACCATCGTGTCGCCGATCAGGCGGCCGAGCGGGTGGCGGTCGCTGCGCGTGACCGTCGCGGAGACGAAGCAGTGCGTGGCGCCCTCTAGCAACGGCACCTCGGCGCATGCGGCGGCGCGGAGCGCGTCCGGGTCGCAACCCGACCAGTCTTCGTCCACCAGCGAGCCCTGCCGGAGGTCGCGGATGCCGCCGCTGCGACGGCGAAGGAAGTTCGCGACCGGGCGCGTCTCCGGCAGCCGCGCAAGCCCGGCGCTGAGGTAGTGAACCGCCTGCTCGAGCGGCGCGCCCGTGTGCGGCGTGCCGAGCGACACGCTCTGCCGAAGGCGCCGCACCCAGCCGGCGCCCTCCGCGGCGCCGTGGTGGCACGCGCTGCGCGCCACAAGGCCGCCCATCGAGTGGCCCACGAGCGCGATCCGCTCCACCTCGACGGGCCAGTTGGCCACGATGTCGTCCATCAGCTCGCTGAGGCAGCGGCCGTTCTGCGAGACGCGGAGGCCGCTGTTGTAGCGGATGGTCATCGGCGTATAGCCGAGCTCGCGCTCGAGGCGCGTGCCGTACGTCTCGCCCGTGCCCCAGGAGAACTCGGTCTCCATCAGGCCGTGCAGGAAGACGACGATGCTCGGCGTGGCGGTGGGGAATGCGGCGGCGAGCGCGCTCGACTCGGGCTCGACCGGCACCCCGGCCACGCGCAGCGCCATCGGCTGCGCCAGCGGGCTGCCCTGCTCCTCCAGCGCGTCGCCGGTGAGGCCGGTGATCGCGGCGATCACGGCGCTGCCCCTGGGAGTCGTGGAGATGAGCGCGCCCTCGCGCCGCGAGGCCACCGCGCCCGCGGCCATGCCGAGCGCCCGTGTGCCGACGCTCAGCCCGGTGTACACGCCGCGGGTGACACGCTCGTGAACGGGGCGCACCAGCACCGCCCCCGGGCCGACCATCCGGAACACGCGCCCGGTGATGGCGCGCTGGATGGACCCGATCCCGCCCGCGGCCCTCGCCAGCTCGTCGAAGCCGAGGGTGGTCAGGGCGGTGAGCTCGCGGTCGCTCATGAGAGGATCCTCCCGTGAAATCCGACGTTGTGGTGGTGGGCGCGGGCTTGGCGGGCCTCAGCGCCGCTCGCGATCTGATGAATGGCGGCACGGACGTCGTCGTGGTCGAGGCGCGCAACCGGTCCGGCGGCCGAGTGGAGCAGACGACGCTCGCCGACGGCCGAATCGTCCAGCTGGGCGGCGAGGTGATCGGTCCGTTTCACGAGGCGTACCTGGGGCTTGCGGATGAGCTCGGCCTCACCGTCGTGCCCTCCTTTCCCCAGCTGCCCGGTGAGGACACCTGGGTGCTCGCCGACGGACGCCATGTCGGCGACGACTTCCCGTGGATGGACGACGCCGACCGCGCGAGCTTCGCAGCGCTCTCGGACGAGTTCGGCGCGCTCGCGCGCACCGTGGATCCCGACGATCCGTGGTCCCACCCGGAGGCCGAGCGGCTCGACAGCCTGTCGGTCGGCGACTGGCTGCGCGAGCGCGGCGGCACCCGCAATGTCGTGCGAGCGCGCGACCTGGCGATGCTCGCCCTGTCGGCGGAGTCGATCGAGCGGACGTCGCTGCTCGCGGAGCTTCGCAAGGAGGCGGCCGCGGGCGGGAACGGCTTCTACGACTACGAGGTCTGGGAGTGCAGCCGCGTTGCGGAGGGGTCGGCGACGGTCGCGCTGCGCATGGCGGACGAACTCGGCCACCGAATTCGGTACGGGACCCCGGTCAAGCGGATCCGCGTCTCCCCTGCCGGTTGCACGGTCACGACCGAGACCGGCGAGCTGTTCGAGTCCGAGGCCGTGGTGTGCGCCGTGCCGGTCGGGCCGCTCCGGAACATCCGCGTCGAGGGCGTGTCGGACGACCGCATGCGCTCGCTCGACCGCCAGCGCCACGCGCTCGCCGCGAAGGTGGTGTTCACCTACGCCGACTCGTTCTGGCACGACAACGGCCAGAACGGCGACGTCTACTTCGAGACCGCCGTGATCGGCGGCACCTGGGTGCAGCGCGAGGGGATCATGTCCACGCTCGTGCCACCCGAGCGGCTGGCCGCCTTCCTCACGACCTCACAGGCGCAGCTCGAGGCGGAGCTCACGGAGGAGATGGTCGAGGCGTTCGGCGAGCAGGCGCGCGACACGCACGCGGTCTTCTTCCGCCGCTGGGGCGTGGACCCGTTCACGCTGGGCTACATCACCGGATGGCGCCCCGGCGACGTCATGTCGGTGGGCCCGCTCCACGGGACGCACGAGCCGCCCTTCTACGTCTGCGGGTCGGATCAGTGGGTCGCGGGCTACATGGAGGGCGCCGTCCGGACCGGCCGCCGCGCCGCCGCAGCCGCCCTAGGCACTTACGTTAGATAAGTACATGCACCCGCCGGGTTCTGCCATGGGCAGAGCGCTCCTCCGGTGCGATAGTTGTCTACGCAAGCAGTTTTTATTCCTGGAGGGAGCAAACAGACATGATTTCCACTTCAAAGGGCACCATCGTCCCGGCCGGCACCTGGTCCGTGGACCCCGTTCATTCGAGCGTCGGCTTCTCCGTCAAGCACCTCGGCATCGCCACCGTGCGCGGCCAGTTCGAGGACTTCGAGGGCACAATCGAGATCGGTGAGGGCGACGAGACTGCTCGTGCATACGGCACGGTGCAGGGCGTCTCCATCAACACCGGCGACGCCGGCCGCGACGAGCACCTCCGCTCGGCCGACTTCTTCGGCGTCGAGCAGAACCCGGAGCTTCGCTTCGAGTCGAGGGCGGTCAACCCCGTCGACGACGAGACCTTCGAGGTCGTAGGCGACCTCACGATGAACGGCGTCACCAAGCCGATCACACTGACGGCTGAGGTCCAGGGCGAGGAGACCGACCCGTGGGGCAATGAGCGCGTCGCGCTCGAGGTCACCGGCCAGCTGAACCGCGGCGACTGGAACATGACCTTCAACCAGGCGCTCGGCAGCGGCAACCTGCTGGTGGGCGAGAAGGTCAAGCTCCAGCTCGATATCGCAGCGATCAAGCAGGCCTAACCGCTAAAGCCGGGGTAGGCTCGCTAGGTGCGGGACCTACTTACGGACTTGATGGATTCAGCGCAAGCGCGCGCCGGCTATGCCGACGCGCGCTTCGTGCGTTCCAGGGTCGAACGGCTCTCGACCCGCAATGGGCGCCTCGACCAGCTCGACTCCTACGAGAGCGAGGGGATCGGGGTCCGCGTCCGCGTCCGCGGCGCGTGGGGCTTCGCGGCGGTGCGGGGCATGGATAGAGCCGACGCCGAGGCGACGCTGGCCCGGGCGCTCGCCATCGCCGAGGCGCAGCCCGCGGTGCCGGACGCCGCGCAGCTCGCCCCCGAGCCGGCGGCCCGCGGTGAGTGGTCGAGCCGCTTCGACCGCAACCCGTTCGAGGTGCCGCTGGAGGAGAAGCTCGCGGTGCTCGTGGCCGCCGACGCCGGGCTCCGCACCGAGCCGGGCGTGAACCTCACGCGCGCCCGCTTCTCCGCCTTCCAGACCGAGACGATGTTCGCGAGCACAGAGGGCGCGCTGTGCGAGCAGCGAGTGATCGAGTGCGGCGGCGGCATCTCGGTGGTGGCGGTGGACCGGGGCGAGAGCCAGATCCGCTCCTATCCGGCCTCGCACGGGGGCCACGTCGAGCAGGCGGGGTACGAGCACTTCCTCAAGCTCGAGCTGCCCGGCCACGCGCCGCGGGTGGCAGCCGAGGCGGTCGCGCTCCTGAGCGCCCCCGCATGTCCGCACGGGCGCACCACGCTGCTGCTCGCCGGCGAGCAGCTGGGGCTACAGGTGCACGAGTCGGTGGGCCACGCTGTGGAGCTGGACCGCGTGCTCGGACGCGAGGCCTCGTACGCCGGCACGAGCTTCGTGCCGGCCGACGGCATCGGGTCGCTCCGGTTCGGCTCGGAGCGCGTGAACGTGACGGCCGACGCCACCACTCCGGGCGGGCTCGGGAGCTTCCGGTGGGATGACGAGGGCGTCGAGGGCCGGCCCGTGCCGATCCTCAGCGACGGCGTGCTGCGTGGCTTCCTGTCCTCGCGCGAGACCGCCTCCGAGATCGGGCTGGAGCGCTCCGGCGGATGCATGCGCGCCGACGGCTTCACGCGCCAGCCGATCGTGCGGATGACGAACGTGAACCTGGAACCCGGGGACGCGGGCAGCCTCGCCGACCTGATCGCGGCCACCGACGACGGGCTCCTGATCGAGACCAACCGCTCTTGGTCGATCGACAACCGCCGGCTGCACTTTCAGTTCGAGGGCGAGGCCGCGTGGGAGATCAAGGACGGCGAGCGCGGCCGCCTGGTGCGCAACCCGAGCTACGCAGGAGTGACGCCCGAGTTCTGGGGCAGCTGCGACGCCGTCTGCTCGCCCTCGGAGTGGCGCCTGATCTCGCTGCTCGACTGCGGGAAGGGCGAGCCCGGCCAGGTGATGCGCGTCTCCCACGGGAGCGCCCCGGCGCGCTTCCGGGACGTCGAGGTGGGCGTGGCGTGAGCCCGGACCCAACGGTCACCGGCGAGATCGCCGCCCGCGCCGCCCAGCACGCCGGGCGGGATGGGTTCGCGCTCGTGACACAGGAGCGCTCGCTGATGTTGCGCTTCGCCGACAGTAAGCCCACCCAGTCGACCGCCATCGACGACGTCACCGTCGAGATCGCGGTCCCGCTCGACGGCCACGTGGGCAGGGCCGCCACGAACGCCGTGGACGACGCGGCGCTGGCGGAGTGCGCTGCGCGTGCCCGCCTCGCCGCCGAGGCCGCGTCCGTGACCGGAGAGGGCAACTTCCCGGGCTTCGATCCCGAGCTGGACGTGGTGCTCGTCGGCCACCCGTTGGACGCCGCCACCGCCGCGCTCGATCCGGCCGCCGGCGCCGAGGCCCTCACCGCCGCCTTCTCGGTGGCGGACGAGCACGGCGTCGAGGCCCACGGGATCTGGACCGTCGCCGAGCAGGAGCAGGGCTGGGCGCTCGGCGACGAGGCGGCTGGCGCCGAGCGACGCACCGACGCGTTCATGAAGGTCATCTGCATCGCGCCCACAGGCCGCAGCGGGTACGCGTCCGCGAGCTCGGTGGCCGTGGGCGACCTCGATGCCCGCCGACTCGCCGAGGCCGCCGCGCGGAAGGCGCTCATGGGGGGCGAGCCCGCCGAGCTGCCGCCCGGCGACTATCGGGTCGTCTTCGAGGCGCAGGCCGTCGGGTGGCTCTGCGACCTGCTGGCCGGGTGCGCGTTCAACGGCCTCGCCCACGCCGAGGGCCGGGGTGCGCTCGACGGGAAGATCGGCCAGACGGTCGCGGCCCCCGCGATCAACCTCGCCGACTCGCCCGGCCACGCGCGCACGCTGCCGCGATCCTTCGACGCCGAGGGCACGCACAAGGGCCCGCTGGCGCTGATCCAGGACGGGGTGGCGCAGGGTGTGGCGCACGACATCCGGAGCGCCGCGCTCGCCGGCGTCGAGACCACCGGTCACGCGCTCTCCCCCGGCGGCGCCCCCGCCGGGCCGCACCCCACCAACCTCGTCCTGGCGGGAGGTGGCGCCGCCGACGCCGCCGAGCTGTGCGCGCCGGTCGAGCGCGGCGTCTACGTGACGCGGCTCTGGTACGCGAACGTGGTGCGCCCGAAGGAGACGCTGATCACCGCCGTAACCCGCGACGGGACGTTCCTGATCGAGGACGGAAGGGTCACGCGCCCGCTGCGCGACCTGCGCCTGACGGACAGCGTACTGAGCATCCTCTCGGGCACCACCGCACTCTCCCGCGACCAGGCGCTCACGAGCGACGGCGAGTTCTACGGCCGCCGCTTCGCCTACGGAGTGGTCTGCCCGGCGATCAGGACGGACGCGGCGAGGTTCACGGGCGCGGCCGGCTAGATCTTCAGCAGCAGCAGCACGTTGATCGCGAACAGCACGCTGAAGAAGATCGTCCAGCGGTTCAGGTTGCGCTCCACGAGCGACCCGCCCCCGAACGGGCCCGCCCCGGTGCCGACGCCGAACGCGCCGGACAGCCCGGCGTCCTTGCCGGAGTGGAGCAGGATGAGCACGATCACGATGACCGACAGGATCACCTGAACGCCGCTGAGAATCGCCTCCATCGCGCAGGAAGGCTAGCGGTCCATACCGCCGCCCTGCGGCATCCGTCCCTCCAGGCGGTCGAGCTGCCGCAGGATCTCGATCGCCTCCGCCCGCAGGTCGCGGTCCACCGCGCGCCAGTCCTCCTGGGAGAGCTTGCCCATCTGGTGGTCGAGCTCGGCGTCACGGATCTCCCGGTACTTCGCCTCCTTGGCCGCCTCGAGCTCGGCGATGCGCGTCTCCTCGCGGCGCTCCACCGCACCGCGGCGGCGCAGCGGCAGCGCCAGCACGGCAGCCACGATCAGCACCAGGACCACCAGGGCAATCGCGTACTCCACGAGGCGTCTAGGCCCGCGACAGCTCTTGGCCCAGCCGGGCTGAGTAGAGCGAGCGCACCCGGCGCAGCCGCGCCTCGGGCGAGGGCCACGCCGCCACGAGCGCGCCCAGCACGACGATCCCCCCGCCGATCCAGATCCACAGCACGAGCGGCGAGGCGATCGCCCGGAAGGACGCCGGCGGCGGGTCGCGGCGGTAGCGGTCGGCCAGCGCGGCGATGATGAACGCCTGGACGTCGGTCGGCGCGCTCGCGAACCTCCGGTCGGCCTCGCGGATCGGCCCCTCGAGCGAGCCGATGTCGGGCCGGATCGCCATCCAGAGGTCACGCCTGAGGCCCCACCGCACGTCGACCTCGCTGGTGGCCTCGCCCTCGAAGAAGCGCGAGATCGCGCCGAGTGAGGGATCGGTGGTGGCGTAGTAGTTGCGCGACGGGCGCATCACGAAGTGCTTCCCGTTCTTGCGCACGTCCAGGATCGCCCCGAACGCGATCGGCGCGCCGGTGCCCGACGAGTCGCCGCCGAGCTTCGCCGTGGCCTGACGGTAGGTCACCTTGTAGCCGTCCACCTCGAAGGTCTGGCCGGGTCGCAGCCGCACGTCGCGCTGCTGCACGAACGCCGACGACGCCGCCACGCCCAGGAACAGCACCGCGATCCCCGCGTGCACGAGGTAGCCGCCGTAGCGGCGCCGGTTCCGCCCGGTCAGCCGCGCCAGCGCCCGCGGCCAGCGCTCCCCGGTCATCGTGCGGCGTGCGACGGTGCCTCGCCACAGCTCCTGCCCCACCGCCGTCAGCACGAACGCGACCAGGCAGAACATCGCCAGCGAGGGCGGGCTGTCGGCCGCGTCCGTGAGCGTGAGCAGCAGCACGAGCGTCGCGCCCGTGACCGCGACCGGCACCGAGACCACCCGCCACAGCGCGGCCGGTGTGAACCGGCGCCACGCGAGCATCGGCCCGATGCCCGTCAGAAGCACGAGCACCAGCGCCAGCGGCGTGACCAGCCTGTCGAACCACGGCGGCCCGACGCTCGCCTCGGTGCCGGTGATCGCCTCCGAGATCAGCGGGAAGAAGGTGCCCCACATGATCACGAGGCAGAGCCCCACCAGCACCAGGTTGTTCAGCAGGAAGAACGCCTCGCGCGACAGGAGCGAGTCGAGCTTCGCCTCGCTCCGCAGGTTCGGCAGCCGCGAGATGATCAGCGTCGCCGAGACCGCGATCACGAGGCCGATGAAGACCAGGAACTGCACGCCGATCGTTGATGCGCCGAACGCGTGGATCGAGTCGAGGATGCCGCTCCGGACGAGGAACGTGCCGAGCAGCGCAAGCGTGAACGTGGCGCAGATCAGCGACACGTTCCACACCTTCAGCATCCCGCGCTTCTCCTGCACCATGATCGAGTGAAGGAACGCGGTGCCCACGAGCCACGGCATCAGCGACGCGTTCTCAACGGGATCCCAGGCCCAGTAGCCGCCCCACCCGAGCTCGGTGTACGACCACAGCGCGCCAAGCATGATCCCGGTCCCGAGGAAGATCCAGGCGATCAGCGCGAACCGGCGCGTGGCCCGGATCCAGTCGGCGCCGCTGCGGCGGGTGATCAGCGCGCCGATCGCGAACGCGAACGGCACGGAGAAGCCCACGTAGCCCGTGTACAGCATCGGCGGGTGGATCATCATCGCGGGGTGGCGGAGCAGCGGGTTGAGGCCGGCGCCCTCGGCCGGCGGCGCCGCCAGCGTGTCGAACGGGTTCTCCCAGCCCACCATCAGGAGCAGGAAGAACCCGGCGATCACGCCGAGGACGGCGGTGGCGTAGGGCGCGATGTCGCGCAGCGAGCGGCGGGTCAGGAACAGCACCGTCGTGG
>JBEVKE010000065.1:0-18466 GCA_040509835.1 Thermoleophilaceae bacterium
GCTTCGGGCCGGGCGAGGTGAGGAACCACCCGTTCCCGGCGGCGGGCGTCTACGACTACCACTGCACGATCCACACCGGGATGGTCGGCCAGGTGGGCGTCTACCCGCTGGTGCTCGAGGGGCCGGCGACGCGCATCCGGCGCGGAAAGACGATCGCGCTCGGCGTTCGCGCGCCCGACGGCGCCGGCGAGGTGACCATCGAGGCCGACTACGGCTCCGGCTTCGTGCCGGTGGCCGCAGCCACTCCGGTCGTACCGGGGCCGGGCCACCAGGGTCACGACGCGCCCGGCGAGCTGCACGCGGGCGTCGTGGCGACCGACACCGCCACCTACCGAGCCGTCTTCTCAGGCGGGACGAGCAATGAGCTGCGCGTGGAGGTCACGGACGCGCCCGACCTGTCAGCCCGGGTGCGCCGCTCCCGGCGCGGCAGCGTCGTCACCGTGAGCGCGAACCCGGTCACGCCGGGCGGGCGGATCCTCCTCGAGGTGAACCTGCGCGAGCGGTTCGGCTGGTGGCCGGTGAAGCGGGCACGGCTCGACAAGCGCGGGCAGGCCAGCGTCCTGGTGCGCGGGTACGGCGGCGCACAGGCGCGCGCGGTCCTGGTGGGCCCGGACTGGGCCAGCCCGCTGTCCGAGACGCGCGCGTTCCGGCTGCGCGGCTAGCGCGCCGGGACGGTCTCGATCGCCGTGATCCGCTTGAACTGCTCGTAGCGGTCGTCGATCTCGTCGCGGGTCAGGTGCTCCGCCCGCTCGCAGCCGAACTCCTCGACCCAGAAGGACGCGAGCGTCGAGCCGTAGGCCATCGCGCGCCGGAGCGTCGCGTCGTCGGTCGCCCCGCCCTGGGAGTCGAGGTACCCCATCAGGCCGCCCGCGAACGAGTCGCCCGCCCCCGTGGGATCGCGGACCGTCTCGAGCGGGTAGGCCGGGAGCGCGAAGAACCCGTCCTCGGTGAACAGCGCCGCGCCATACTCGCCCTGCTTGGCGATCACCACGCGCGGGCCCATCGCCCGCACCGCGGCCGCCGCCCGCACGAGGTTCGGCTCCTCGGTGAGCATGCGGAGCTCGGCGTCGTTCATGAGCACCATGTCCACCACGCCGATCGTCTTGATCAGCGAGTCGCGCGTCTTCTCGATCCAGAAGTTCATGGAGTCGAGCGCGGCCGCCTGGACCTCTCCGCACTGCTCGCGCACGTCCCGCTGGAGGTCCGGCTGGATGTTGGCGAGGAAGAGCAGGTCGCAGTCGCGCGAGGCCTCGGAGAGCTTGGGCTCGAAGTCGCCGAAGACGTTCAGCTGCGTGTCGAGCGTCTTCGCGGTGTTGAGGTCCCACTCGTACTCGCCCGACCAGAAGAAGGTCTGGCCGCCCTCGACGTGCTCGATGTCGTCGGTGATCACGCCGTGGCGGTGGAGCACGTCGTACTCGGCCTCGCCGAAGTCGTCTCCAACGGGGCCGACCGGGCGCACCTCCGTGAAGTAGCTGGCCGCGAGCGAAAAATGGGTCGCCGAGCCGCCGAGCGCGCGCTCGCGCTCGCCGAACGGCGTTTTGATCGCGTCGAAGGCGATCGATCCCACGACCGTGAGTGACATGCGGCCGGGAGGCTAGTGCAAGGCATAGGATGCGGGACCCATGCGATGCGTGCAGATCGAGGAGTTCGGGGGACCCGAGGTGCTTCAGGTCTCGGACCTGCCGACGCCGGAGCCGGGCGAGGGCGAGGTCCTCATCAAGGTCTCCCGCTCGGGCATCAATTTCGCGGACACGCACCAAAGGGAGAACTCGTATCTGGCCCGCTACGAGGTGCCGCTCGTGCTCGGCGGCGAGGTGGCCGGGACGACGCCGGACGGCACTCGCGTGGTCGCGCTGCTGCGCTCGGGCGGCTACGCCGAGTACGCGGTGGCCCACGAAGCGACCGTCTTCCCGATCCCCGACGGGGTGGACGACGGCGCGGCGCTCGCGCTCATAATCCAGGGCCTCACCGCCTGGCATCTCTTCAAGACGAGCGCGAAGCTCGCCGAGGGCGAGTCGGTGGTCGTGATCTCGGGCGCGGGCGGGGTGGGGAGCCTCGCAGTGCAGCTGGCCAAGCCATTCGGCGCGGGCCGCGTGATTGCCACCGCGAGCACCGAGGAGAAGCGCGCGAAGACGCTCGAGCTGGGGGCCGACGCCGCCGTCGACCCCGCCGAGGAGGACCTGAAGGGCGCGCTCATCGAGGCAAACGGGGGCCGGCCGGTCGACGTGGTGCTCGAGATGTCGGGCGGGCGTGTCTTCGACCAGGCCGCCGACGCGCTGGCGCCGTTCGGGCGGATCGTGGCCTACGGCATCGCGGGTCGCGAGCAGAACACGCTCGAGACGGGGCGCCTGATGCGGAAGAGCCGCGCGGTCATCGGCTTCTGGCTCATGCACTGCCTCGGCCGCCGGGACATGATGGAGGAGCCGCTCGCCGACCTGTTCGGGCGCGCGGCGCGCGGTGAGCTCGTCCCGCAGATGGGCGAGACCTACGCGCTGTCCGACGTTCGCCGGGCGCACGAGGACCTTCAGGGCCGCCGCACGGCGGGCAAGCTGCTGCTGGACCCCTCCCGCTAGCTTCAGGGAAAGCGAATGACGACCTTCAAAGAACTGGGCCTCTCCGAATCGACGCTCGAGGCCCTCTCCCACCTGGGCTACACGAGCCCGACCCCGATTCAGGAGCAGGCGATCCCGCCGCTACTGGAGGGCCGGGACGTGATCGGCCAGGCCCAGACCGGAACCGGCAAGACCGCGGCGTTCGGCCTGCCCATGGTCGAGTACGCGGACCCGAACGACCCGGCCGTGCAGGCGCTCGTCCTGACGCCCACGCGCGAGCTCTGCATCCAGGTCACGCAGGCGCTGCGCGCGTACGGCGCCAGCAAGAATCTCAACGTCGTGGCGATCTTCGGCGGCGCCCCGATCCGCGACCAGGCGGCGCGCCTGAAGGACTCCCAGATCGTCGTGGGCACCGTGGGCCGGGTGATGGACATGATCGGCCGTCACCACCTGTTCCTGGACGACGTCCGCTACGTGATCCTCGACGAGGCGGACGAGATGCTCGATCTCGGCTTCCTCGAGGACGTGGAGTCGATTCTCAGGCGGGCGCCGATGGGACGCCAGACGGGGCTCTTCAGCGCCACCGTGCCGCCGGAGATCCGCCGGCTCGCGGACACCTTCATGCACGACCCCGTCGAGATCAAGGTCCGAGCGGCCACGCTCACGATTGACACCGTCGATCAGTTCTACGTCGAGGTCCCGGATCGCGAGAAGCCGGACGCGCTCGTGCGCCTGCTCAAGGAGGAGCGGCCCGAGCAGGCCATCGTGTTCGTGAGGACGAAGATCGGAGTAGACCGGCTCGCGCGCCGCCTCGGCGACGCCGGCGTGCGCGTCAAGACGCTCCACGGCGACATGTCCCAGGGCGCGCGCGACGGCGTGATGATCGCGTTCAAGGGCGGCCGCGAGCGCATTCTCGTGGCCACCGACGTCGCGGCCCGCGGTCTCGACATCACCGGGGTGAGCCACGTCGTGAACTACGACGTGCCGAACTCGCCCGACGTGTACGTGCACCGGATCGGCCGCACGGGCCGCGCCGGCGACAGCGGCCGCGCGGTGACCATCATCACCCCGAAGCAGCGCCGCGAGCTCGAGGCGATCGAGCGCCACGCGAAGACCGAGATCGAGGAGTGGAGCCCGAACGGGAAGCCGCGCGAGCGCCGCCACGACCCCGAGCGCGAGACGCGCCGCCCCCGGCACACGAAGCCGCATCCGCGCGACGGCGTGCCGTACGCCAAGCTGATTCTCTCCGCCGGCAGGCGCGAGGGAATCGAACCGGCGGACGTGGTCAGCGTCGTCGTGGACAACACCCATCTCGAGAACGACGACGTCCGCAATGTCAAGGTCCTGGAGCGGTTCGCCTTCGTCGAGGTGCCCGCCGAGCGCGCAGGCCAGGTAGCCGACGCGGTCTCCGGGAATGAGGTCCGGGGCACCTCGCTCCGGGCGGAGGTGACACAGAGATCATGAGCACGGCAACCATGCACACGAACCACGGCCCGATCGAGATCGAGCTGTACGACTCGGACGCCCCGAAGACCGTGGACAACTTCCTGAAGCTCTCGCGCGACGGCTACTACGACGGGCTGATCTTCCACCGCGTGATCCCGGACTTCATGATCCAGGGTGGCTGCCCCGAGGGCACCGGGACGGGCGGCCCCGGCTACGAGTTCGAGGACGAGATCAACGAGCACAAGATCGAGCGCGGCGCGCTCGCGATGGCGAACCGCGGCCCGGACACGAATGGCAGCCAGTTCTTCATCGTCACCACCCAGGCGGCTCCCTGGCTGGACGGGAAGCACACCGTCTTCGGCAAGGTGGCCTCGGGGATGGAGGCCGTCGACGCGATCGAGGGCGCCGAGACCGGCCCGGGCGACCGGCCCGTCGAGGACGCGAAGATCGAGCGGGTGGAGGTCCATGACGGTTGAGCTCCTGTGGTGGGACGGCTGTCCGTCGCACCCGGAGGCGCTCGCCGGCCTCGAGGGGGTCCTGCGCGAGGAGGGCGTGGACGCAGAGGTCCAGCGGATCGAGATCCGAGACGACGAGCAGGCCCGCCGTGAGCGCTTTCCCGGCTCGCCGACGATCCGGATCGACGGTGAGGACATCGTTCCCCCCGGCGAGGGTGAGCCGTATTCGCTCACGTGCCGGGTCTATCGGCTGCGCGACGGCAGGGTCTCGCCCGTTCCAGACCCCGAGGACGTGCGCGACGCGGTGAGGAGCGCGGCGTGATCCGCATCGGCGACCAGGCGCCCGAGTTCGAGCTGTCCGACACGGACGGCGAGCCGCAGGCGTGGGAGACGCCCGCGGTCGTGATCTTCACCTGCAACCACTGCCCCTACGCGCTCGCCTGGCACAGCCGGCTGATGGACGTCGCTCGCGACTACGTGGACGTCCACTTCTACGCCATCAACCCGAACGACGCCGACCGCTACCCGCGCGACTCCTTCGAGGCGATGAAGGAGCGGGTGCGACGCGACGAGGGCTGGCCGATGCCGTACATGCACGACGTCACGCAGGAGGTGGCGCACGCGTACGGCGCGAAGACGACGCCCGACGTGTTCGTGGTCGACTCGGGCGGCGCGCTCCGGTACCGCGGCGCGCCCGACGCCGACTACCAAGACGAGAGCCAGAACGCGAGTTGGCTGCGCGAGGCGCTCGACGCGATGCTGGCGGGCGAGGAGATCGCCCGGCCCGAGACCGACCCGGTGGGCTGCAGCGTCAAGTGGCGCCAGTGATGGCGCGGATGGCGGCCTCGGTGTCGCTCAGGTCCTGAAGCAGGGCGTCCGGCTCGGACTCCCGGAGCGCGTCGAGGTCGGAGAAGCCGGTGGCCACCGCCACCGCCCGTGCGCCCGCCTCGCGCGCGGCCAGCACGTCCAGCGGGGTGTCGCCCACCAGGACCGCGCCGGTGGGCTCGCCGTAGCGCTCGGCGGCTCGCTCGCGCGCGACGGCGACCAGGTCCGAGCGCCGCTCGTGCGGGTCGGACCCGTAGGCGCCCGCCTCGAAGTCGAGCCACCGGTCGAGCCCGAACGCTCCGACCTTGACCGCCGCGTTCGCCTCGATGTTCCCGGTGAGCAGCGAGTTCACCACGCCGTCGGCGTCGTGGAGGGCGGCGAGCGTCTCGGGGACGCCCGGGTAGACGTGCCCCTCCTCCGCGATCGCCTTCTTCCGGGCGGCCAGCTTGACGGCGAGCTCGTCGAGCATCGCGGGTAGGTGCTCGTCGGACCCGTTCAACATCTCGAGCGCGATCTGATGGTCCGTGCGTCCCGCGTACTCGACCCAGGCGAACGAACCGCCCACGACCGTCTCGAACGCCTCCTCGAAGGCGTGGCGGCCGTGGCCGGCCGAGTCCACCAGCGTGCCGTCGATGTCCCACAGGACGAGGAGCATCTAGCGTAGCCCCACGCCGAGCAGCTCCTCGAGCCGCGGAAGCGTGCTCGCGGCGCCGCGGTGGAGCACAGCCGTCATCCCGACGGCCTCGGCCCCCTTGCAGTTCTCGCGGAGGTCGTCCACGAACACGCACTCGGCAGGCGCCAGCCCCACGCGGACGGCGCCGAGCTCGTAGATCGCCGGCTCGGGCTTGTGCATGCCCTCGTCGCCGGAGATGACGACGCCGTCGAACAGCTCCGGGAACGTCGAGCGGTCGTACCGCCCGGCGCCCATCGAGTTCGAGATCAACCCCGTCCGCACGCCGCGCGCACGCGCCCGGCGCAGCGCGTCGACCATCTCCTCGTCCGGCTGAATGTGGCCGAACATGCGGTCCACTAGCCCCCCGCGCCGCTCCGCAGGGAGCTCGAGCAGCTCCCCGAAGCGCTCGGCGAACTGCTCCTCGGTCAGCTCGCCGCGCTCGAGCCCGCGCACGGAGTCGAGCGCCCGCGGGTCCTCGCGGAACAGCCGCTTGATCGCCTGGGGGTCGAGCCCCTCGTCCTCGCAGAACGCGCGGAACGAGTCGAAGACGTTCGTCGTGAGGACGCCGCCGAAGTCCACCAGGAGGCCCTTCACGACTGGGCGATCTCGCGGGCCTTCTCAGCGAGCATCGGCACCCCGCGGTCGAACAGCCCGAGGTACTCGTCGTCCGAGTTGCCGGCCTGGAAGCGCTTGTAGTTGCCCTCCATGAACACGGCCGCCTTCCACAGGGCGAGTGCCTGATACCAGTTGAGCGCCGACATCGAGCGGCCGCTCCGCCTCTCGTAGCGGCCGATCAGCTCCTCGCGGGTGAGGAAGCCGTCGCGCCGGGTGACCGCGTTCAGGTTGGCGAACATCGTGTCCTCGAGGTCGTCGGACTCGACCCACGTGACCGTCATGTAGCCGAGGTCCGCGAGCGGGTCGCCGATGGTCGACAGCTCCCAGTCGAAGATCGCCACCAGCTCGGCCGGCACCGAGTCGGCCATCATCACGTTGCCGAGCCGGAAGTCGCCGTGGACGATCGTGGCCTCCTGGGAGTCCGGCATGTTGCCCCCGAGCCACTCGCCGAGCTCCTCGACCACCGGCAGCTCGCGCGTCTTGTTGTGCTCCCACAACCCGCTGAAACGGCGCACCTGCCGCTCCAGGTAGCCGGTCGGCTTCCCGTATCCCTCGAGCCCGCACGCGCGCCAGTCCACGGCGTGCACCTCCACGAGCGCGTCGACGAGCTCCTCGGAGATGCGCGCGCGTTCCTCCGGCGTGTCCAGCGCGCCCGGGATCGAGCTGGCCAGCACGCTCCCGTGCACCTCCTCCATCACGTAGAAGGGCACACCGAGCACGTCCTCCTCGTCGCCAACCGCGAGCACGCGCGGCACCCGCACCGGCGTGCCCTCGAGGGCGCGCAGCAGGCGCGCCTCTCGCAGCACGTCGTGCGCCGACGGCGGCAGCGGCGGGCGCGGTGGGCGCCGCAGCACGACGCGCGCTTCCCCCCTGCGGACGAGGAACGTGATGTTCGAGTGGCCCTCGCCGATCCGCTCGACCTCGACCCGCCCGGAGCCGATGGCGTGCCGGTCGAGGAACTCCTCGAGCGGCGCGCGCACCACGAGCGGCGGCAGCTCGAGCCCGGCCGCGTCTTCGGTTGTGTCGACCACGTCCATCGCGGCCGGGATCCTATGTCGTGGCCCAGGCCTCCACGAGGAACCAGCCCTGGCGGCCGTCGCTGTCGCGCACAAGCTCCACGCGCAGGCGCGCCGGCACGTCCGACTGGCCGTCGGGCGGCACGAACCGGGCGTCGAACTCGCGCAGGCTCACGTCGCCGGCGAGCACCTCGACCAGGTGCGCCGCCACGTACCGGCGGTCCGCCGTGTGCACGAGCTGTCGCCAGCCGAGCTGCCGCAGCGCCGGCTCCGGGAGCCGGACTAGCGAGCAGAAGGCCTCGTTCGCGGTCCAAACGGCGCCGTCGGTGCCGATCACGGCACGCGCCCCGTTCGCCTCTAGCGGCGAGTCCATGGCCCTAGGTTCGACACCGGTGGCCGCCTATCCCATCAGCCGAGCGGCCTGATCTGCGGACCCGGCCATCCTCCAATCGGCCTCCTACGGTCGCGGGAATGACCCAATCGATGTTAAAAAAGTGCTGGTGCCGAACGAGCGAATACGGGTGGTGATAGCGGACGATCATCCCCTGTACCGCACGGGGCTCCTGGACACGGTCAAGCGGAGGCCCGAGCTGGAGCTGGTCGGCCAGGCGGAGGACGGGGCGTCCGCGCTCGACGAGATCCGCAGCCTGAGCCCCGACGTGTGCGTGCTCGACGTGAAGATGCCGGGGCTGGGCGGGGTCGACGTGCTGAAGACGCTGGAGCGCGAGGGCCTGCCGGTGCGCGTGGTGTTCGTGTCGGCCTACTACGACAGCGACGTTGTCTACGGCGCCCTCGGGAGCGGCGCCTCCGGCTACCTCTCCAAGGACTCGACCGGCGACGAGATCTGCGACGCGCTGGTGGCTGCCGCCCAGGGCCGCACGACGCTCGGCACGGACGTGCAGGCGGCCGTGGCCCAGGAGATCCGCCGGCGCAGCGGCGACCAGGAGCGGCTGCTCACGCCGCGCGAGGACGAGATCCTCCGGATGACCGCCGACGGCCTGTCCGCGCCCGACATCGCCCGCAAGCTCCACCTCGGGGCGACGACTGTGAAGACCCACCTCCAGCGCGTGTACGAGAAGCTCGGCGTATCGGACCGCGCCGCGGCGGTGGCCGAGGCGATGCGCCGCGGCATCCTCGACTAGGGCCGGCCGTTCGGCTCCGGCATCCAGAAGTCGACGGTGGTGCCCTCGCCGGGCGCGCTCGTGAGCGCGAAGCGGCCGCCCGCCGCCTCGGCGCGCTCCCTCATCGAGAGGAGCCCGATGTGGCCGGCGCCGGGTGCCGCGTCGGGGCTGGGCACCTCGAAGCCGTCGCCGTCGTCCGTGACCTTCACCGCGACACCCACGCCGCGCCGCTCGAGGAGGACGTCAACCGAGCTGGCGTGCGCGTGCTTGCGCACGTTCGTGAGTGCCTCGAGCGCGACCCGGTAGAGCACGGCCCGCGACTCGGGCGTCGGCTCGGTCTCGAGCCGGTTGTTGACCCGCCAGTCGAAGCCGTCGTGGTGGAAGGCGTCGGACAGGAACAGCTCGAGCGCCGGAGCGAGGCCCGCCTCGTCCAGGGCCGGCGGTCGCAGCTCGAACAGGAGACGGCGCAGCCGCCGGTTCGCCTCACCCAGCGTCTGGCGTGCCTTCACGGCCACCTCGCGCGCGGCCGGGTCGGTGAGCTCGGCGATCAACCCGTCCAGGCGGAGGCCGGCGGCCGCCACGGCCTGCGCCGTGTCGTCGTGGATGTCGGCGGCGATGCGCCGGCGGGTCTCCTCCTCCACCGCGACCAGCTCGGCGATCAGCTTCGCCTGCTCCCCCTGGCGGCGCTCGATCTCCTCGGCGGCGGTGTTCAGCGCGTTCGCGACGGCGGTGAGCTCGGCGAACCCGCGCGGCTCGGGCGCTCGCGCGGTGAGGTCGCCTGCGCCGAAGCGGCGCGCCGAGTCGACGACGGCCGACGTCCAGCGCTCCAGTAGGAGCTTCGTCGCGAGGTAGCTCAGCAGGAGAGCGAGCGCGAGCCCGACGACCCCGAGCGAGATGAATCGCTTCAGGGCATCGTTCGGTTCCGCGTACACCACGGAGGAGGGCCGACCCGCGGCGACGTACAACTCCGCGCCGCCCATTCCGGTCACGGGGGTGAATCCCTGGATGCGCATCACGCCGTCCAGGCCCTCGACCTCCGCCGTTCCCTGCTGCCCGTGAAGCACGGTGCTGACGAGCGGCTGATCGGGCAGCTTCCGCCCGACGGTGCCCGCCAGCGGCGGCACGCGCGCCAGGATCGTCCCGTGGCCGTCGAGCAGGACAACGGTGGTATCGCTGGCCGGTTCGTGGAGACTCGCCGCCTCGCCAAGCGAGCGGGTGTCGATTCCGGCGAACATCAGCGTCTTCGACCGCCGCGGTCCCGTCGGGAGCGGTTGCGCCGCCACGAGCGCGCCGGTGCCCACCAGCGGGTCGGCGGTGTAGTCGCCGAGCACGAACCGACCCGACTCAATCGCGGACCTGAACCAGGGGGCGCGCTCGAGGTTTGGCGCCGCGGCGGGGCGGATGACACCCGCCCGCGTCGCGCCGCAGACCACCGTCCCGTCGCGAGTGGCCAAGCCAATCGAGCTGTAGCGGCTCGTCGACCGCGGGACGAGGCCGAGGAGCCGCTCGCAGCTCTGCCGGCCAGGGTGCCGCTCGAGATCGCGGGCGAGCGGCACGAGGAAGCCGGCCGTGCTCTCGATCACCCGCCGCACGTCCGCGCGGACGACCTGCGCGCTGTCGAGCACCTCCTGCTCGGCCCGCTCGCGCCCGACCCGCCTCTCGGTCAGCTCGGTGATGACCGCAGCGATCGTGAGGGGCGCAAGCGCCACGAAGACGAGGAGGGCGATGCGTCCGCGGAGTCCGAGTCGCATGGTTCTGGCGCAGTTTCGCTCAGGTGGCGCCGGTTGTCGTGTCTAAGCTTCCGGCGCGTGAGACCGAACCGACTCGCATTCCCGCTCGCGATCCTGCTCTGCCTCGTCCTCGCCGCCCCCGCCGCCGCGGCGTTCGACTGGCAGACGCAGGTCGTCGACTTCGAGTTCCAGCCCGCCGAGCGCAAGATCAGCGTCGGCGACACCGAGACCTGGAACTTCACGGTCAACGGCCACACGAGCGCGAGCCTGGGCGGTCAGCCCGACTCGTGGAAGTCCGCCGACACCGGCACGAACCCGTCCGGTACCAGCTTCTCGCACCAGTTCAACACGCCGGGGAAGTACCAGTACGTGTGCCTCCAGCACCGGGACTTCATGAAGGGCTCGATCGAGGTGGGCACCGACACCGTGGTCGACTCGCTCGACAAGTTCAAGACGAAGCGGACCGGCCACCGGGTGAAGATCAGCTTCCTGCTGAACGAGCCGGCCACGGTCACGTACAAGCTGAGCGGGCCGTCGCGCCGCACCGTGAAGAAGGGACGGCTCGACGCGGGCAGCCACAGCTTCACGCTCAAGCGGCTGAAGCGCGGCACCTATCGCGGCAAGCTCACGGTCGTGGACGACTTCGACAAGAAGATCACCCCGCGCAACTTCTTCGTGATCCGCTGAGCCGATGAGAGCCGTGCGGATCACCGCCGCAACCATGGCGCTCGCGCTGGTGCTCTGCGCGCCGGCCACGGCGCGCGACCCTGGCCGCTGGACGCTTACCGGCTGGAGCTCCGTCCCGAACAACTACTGGCAGGGCGTGGCGGCCCAGGGGCCGGGAAAGCCGCTGTTCTTCTCCGGCATCTTCACCGGCCTGCACCGGACCGCGCCCAGCCTGAAGCAGACCGGCTCGGTCGATCCGGTGATCCCGCCGCTCGTCCTCGCGACGGAGGGCTACAACCACGTGGGGGACATCGGCTACCAGGGCGGCCGCGTCCTGCTGCCGCTCGAGTGCTACACGCCCGGCGGGCCGAACGGCGGGAACACCTGCGGCACGGGCTCGATCGGGGTGGCCGACCCCGCCACGCTCGCGTTCCAGTACCACGTCAAGCTCGACCCGGCGGAGATCCCGAAGGCGATGTGGGTCGAGGCCTCGCCCCACGGGCAGCTGCTCTGGACCTCGAGCGGAGCCGATCTACTGGCGTACGACGCATCGAGTGTCAGCCCGGCGAACGCGGCTCCTGGAGCGGCGCCGATCCACTCGGTGCGGCGACTCACCGGCGCCGTGCCCCCGAGCGGCGTCACGGGAGCGGCCTTCTACCGCGGACGGCTCATGCTCGCCGGCTCGCAGGGCACGACCTACCAGGTGTGGTCGGTCAACACGACGACCGGAGCCCGCCGGCTCGAGCTCGAGCTCCCGAACGTGCAGGGCGAGTCCGAGGGGCTGACGCAGCTGCCACTGCTCGGCGGGCGGCTCCACTACCTCGTCGCGCCGCTCGCCGCGCAGCCGACCTTCGGGCCGAGCGTCGGCATGCTGCACTTCGCCTCGGGCCGCTGGGCCGGCCGCGGGCTGAAGGTCACGACCCGCTCGCCGAACGCGACGAGCCTCACGCCGACGGTGAACGTGACCGTGACGCGGCGCGGCCGCCCGGTCGTAGGCGCCAGGGTCAGACTGGCCGGGTTCAGGGCTACGACGAACCGCCGTGGCCGCGCGACCGTGAGGCCGAAGCTGGGCGTGCCCGGCACCTTCGCGGCGATGGCGAACAGGGGCCGCCTGCGCGGCAGGTCTGCGTTCGCCCATTACGGGCCGGCGCTCACCGCGGCGACGGCCACGCGAGCCGCCCGCTAGCCCCGGCGAACGACGGCAGTGAAGGGCGGCCTGAGCGGGGGTGGGTCGACTTATGTACCGAGGTGGGGACATAAAACGCCCAACCCGACTCCCTCAGCGCCGTCGTTGTCAGGCGATCTCGTCCACGTGCCGGACGTTCGCCACGTCGTCCTCGTCGCCGCTCGGCGCTCCCTCGAACCAGCCGTCGAGGATCTCGGTCAGGAGCGCCTCGCTCGTGGTGCGCAGCGAGAGCGCCAGCACGTTCGCGTCGTTCCACCTGCGCGCGCCGCGGGCGGTCTCGGCGTCGGCGCAGAGGGCCGCGCGGATCCCGTGCACCTTGTTGGCCGCGATCGACGCCCCTGTTCCGGTCCAGCAGCAGACGATGCCCTGCTCCGCTCGGCCGTCGGCCACGTCGCGGGCCGCGGCCTCGCTCGCCCACGCCCAGTCGTCGCGCTCCTCGGCGCTCAGCGCGCCGTGGACGACCGGCTCGTGCCCGCGCCGCTCGAGCTCGCGCAGGACGGCGTCCGCAACGCCGGTGCGCTCGTCTGCGGCGACCGAGATTCGCATCGCTCTCAGCCTAGTCTTGAGGCGTGCCCGAGTTGCCCGAGGTCGAGATCACCGCGCGCCGCCTGTCGGCCGGCGTGGCGGGCGCGCGCGTGGAATCCGCGCTGGCGCCCGGGCTGGTCTCGCTCAAGACGTTCGACCCGCCGCTCGACACGCTCGCCGGCAGGGAGCTGCACGGCGTGCGCCGCATCGGCAAGATGCTGGCGGTCGAGGCCGGTGACCTGACCCTGCTCGTCCACCTGATGTCGGCGGGGCGGCTCCAGCTCTTCGACGGGCGCGCGTCGCTGCGCGACCGCGCCTCGCGGATCCTCGTCCGGCTCGATGACGGGCGGGAGCTGCGCCTGCGCGAGTTCGGCACGAAGCAGCGCGCCTGGGCGAAGCTGCTGCCCACGGAGGCCGTGGCGGACGACGAGGCGGTCGCGACGCTGGGCCCGGACGCGTATCCGCCTCCCCCCGTCGACGAGCTGGCGAAGCTGCTCGACCAGCCGCGCCACCTCCATCCGCTGCTGCGCGACCAGCGGACGATCGCCGGGATCGGCCGCTCGTGGGTGGACGAGCTCCTGTGGACCGCGCGGCTGTCGCCGTTCCAGAAGGGAGCCGACCTCGACGACGAGGAGATCGACGCGCTGCACGCGGCTATGGACGAGGAGCTCGGCGGCGCGCTCGCGCACTACGAGCAAGTGGTGGGCGACACGATCCCGGACAAGATGCCCATGCCGCTGAAGGTGCACAGGAGGGCCGGCGAGGACTGTCCCCGCTGCGGCGCGCGCATCGAGGCGATCCACTTCAAGGACTACGTCATGTGCTACTGCCCGGAGGAGCAGACGGGCGGCCGGGTGCTCAAGGACCGTAGGCTGTCGAGGCTGCTCAAGTGATGATCGAGCCAGGCGAGCAGCTAGGACAGCTCGTCGGCGCGGAGCATCACGACCTGCGACCACCAGCCGCGCTCCAGCAGTCCGTCGAGCTCAGCCGGCTCGATGAGACCCGAGTCGGTCAGCGTCGCGAACCGCCAGCCCTGCGCCTCCAGCGCTTTCAGGCGGCGCGCGAACGGCTCCCAGTCGTCACCCAGTGACGGCCGGATCATCTCGAAGCAGATGCGCCGAACGGCGTCCGACTCCAGCAGTCCCGCCATGCCCGCGAACACCTGCTCCTCGGCGCCCTCTGCATCCACCTTGAGCAGGTCGATCCGCTCGAGCCGCCCGAGCCATGCATCGAGTGGCTCGGTATCGACCTCGACGCTCTCGACGCGGTCACCGCGATGCCCCGAGACCAGCAGCTCCTCGCCGGCGTGGATGCTGCTCAGCATCTGAAACCGCTGGGGCATCAGGAGTTGGGCCCGCCCAGCGTCCGCGGCGGCCGCGCGCGGGACCACGTCGACGCGGTCGTCCAGCCAGTTCATCGCGACGTTGTCCCGCAGGATCGACACGAGCCGCGGGTGCGGCTCGTAGGCCACCACGCGCCCGCGCTCCGAGACTTGGTACGCCAGCAGCAGCGTGAACAGGCCGACGTGGGCGCCGACGTCGATGGCCACGTCCCCCGGGTGAACGTGGCGCTGGACGAACGCGGTGAACGGCACGTCATAGGTGCCGCGTGCCACCAGCTCGGGCATCAGGCTCAGGTCGTCAGCCGGGATCAGCAGTCTGCCGCCCCATGTCGTCTCCACAAGCATCCGCCCATCGCCAACGTAGGTCCCATGCAGGGCGGCTCCTGATTGCGCTGTCTGAGCGACCCGTGTCTCCAACTGCTCGAGCCGTCCACGCATCTCAAGCATGAGGGCGTACAGGTCGCGATGACGCAGCGCAGCAAGGCGCCTCCGAGCGGCACGCAGCATCGCCGCCAGCTTATTGAAGCGCGTCATGCCCCTAGGATCCCTCCCAGGTGTCACGGCTTTGACGAGCGAAAGGACAGCCCCCATCGTTGAGACGGGCGATCAAGCTCCCGACTTCGAGCTGCCCGACCAGGACGGGCGGCCGGTCCGGCTGTCCGACCTGCGCGGCCGGCCCGTGGTGCTCTACTTCTACCCGAAGGCCGACACGCCGGGCTGCACAACGCAGGCGTGCGGCGTGCGCGACCACCTGCCGGACTACGAGGACGCCGGCGCGGTGGTCCTGGGCGCCTCGCCCGACCCGGTGGACGCGGTCAAGCGCTTTCACGACAAGCAGGGGCTGAACTTCAGCCTGCTCGCGGACGAGGACCACGCGGTGGCCGACAGCTACGGCGTCTGGCGCGAGAAGTCGATGTACGGGAAGACGTTCTGGGGCGTGCAGCGCGCCACGTTCATCATCGACGCCGACGGCAGGGTGGCGCACGTGATCCCCAAGGTCTCGCCGAAGACCCACGACGAGGAGGCGCTGGCCGCCCTCGCGAACCTCCGCGACGCGGCCTGACCGTGGGCTGGCTCGCCCTCATCCTGATCGTGCTCGCCGTGGTCTACGCCGGGCTGATCGTCGCGATCGCGATCGGCTCGCGGCAGTGGGATCTTCGCCTGATCGCGAAGCTCGTGCCTCACTGCGCCGTGCTCTTCAAGCGGCTGCTCGGAGACCCGCGCGTCTCCACGGCATGGAAGGTAGCGTCCGCGTTCGCGCTGGTGTACCTCGCGTTCCCGTTCGACCTCGTGCCGGACTTCATCCCGGTCGCGGGCCAGCTGGATGACGCGATCATCGTCGCGCTCGTCCTCAGGGGCCTCCTGCGGAGCGCCGGGCCCCGGCTCATGCGTGAGCACTGGCCCGGGCCGACCGCGCTGCTGGTTCCGCTGGAGCGCTTCGCCGGGACGGCTCCGGCGGGTCGCGGTGGATGGCAACGCCGGCGATGACGAGCGCCACGCCCGTCAGCTCGCGCGCCGACGGGATCTGCGTGAGCACGACGATCCCGATCACCGTCGCGGTGGCCGGCAGCAGCGACACCATCAGCGCGTAGGTGGCCCGCGGCAGCCGCCGCATCGCGAGCTGGTCCGACACGTAGGGGATCACCGACGAGCAGAGGCCCACGCCCACGCCGGCCAGCAGCGCGACCGGATCGCTCAGTACGGGCAGGACCTGCCAGCCGCCGATCGGCGTGACCACGACCGCCGCCACGAGCATCGAGGCGGCGAGACCGTCGAGGCCCGTCAGTGCCCGGTGGCGCGACACGCGATGGGCCATCACGATGTACATCGCGAACAGAACCGCGTTGGCCAGGGCGAACGCGATGCCGAGCGGCTCGGCGGCGAGGTGCACGCCGGTCAGCACATAGACGCCCGCGACCGCGATGGACAGCGCCACGACGTTCCGCTGCGAACGCGCTCCGAGCGCGGCGAGCGCGATCACCGGGAGGAACTCAATCGCCGCGACCGTCGCCAGCGGAAGCCTGTCGATGGCCAGGTAGAAGCACGCGTTCATCAAGGCGAGGACCGCTCCCCACTGCACGAGCAGCCACCTGCCGTCGCGCTCGAGACGCCCGAACCCCCGCCAGGGCCGCCGCCAGACGGCAAGGACGAGTGCGGCCGACGCGATCCGCAGCCAGGCCACCCCGAGCACGTCGACGCGGGCGAACAGCAGCACCGCGAACGCCGGGCCCAGGTAGTGGAAGACGGCGCTGACGACGAACCAGACGTGCGGCGGCACTCGCTGCGAAACGCTCACGCCCGACAGGCTCGCTCAGCATCCGCGACCCGTACATGGCCAATCAACGGTATTCTGCGTCAGATGGCTTCGAATGGACTGCTCGATGATACGAATCGCCTTCTGATCGCCGAGCTCCAGCGCGACGCCCGCCTGTCGCTCGCCGAGCTCGGCCGGCGCGTGGGTCTGTCGTCACCGGCCGTGGCCGAGCGGCTCCAGCGACTGGAGCAGAGCGGGACGATCCGCGGCTATCGCGCCGAGATCGACCCGCGGGCGGTCGGCCTGACGCTCAGCGCGATCATCCGCGTGCGGCCGTCACCGGGCCAGATCGAGAACGTCGCGGAGCGGGCGCGCGACACCCCCGAGGTGGTCGAGTGCCACCGGGTGACCGGCGACGACTGCTACGTCATGCGCACCCACCTTCGTGACGTGATGCATCTGGAGGAGGTGATCGACCGCTTCACCGTCCTCGGTCAGACCACCACCTCCATCATGCAGTCGTCGCCGGTTCCGGGCCGGCCGCTCGACCTCAGCTGACGGTCAGCTCTCCCTTCATGCCGGCCGCCTTGTGGCCGTCGACCGGGCAGTAGAACTCATACTTGCCGGGCTTCAGGTTGGCGGTAACCCTGGAGACGCTGCCGCCACCGGTGATGACGGCGCCCTTCTTCTCGATGCCGCCGCCCTCGAGCTCGACGGCGTGCGGGACGCTGGACGTGTTCGTCATGACGATCGTGACGTTCCCGGCCTTGGCGGACAGCGACGTCTTGTCGAACTTGAGCGCACCGCTCGGGTCGGCGGCGATCTTCAGGACACTGCCGGCCGCGCCACCGCCGGACGTCGCGCCACCGCTGCTGCTGGTGGTGTTCGAGTTGGTCCCGCCCGAGCTGCTGCCGCTGCTCGAGGACGAGCTGTCGTCATCGCCGCCGCAGCCCGCGACCGGGATCGCGAAGGCGAAGAGGAGGGCTATGAAGGAGAAAGCGCGCATGGAGGGGTCTACGCACCCCCGCCAACCCGGGTTCAGTAGGTGAGCTTGCCCCGCATGACCTCCGCGCCGCGCGTCCCGGAGGCCGAGCGGCGGGTGATCACGACCACGTGGTACTCGCCCGGCTTCACCGCGGCGGTCAGCTCCGCGGCGGCCGTGCCGTCGGCCCGCGCCTGGAAGCTTCCGCCGTTGATCCAGCGTCCGTCGGTGCGCACGCACCAGAGCTCGTAGGTCGTCCCGCGGCTGACCGGAAGATGATCGGCGCGCAGCTTCACGCGGGTGCCGGCCGGGACCTTGGCCGCGTCCGCCGTGCCCTCGGCGCCGCCGCCCGCCGGCAGGCTCCAGAGCTCGGCGTGCGCGTAGGCGGTGCTCGTATCGCCGGGGAGGACCACGACCAGGAGCGCCGCCACGAGCGCCGCCACGGCCACGGCCGGAATCGCCAGGCGCGGCCAGCGCCGCCGGCGCGGCGTCGCCCGCGCGCGCTCGCGCACGTAGCGGTCGAGCACCTCTTCCTCCAGCCCCGGTGACGGCACGGCGACTTCAGCGTCGGCACCCACGAGGTCCAGCATCGCCGGGAGCTCGGAGAACGAGCGCACCTCGGCGGCGCATCGCGGACAGCCGGCGAGATGGGCACGCATCTCCTCCATCTCGTCCGGCTCGAGCGCGCCGAGCCCGTACGCGCCCACCTGCTCCGCGTGGCTGCGGCAGCCGCTCACGGCTCGATCTCCATCTCGTCGAAGATGAGCCGCAGGTGGCGCAGCGCGTACGAGGTGCGGCTCTTGACCGTGCCGATCGGCACGCCCGTCCTGTCCGCGATCTCGCGCATGGTCAGTCCGCCGTAGTGGGCCAGCCTGATCACCTCGCGATGCTGCGGCGACAGGCGCGCGAGCGCAGCCGTGACCTGCCAGCGCAGCACGGCCTGGTCCAGCGCGGCGTCGATCTCAGCCGCGCCCTCGAGCGCGTTCTCGTCATCGGCGCGCTTCGGGCGCACCGCCGCGCGCCTGTGGGCGTCGATGATCCGGTTGCGGGCGATCGCGTACAACCACGTGCGGACACT
>JBEVKE010000066.1:0-9455 GCA_040509835.1 Thermoleophilaceae bacterium
CGCGCGGAGCTGGTGAACCGGCTGCGCAAGAAGCATGAGGAGGGCGAATCCGTGATCAGCGGCGCCGACGTCCAGCAGCTCACCGACATCCTTGCTGGCAAGGGCATCCCGGCGGACGCGGACATCGAGTAGCAATGCATTGCCCCGAGTGCGGTTTCGCCAACGCCGAGGGCGCGAACTACTGCCAGAAGTGCGGGGCGTTCCTCGGCGACCAGGCCGAGACGAAGCAGGGCGACACGACCGAGGTCTACCAGGTGGACGAGACCGGCGAGCTGCGTCCGGTCGATCTCGAGGAGATGACCCATGAGGGCGCCACGCTCGTGATCCGGTCGGGCGGCGGGCGCTCCGGAGAGGCGTTCAACCTGACGGGCGAGCGCAACACCATCGGCCGCAGCCCCGAAGCCGAGGTGTTCCTCGACGACGTGACGGTCTCCCGCAACCACGCCCTGCTCGTGCGGCGCCGTGACGGGCTCTACATCGACGACCTGGGCTCCCTGAACGGGACGTACGTGAACCGCCGCAGGATCGAGTCTCACCGCCTACAGGACGGCGACGAGCTGCAGGTGGGCAAGTACAAGCTGACCTACCTGGAGGAGCGGTGAGCACCTCGGAAGCCAGCAGGGAGGCCCCGCCGCGCAAGGAGAAAGCGCTCACGATCGGCGCCGTGACCAAGCAGCTCGAGCGCGAGTTCCCGGACATCTCGATCTCGAAGATCCGCTACCTCGAGGACCAGAAGCTGCTCGCCCCGCGGCGCACGCCCGGCGGCTACCGGCTCTATTCCCCGGCGGACGTGGACCGGCTGCGCACGATCCTGCGCCTTCAGCGCGACGAGTTCCTGCCGCTGCGGGTGATTCGCCAGGAGCTGGCCGCCGGGCGAGCGGACACCGAGGTGAGCGGCGGCGAGGCGCCCGCCGAGGCCCGCGCCGCCGTCAGGCGCACGACCTTCGCGCTGCGCGGCCCGGGCTCGCTGTACCGGCTGTCCGAGGTGCTCGACGAGACCGGCGCCGACCAGTCGCTCGTGAAGGAGCTCGAGGACTTCGGCGTGATCAAGGGCGAGCGCCGCGACGGCGAGACCTTCTACGACGACACCGAGCGCGAGATCGTCCGGGCCGTCGGCGAGCTGAAGCGGTTCGGCGTGGGCGGCAGGAACCTGCGCGTCTTCCGCACCTCAGCCGACCGCGAGGCGGCGCTGCTCGAGCAGATCCTCGCCCCAGCTCTCCGGTCCCGGAACCCGGAGCGGCGCAAGGAGGCGGTCGAGGCGCTCGAGAACCTCGCGGCCGTCGCGTCCCACCTGAAGCACCTGCTCCTCATCCGGGATCTCCGCAAGCTCGCGCGCTGACGCGGCTCCGTGCGTCTCGAGGACTACATACAGGACATTCCCGACTTCCCGAAGCCGGGGATCGTCTTCAAGGACATCACCCCGCTGTTCCTCGACGCGAAGGCGCTCCGGTACACCGTTGACGAGCTCGCCGCCATGGCGCGCGAGTGGCAGGTGGACGCTGTGATCTCGGCGGAGGCGCGCGGCTTCGTTCTCGGCGCGGCGGTGGCGGTCGAGGCCGAGGCCGGCTTCATCCTCGCTCGCAAGCCGGGAAAGCTCCCGCGCGGGGTGGCGTCGGTCGAGTACGCGCTCGAGTACGGGTCGGACGCGCTCGAGGTGCACTCGGACGCGATACGCGAGGGCGCCCGGGTGCTGGTGCACGACGACCTGCTGGCCACTGGCGGCACCGCCGGCGCGCTCTGCAAGTTGGTGGAGCAGGCCGGCGGCGTCGTGGCAGGATGCGCGTTCGTGATCGAGCTGGCGGTCCTTGGCGGCCGCGAGCAGCTCGCCGCGTATGACGGGCGCTCGCGGGTCGTGATCGACGACGAGTGATGGTGGTGCGCCGCGAACGCGTGGTGCCTGCGCCGCCCGCCGAGGTGTGGCGGGTCGTGAGCGACCCCACGCGCCTGGCGGCGTGGTGGCCCGGCGTCTCGCGCGTGGAGGAGGCCAGCCGCGAGGCATGGACCACCGTGCTCGTGTCGAAGACCGGCAAGTCGGTGCGCGCGGACTACTCGCTCGTCGAGGCCGAGGAGCCCGAGCGCGTTCGGTGGCGGCACGAGGTGGAGGCGTCGCCGTTCGAGCGGCTCCTGCGCGAGTCCACCACCGAGATCGCGCTGGCGCCGGACGGGGGCGGCGGGACGAAGGTCAGGCTGACGCTCGACCAGCGCCCTCGCGGCTGGGCCCGCTTCAGCCCGTTCCAGCTGCGCGCGGCGGCGCGGCGCCAGGCGGAGGCGGCCCTCGAGGGGCTGGCCGGGCTGCTCGGAGACGAGCCCTGATGCGCTGGTGGGGCTGGGGTGAGGACGGGCACGCCGTCCCGCTCTCGCCCGCTGCCGAGGACCTGCTGGGCGACGAGCTCGGCGCCGACCCCAGCGTCCGCAAGCCGCCCGTGCCCTTCGAAAAGGTCTCTTTGCCCGAGCCCGGCCTGCCCGCGCAGCTGCGCGAGCAGCTCGCGACGGCGCTCGGCTCCGAGGGCCTGCGCGACGACCGCGAGACGCGCGTGGCGCACGCGGTCGGCCGCTCGTATCCGGATCTGGTGCGGATCCGCTCGGGCGACGCGTCGAGCGCACCGGACGCCGTGCTGTTCCCGGGCTCCGCGGAGCTGGTGGCGGCCGTGCTCGGCCTGTGCGCCGAGCACCGCGTGGCGGTGGTGCCGTTCGGCGGCGGCACGAGCGTCGTGGGGGGCGTGGAGCCGGTGCGGGAGGGCTTCGCGGGCGCCGTGTCGCTCGATCTCAGCCGGCTGACGGCCACGCTCGAGGTGGACCTGACCTCGCTCACCGCACGCGCCGACGCCGGCCTGCTGGGGCCGGAGCTGGAGCGGCGGCTCCGCGAGGAGGGCGTGACGCTCGGCCACTTCCCGCAGTCGTTCGAGTACTCGACGCTCGGCGGGTGGGTGGCCACACGCTCCGCGGGCCAGGCCTCGACCGGATACGGGCGCATCGACGAGCTGGTGGAGGCGGTGCGCTGCGTGACACCGGCCGGCGAGCTCGGCACGAAGGCCGTGCCGGCCTCGGCTGCCGGGCCGAGCCTGCGCGAGCTGGTGGTGGGCTCGGAGGGCGTGCTGGGGGTGATCTGCGAGGCGACGCTGCGCGTCCGGCCCGCCCCGGCGGCCCGCCGGTACGAGGCATGGTCGTTCGCCAGCTTCGCGGAGGGCTGTGACGCGTTCCGGGTGATGGAGCAGGCCCGCGCGGCGGCGGACGTGAACCGGCTCTCGGACGAGGACGAGACGCGCCTGACCATGGCGCTGGCGTCCTCGGGCGGCACCGCCGAGAAGCTCGGCCGCCGCTACCTGCGGATGCGCGGCCACGAGGGCGGCTGCCTGGCGATCGTGGGCTTCGAGGGCCCGGAGGAGGAGGTCGAGGACCGGCGCCGCGTGGCCGCCGGGCTGCTGCGGGCCGGGGGAGGGGTGTCGCTCGGGCACCGCCCGGGCGAGGCCTGGTACCGAGGCCGCTTCGCCGCCCCGTACCTGCGCGACGAGCTGCTCGATCGCGGGGTGCTGGTGGACACGCTCGAGACGGCCACGTCGTGGTCGAACCTCGGGAAGCTGCACGACGCGGTGCGAGAGGCGCTCCGCGCGTCCCTGGCGGGCCGTGGCACGCAGCCGCTGGTCATGTGCCACGTGTCGCACCTGTATCCGTCGGGCGCGTCCCTGTACTTCACGTTCCTGGCGCGCCAGGAGGACGACGCGCTCGCCCAGTGGCGGCCGGCGAAGACCGCCGCGTCAGAGGCGATCGTGGCCGGCGGCGGCACGATCACCCACCATCACGCGATCGGCCGCGACCATCGCCGGTGGCTGGCCGCCGAGGACGGCGAGCTCGGCATCGAGGTGCTGCGCGCCGCGAAGGAGCGGCTCGACCCAGCCGGGATCATGAACCCGGGCAAGCTGCTGCCCGACTGACCTAGGCGGGGGGAGTCAGGACGGTCTGGCCGATGGCCGCCGTCTTGCCGTTCTGCGCGGTCGACTTCTTGAGGGTCGGCATCTTGCCGCGCAGAACCGAGTTGCCCGAGTGCTTGACGGTCGCGCTGCCAGCGACCTGCTGACGCGAGATGTCGATGTACTTGAAGTTCTTGTAGTCGGCGGGGAGAGGCCCGATTGCCTGGTAGTTGCCGTTCTGGTCGGTGACCTGGCCGCCGAGCGACTTGGCGTCCGTCGGGCTGTTATAGAGCCACACGTAGTAGCCCTGGCTCTGCCCACTCGGCGTGAGCCGAGCCGCCTGGACGAGCAGCTGCTTCTTGCCGTTCCGCTCGACCACGATCGCGATGCCGGCCGGCGCGCCGGAGGTCTGACCGGCCTGGCCGGTCGTGGACTGCCCGCCGGTGGTCTGCGTGGCTGCACTCGAGCTCGCCGAGCTGTTGCTCTTGTTGTCGTCGCCCCCGGTGAGCGCGCCGACGGGCCAGATGACCACCGCCAGCAGGATCACGATGAGCGCCGCGGCTCCGGCCATCAGCCAGCGGCGGTCGGCCTGTAACGGGGACAGGCTCAAGCCTGTGCCATTCGCCTCGCGCGGCTGCCGCGGCTCCCGCGGGCCCGCGGCCGCGCGGCGGCCGCGCTCGCCCTCCGGGATCGCCGGCACCGAGCCGTTCGCGTAGAACTGCTCGAGCGAGTCGAGCAGCGAGCGGGCCCAGCTGCGGGCCGCCTCGGAGCGCCTCAGGTGGCCCTTCGTGGCGGTCGCCTCGGGCCCGGACTGCTGGCCGAGCACGTAGTCGGCCAGCTGGCCGCGCCAGTCCTCCTCGACCCCGCGGACGCTCACGGGCGCCAGCTCGACGAGCGCGTCACGAGCCAGCTCGCGCACCCGCCCCTCGGGCAGATCCAGCATGTCGGACAGCTCGCCGTACGTCTTTCCCTGACGCAGGACTAGCTCGACGATCGCCCGCTGCTCGGGCGAGAGCTGCTCGAAGGTGGCCATTTCCGCGCGAACTGTAGTGTGCCCGCCGGAGTGGACCCGCCGGTCGACAGCTATCCCGTGCCGGGCACGCTGGACGAAACTCTGGGCTTCGAGCTGCTGGAGGCCGGACCGGATCGGGTGCGGGGACGATTCGCCGCCGAGAAGCGCGTTCAGCAGCCATTCGGGCTGGTCCACGGCGGCGCGTACATGGCGCTGGCCGAGTCGATGGCGTCCGTGGCCACCTTCCAGGCGGTCGCGGGCGACGGCAACATCGCCGTCGGCCAGGCCAACGACAATCACTTCCTCCGGCCGGTCACCGAGGGTCTGGTGCACGCCGAGGGCGCGCCGATCCACCGCGGCCGTACATCCTGGGTCTGGGACATCCGCTTCACGGACGACCGGGACCGGCTGTGCGCGATTTCTCGAGTGACGATCGCGGTCAGGCCACGAGATACGCGTTGACGGTGCCGCTGCGGCCCTTCACGCGCAGCGCCTCCAGCGGCTCCGCTTTCAGCTCCGGCAGCGCCCCCAGCGTCGCCTCGCCGATCACGACGCGCCCCGCCGGCGCCTCGCCCTCGAGCCGAGAGGCCAGGTTCACCGTGTCGCCGATGACGGTGTAGCTGCGGCCGCTCTCCGCGCCGAGCAGGCCCACGAGAGCCTCGCCGGTGTTCACGCCCGCGCGGAAGCGCGGCCAGCCCGGGTGCTCCGCCGCGATCCGGCCGGTCTCGCGCTGCATGGCGAGTGCGGCGTCCACGGCGCGGCGGGCGTGATCCGGCTGGTCGCCGCGCGTGCCCCAGGTGGCCATGATGGCGTCGCCGATCAGACGGTCGATCTCGCCGCCGTGCTGGCGGACGATCGGGGGAATCGCTACGCGCAGATACGCGTTCAGCATCTCCGACACCTCGCGCGGATCGCGTCCTTCCGAGAAGGTGGTGAAGCCCTCCAGGTCGGCGAACATGACGCTCACCTCGCGCTTCCCGGCCGCCGTCTGGTCCAGGTACAGGTCGCTGAACCGCTCCTCTCCGTCCTCGCGCGACGCGCTGTAGGCGATGGTGCCGAAGGCCAGGAGCATGAGCACGTGCCACTCCCACCAGCTCGCGTGCCAGCTGCGCGCCAGCGCGACCGCCACCATCGCCTCCGCCAGCAGCGTGAACGCGCTTGCCACGGCCAGGAGGAGCGGAGCGCCGGTCCGCACCGCCATCAGGCCGTAGCGCCAGGCGGCGAACGTGTACGGGATCAGCGCGAGCAGCGCGAGCGCGACCAGGCCCCCGCCCGCGCGCTCGACGGGAGTCGGATCGTCGAGCGGCGACACGGATCCGAGCGAGACGGCAGCCCACGCCACCATCACGGCGATCAGGACGCCTCGCAGCAGCTGGGCGCGCTCCATGATCGCCCGCGAGCGCGCGGGCGGCACAGGCAGCGCCGACCACCCGGCGAACACCGAGGCCACGAGCAGGCCCACGGGAGTGGCGATCGTGAAGCCCTGGTTGGGACCGTCAAGGAGCACGCCCGGGGTGGCGAGCGCGTGCAGCGTGAGGAACCCGGCGGCTGCCAGGAACGACAACGAGATAAGGAACAGGCGAGCGTCAGCTCGGCGCAGGGCGATGCCGCTGGTGGCGAAGGCGAGCGTCGTGCTCAGGGCGGCGGTGCCGAGCACGAGCCAGAAGTGCGACGGGTGGTCCTCCCAGTGCACGTCCGCGCTCGGCGCGGCCAGTAGGAGCAGCAGGCCGACGAACGGCAGCGAGAGCGCCAGGCCCCAGAGCGGGGACCGCGCCACCTACTTGAGCGCCCGCAGGCGGCGTTCCGAGGGGTCGACCGTTGACTCGTGCCGGTTCGTGATCGGCAACCGCCGGTCGCGGCCGAACGCCTTCGTGGAGATCTTGATGCCGGGCGGCGCCTGGCGGCGCTTGTACTCCGCGCGGTCCACCATCCGGATCACGCGTTCGACCTCCGGCGCGGGGAGGCCGCGGTGGACGAGCTCGGCGGCGTCGAGGTCCTCCTCGATGTAGCCCTCGAGGATCTGATCGAGCACGTCGTAGGGCGGCAGCGACTCGTCGTCGCGCTGCTCGTGGCGGAGCTCCGCCGAGGGCGGGCGCTCGAGCACGGAGGCGGGCACCAGCTCGCGGCCCTCCAGCTCGTTCCGCCACCGGACCAGCTCGTAGACCTGGCCCTTGTAGACGTCCTTCAGGACCGCGAAGCCACCGGCCATGTCGCCGTACAGCGTGGCGTAGCCCACCGACATCTCGGACTTGTTGCCGGTCGCGAGCACGAGCCAGCCGAACTTGTTGGACAGCGCCATCACCACGTTGCCGCGGATGCGCGCTTGGATGTTCTCCTCCGCCACGTCGGGCTCGCGCCCCTCGAACGCCCCGCGCAGCAGCTCGTCGTATGCCGTCATCGCCTGCTCGATCCCGATCTCGCGGAAGTCGACGCCCAGGTTCTCGGCGATGGCGCGGGCGTCCGCGCGCGTGCCCTCGCTCGAGTAGGGGGAGGGCATCGACACACAGGTGACGCGATCGGATCCGAGCGCGTCGACGGCGATGAGCGCGACCAGCGCCGAGTCGATTCCGCCCGAGAGCGCGATCACGACCCGCTCGAAGCCGTTCTTCTCCACGTAGTCCCGCAGCCCGGTCCGGAGCGCGCCGTACATCTCCGCCTGCGGTCCGAGCGTGGGAGCCAGCTCACCCGACACCACGGCCGGCTCGGCCACGGGCTCGGTCTCCAGGGCGGCGAGCGTGAACACCGGCGGCTCCGCGATCCCCGTCGTCCTGCGCTGACGGCGCACGTTCACGCGGTGGCGCGTGTCGCGGAGGCGCGCCGCGGCGATGGCCCGCGGGTCGATCGTGCAGAGCGTGAGCGACTCCTCGAACTGCGGCGCACGGGCGAGAACGCGCCCGTCCTGGTCGATGGCGAGGCTGTGGCCGTCGAAGACGAGCTCGTCCTGGCCGCCGACCGTGTTCACGAACACGACGGCCGCGAGATAGTCCACCGCGCGCTGCGTGAGCATCCGCTCGCGGCGGGCGCCGTAGCCCGCGCGGTACGGAGACGCGGACAGGTTGACGATCACCTGCGCGCCCGCGAGCGCCTCGCTCATCGCCGGCGGACCCGGCTCCCAGATGTCCTCGCAGACGCTGATCCCGATGGGAACGCCGTTCACCTCGACGATCGCGCCCTCGGCGCCCGACTGGAAGTAGCGCTGCTCGTCGAAGACGCCGTAGTTCGGCAGATACATCTTGCGGTAGCCCGCCACGACGGCGCCGTCGGCCAGCACCGCCGCCGTGTTGTAGACGTCCTCTGCCTGCTCCGGATAGCCAACCACCGCGACGATGCCCTTCGTCTCGGTCGCCAGCTCGCGGAGCGCGGTGCGGGCGGCGTCCAGGAAGCTGGTCTTCAGCAGGAGGTCCTCGGGCGGATACCCAGTCAGCGCGAGCTCGGGAAAGACGACGAGCGCAGCGCCCTCGTTACGGGCGCGCGCGATCTGGTCGGAGATCCTGCGGGAGTTCCCGCGGATGTCGCCGACGGTGGAGTTGATCTGCGCGAGCGCTACGCGCAGGAGGTCGGTGCGCTCCGCCATGGCTCAATTATGGCGACCGCACCCCAGCGTCACGTCCAGGTAGTGGTTCGGGCGGATGCGGTGCTCGAAGTGCCACCACTCGTTCAGGTAGGCGCTGAAGCCGAAGCGCTCCATCCCGCTCTTCAGGGCCAACCGGTTGCGGAGGATCCGGCCGCGCGCGTTGTAGGTGTGCGAGCTCGGCCCCAAGGCGAAGCCGCCCATCCTGAGGCGCTTCCCGTCGCTGTCGCTGACGAGCGTGATGTCCACGGCGCTCCCGGTGTTGTGGCGGCTGCGGCGCGCGATGTAGGTGCCCACTGCGCCGCCACGACCGAGCGCTCCGCCCAGCGCACGAGCATCAGCGCCCAATTCTCGCAGTAGCCCGGCAGCGGCCTGCCGGTCTCGTTGTGCTTCGTTCGGTAGGAGAGGTTGACCCGGATGCTCGGCGCGTACCTGTGAACGTCCACGAGGCCGGCGCGACGGGTTGCGGGGGTGCCGCCGAGAACCGACTCGTCGCCGCCGGTGGCCTGCGCCGCTCGCGCCGCTCCGGCTCGTCGGGCGTGGGACCCGAACACGCGCTGCGCCACCCCCCGGAGCGTCTCGGTGCCGTATTCGTGTGACGGGTTGCCGTCGGTGAGCACGGCCATTGACACGCGAGTGTCACGACGCTCGAACAGGGCGGCCTCGTGCACGAGCCGGCCCAGCCCCGTGCCACGCCAGCCGCCCTTGAAGAACGTCCTGAACCCGGCCGCGCCGGCGTAGCTCGAGAAGCCCCAGCGTTGATAGGAGACGACCGAGGACAGAAGCCCCCGCGCGTAGGCGCGCGAGCGCGTCGGGATCAGCCGGTCGATGCGGTTGAAGAGGCGCGCCTGGTCCTCGGCGCTGAAGTGCGCGTTCGCCCAGTAGCCCGCGATGGAGAAGCTCCGCATGCCCACCGCCTTCGCGAGCCGGTACAGGGCGGCGTCGCCGACCCGGTAGTACACGC
>JBEVKE010000067.1:0-8314 GCA_040509835.1 Thermoleophilaceae bacterium
GCAGCGTAAATAACCTCACCGCCCATGGCAGACGAACCAGTCCTAGTGATCACGGGCGCCAGCACCGGCATCGGCGCCGCCACCGCCCACCGCGCCGTCGAGTTCGGCTACCGCGTCGTGCTCGCGTCGCGCACGCTGGAGAAGCTCGAGAGCCTCGCCGAGGAGCTCGGCGGCGAGGAGAAGGCGATCGCCGTGCGCTGCGACGTCACCGACTGGGACGACCACCGCGCGCTCGTCACGACTACGCTCGATCGCTTCAACTCGCTCGACGTCTACTTCGCCAACGCCGGCTTCGGCGCGAAGCGCGGCTTCCTCGAGGAGTCCGTCGAGCACTGGAAGTCGATGATCGACACGAACGTCCTGGGCACCGCGCTGTCGATCCGCTCAACGCTCGGCCACTTCAAGCGCCGCGGCGGAGGGCACTTCATCCTCACCAGCTCGGTCGCCGGCCGGCGTACGCTGCCGGGCTCGCTCTACTCGGCCACGAAGCACGCCGTGACCGCCATGGGCGAGGCGCTGCGCGCCGAGATCGCCGACACCAACATCAAGGTCACGCTGATCGAGCCCGGCATGGTCGACACGCCGTTCTTCGACGATCGCCCGACGAACGCCCTCGAGGCCGACGACATCGCCCGCGCGGTCATGTTCGCGCTCACCCAGCCTCCCCATGTCGATGTCAACGAGATGCTGATCCGTCCCATCCACCAGCCCACGTAACCTCGTCGTCGTGAGGATCGCTCACGTCGACATGGACGCCTTCTATGTGAGCGTCGAGCTGCAGCGCCGCCCGGAGCTGAGGGGACTGCCGGTGGTGGTGGCCGGGAGCGGGCCGCGGGCGGTCGTGACGACCGCGAGCTACGAGGCGCGCCGCTACGGCATCTTCTCCGCCACGCCCGCCGAGCGGGCGCGCCGGCTGTGCCCTGACGCCGTCTTCATCCCACCCGACTTCGAGGCCTACCGCGCGCGCTCCCAGGAGCTCATGACGGTGCTGAAGAAGTACGTGGACCGGGTCGAGGTCGTGGGGCTCGACGAGGCGTACCTCGACCTCACCGGGCTCGAGCGTCACCGGTCGGCGGCGCGCGCGGTCAAGGAGGCGGTGAAGGCGGACACGGGACTCACCTCCAGCGTCGGCATCGGGCCCAACAAGCTGGTTGCCAAGGTCGCCTCGGATGCCGAGAAGCCGGACGGCTTCCTCGAGCTCACCGCCGAGGGCGCCCGGCTCCGCTTCGCCGAGGCCTCGCCCGGCCTTGTCCCCGGCATCGGCCCGAAGACGGTCGCCAAGCTGGAGGAGCTCGGCATCGCGACGCTCGGCCGGCTCGGAGCGACCCCCGACGAGCAGCTCACGCAGTGGTTCGGAGCCCGGCTCGGCCCCCATCTCGCGGCGCTGGCGCGCTTCGAGGACGATCGCGCCATCGAGACCGTCCGCGTGGCGAAGTCCGAGTCGCGCGAGACCACCTTCGACCGCGATCTGCGCGGCCTCGAGCAGCTCGAGCCGGTGCTCCACCGCCTGACCGGCGAGCTGTGCGAGACGCTCGCCCGCGCGCAGCGCCGCGGCCGCACGATCGGCATCAAGGTGCGCTTCGACGACTTCAGCACCGTGACCCGGGCCCGCAGCATCGACGCGCCCGTGAACGACTCGAGGACCGTCGGCCAGGTCGCCCTCGAGCTCCTCAGGCGGCTCGATCCGCGCCGACCGGTGCGGCTTCTGGGGGTGCGCGTCGCCGGGCTGGACGAGAACGGTTCGCAGCCGATCTCGGACGACCAGCTGAGCCTGTCACTCTGACTAACCTTCAAGCATGTCCTCCGACCGCCTGACAGGTCTCGACGCCTCGTTCCTCCACCTCGAGGACGCCTCCTCCCACATGCACGTGGCGGGGGTGATGATCTTCGAGGGCGAGCCGCCGCCGTACGAGGACCTGCTGGAGGCGATCGACCGCCGGCTCGGCCTCGTGCCGCGCTACCGCCAGCGGCTCGCCTTCGTGCCGTTCAGCCAGGGCCGGCCGAAGTGGGTGGACGACCCTCACCTCAACCTGCGCTACCACGTCCGCTCCACGGCCCTGCCGGCGCCCGGCTCCGAGGAGCAGCTGAAGGAGCTGGCCGGCCGCGTCTTCTCCCAGCAGCTCGACCGCGACAAGCCGCTCTGGGAGATCTGGCTCGTCGACGGCCTGGAGGGCGACCGCTTCGCCATGCTGTCGAAGACCCACCACGCGCTCGTGGACGGCATCTCCGGCGTGGACATCATGTCCGTGCTGTTCGACACCTCGCCCCAGCCGGCCACCCCGACCGACACGGGCGACCGCTGGCTCCCCCGCCCGCTCCCGTCCGCGGCCCAGCTGCTCGGCGAGGCGATCGTCGAGCGCGCGACCATCCCGACAGAGCTGGTCCGCTCGATTCGAGCGGTCTTCCGCGGTCCGAGGCTCGTGGCCGAGAGCCTGCGCGACGCCGCGGTGGGCATCGGCGCGATGGCGTGGGCCGGCCTCAACCCGGCGCCGCCGAGCCCGTACAACCGCCCGATCGGGCCGCACCGCCGCTTCACGTGGGTGCGGGTGAACCTCGCCGACGTCAAGGCGATCAAGAACGAGCTCGGCGGGACCGTCAACGACGTGGTGCTCGCCACCGTCGCCGGCGCCCTCGGCAGGCACCTCAGGCGTCGCGGCCAGAACACGAACGGCCTGGAGCTGAAGGCCATGGTCCCCGTCAGCGTGCGCGCGGACGTGGAGCGCGGCGCGCTCGGAAACCGCGTGGCCGCGATGATGGCCCCCCTGCCGGTGTGGTGCGAGGACCCCGTCGCGCGCCTCGACATCGTGCGCGAGGAGCTGAAGGGCCTTAAGTCAGGCGGACAGGCGGTCGGAGCGCAGGTGCTCACCCAGATGTCCGGCTTCGCGCCGATGACGATCATGGAGCAGGCGTCGCGGCTCGCGTCCCGCCAGCGCTTCTTCAACGTGGTCGTCACGAACGTGCCGGGCCCACAGATCGAGCTCTATCTCGCGGGCAAGCGGCTGGTCGACACGTTCCCGATGGTGCCGCTGGCCAAGAACCAGGCGCTCGGCATCGCGCTCCTCTCGTACGCCGGGAGGATCAACTTCGGCCTGGTGGGCGACTACGACCTGCTGTGGGACCTCGACGAGTTCGCCGACGACGTCCAGCAGTCCCTGGCCGAGCTGGCCGACGCGGCGGGCGTGGAGCTCACCGCCGAGACGGCGCCGTCCGGCCAGGCGGTGCGTGCGTGAGGGACAGGCTCGCGGAGTGCGCCCGCGGTCTTGGCATCCGGATGCAGGTGGAGCGGCTCCAGGCCTCCACCCGGACGGTGGCCGAAGCGGCCACGGCCGTCGGCTGCGGCGAGGCTGAGATCGCGAAGTCGATCGTGTTCGTGGCGGACGGTGACCCCGTCGTGTGCGTGGCTTCCGGCCAGCACCGCGTGGACGTCGGGAAGGTCGCCGACGCGCTCGACGTGGCCGAGGTCCGCCAGGCCCAGGCCGACGAGGTGCGCGCCGCCACAGGCTTCGCGATCGGCGGCGTACCGCCGTTCGGGCACGACCTGCCCGTCCTCTTCGACGAGGAGCTGCTCCGCCACCCGCGCGTCTGGGCGGCCGCGGGCGATCCCCACAGCCTCTTCTGCGTGGACCCGCGCGAGCTAGCCGACTGCATCAGGGCCCGCGTAGTGCCGCTCGGCGAGTAGCTCACTCGCTAGACGCCTGTACAAACCGCCCCGGGCGAATCCTGTACGCCGGGCGCATGACGTATCAGGCGTCCTTTTCGACTATGGGGGTCATGGAACCCACTCTCAAGGACGCCATCCCGGCGATCGAGACCACCTGGGTCGTCGTCGCGGCTGTGCTCGTCATGTTCATGCAGGTCGGCTTCCTGTTCCTGGAAGTCGGCTTCTCCAGAATGAAGAACGCCGGTACGGCCGTGCCGAAGATCCTCGCGAACTTCTCGATCGCGGCGATCTGTTACTGGGCGGTCGGCTTCGCGATTGCTTTCGGAGGCGCCGGCTGGTTCGCGGGCACGCACGGGACGTTCCTCGGGACGACAGACCCGTCGCTGTTCCCCGCGATGGAGTTCTCGCAGGCGGTGGTGCCCGCGAAGTTCTTCTTCCAGTTCGTCTTCTGTGCCGTGTCCCTGGCGATCGTGTGGGGCACGACGATCGAGCGCATCAAGTTCGGCGCGTACCTGATCTACGCGGTCGTGTTCAGCGCGCTGATCTACCCGATCATCAGCCACTGGATCTTCGGCGGCGGATGGCTCCAGGCCAACCTTGGGATGCAGGACTTCGCAGGCTCGACGGTCGTCCACCTCACGGGCGCCACCGGCGCGCTCGCGGCGTTGCTGCTGCTCGGCCCGCGGCTCGGGAAGTACGGGCATGACGGCAAACCGAACGTGATCCCCGGCCACAACATGCCGCTCGTAGGCCTGGCGGTCCTGGTGCTCTGGTTCGGCTGGTTCGGGTTCAACGCGGGCTCGACGCTGGGCGCGATCGGCGGTCGCTTCGCCGACGTGGCGGTGGTCACCCAGCTCGGCGCCGCTGCCGGCGTCCTGGGCGCGATGCTCGTGAGCTACCTGATGACGAAGAAGTTCGACATGGGCATGACCGCCAACGGGGCGATCGCGGCGCTCGTTGCGATCACCGCCCCGTCGGGATATGTCGAGTTCTGGGCCGCCCCGATCATCGGCTTCGTGGCCGGCGTGATCGTGGTGGGCGCGATCGTGGCGATCGACCACAGGCTGGACGACCCGGTGGGTGCGCTCTCGGCCCACGGGATCGCCGGCGTGTGGGGCACGCTCGCGTGCGGCCTGTTCACGAGTCCGCGGCTCGCGGAGCTGAACGGGATCGGCGACGGCGGTCTGTTCTACACGGGCTCGTTCCACCAGCTGGGCGTCCAGGCCGTCGGCGTGGGCGCCGCGTTCGCCTCGGTGTTCGTCGCCAGCTACGCCGTCTTCCTCGCCATCAAGAAGGTCTACGGCCTCCGGGTCGAGGAGAACGAGGAGCGCTACGGCCTCGACATCGTCGAGCACGGCATGTGGGGCTACCCCGAGGCCTTCATGCCCGTCCCGGGATCGGAGTACCGTCCCCCGGCGATGCCGACAGGATGGCCGCCGCGCCAGCCGGCACCCGTCACGCACGCGCGAATGGCGGCCCAGGCGACCCAGCTCCAGGAGGGCTAGATCGAGATGAAGAAGATCGAAGCGATCATCCGGCACGAGCGGCTCCAGGACGTCCAGGACGCGCTCGATCAGCTGGGCGTCTCGGGCCTCACCGTGAGCGAGGTGGTGGGCTGCGGCCGGCAGAAGGGCTACACGGAGCAATACCGCGGCCAGGTGGCGAACATCTCGCTGCTGCCGAAGATCAAGGTGGAGTCCGTGGTCCCGTCGGATCTGGCGGACGCGGCTGTGGAGGCGATCGTGGCCGCGGGCCGCACCGGCGCGGTCGGCGACGGCCGCGTGTTCGTCTACGCCGTCGAGCAGTCGATCCGGATCAGGACCGGCGAGTACGGCGAGGACAGCGTCCGCCACGAGGAGCCCGTCGGCTGGGGCCACTGAGCGCCGGCCACAACACGTACGTGCGGAAAGCGGGGGCCGCCGGTGGCGGTCCCCGCTTTGTGTGTAGGACTCGGACGGCTGCGGCGACTGCTTTCACGCGAAAGCGAAAGCGGCCACCTGAGACGACCCGTTGCCGCTTCTCGTCCTAGCGGGCGTGCGTCGACCGACCGCAGAACCTTTGACTCCACCAGGCCGCCGGGACTGGACACAACGCCTCATACAGCGATGACGATCTTGCCCTGCGCGTGTCCTTCTCCCTGGTGCTGGAGAGCCATCGGAACCTCGCTCAGCTGGTAGCGGCGATCGATGACGGGCGCGAGGGCTCCGGCGTCGACGAGCTCCTTCAGCGCAATCAGGTCCTCCCTGTTGTGCCTCACAAGGAAAACCCGCATCTTCTGACGCACGAACGGTGACAGCGAAAGCACCTTGAACTGGCGAGCCAGCCCGAACCAGCGCCCGAGGTTCAAGACTCCGACGAGTACGTACGTCCCTCGGGGAGTCAGCGCTCTCCTGCAGTCAGAGAGCGAACGGCTCCCCACTGCATCGATCATCACGTCGTAGCGCTGCCCAGCCTCGGCGAAGTCCTCGCGGGTGTAGTCGATGACCTGGTCCGCGCCGATCGATCGGACCAGATCGACGTTCCTCGTACTACAGACGCCGGTCACCCGCGCTCCGAGCGACTTGGCGATCTGCACCGCGAACGTGCCGACGCCGCCCGACGCACCATTGATCAACACTTCGTGCCCCGGCCGGACTTTCCCCTGATCGCGAACCGCCTCGAGGGCTGTGAAAGCGGAGTCGCCGACAGCCGCGGCCTGCTCGAACGTGACGTTGGCCGACTTCGGCAGGAAGTTTTTCTCAGGAGCGCAGGCATACTCGGCGAAGGCGCCCTCGCACCAGCCGAACACCTCGTCGCCCGGTCGAAGCTGCTTCACACCGTCGCCGACCGACTCGACCCGGCCGGCGACATCGGTTCCCGGGATCTCACGCTTCGGCGCGCGCAGGCCAACCACCGCGCGCATGACGTACGGCACGCCCCTCAGGAGGTGCCAGTCGCCGATGTTGACTGCGGCGGCGTGAGTGCGTATCAGCACCTCGTCGTCGGCAGGCGACGGCTTGTCGACCTCCTTCAGCCGCAAGACATCAGGGGAGCCGTACTTGTCTTGGACGATCGCCTTCAAGGGATCCCGCATTCTCACAGCCCTGCGCCAGCCCCTCTGCGCGAGAAGCGACAGCTGGCGAATGCCGCTGCTGACTGTCGCTTTCCATGCAGAGCAGCAGCGCCAGTCCATCGATTGTGCGCTACCGCTTTGCGCGAAACGCGACACCCCTCAGGTGCTGGCCATAGGCCGACCCTCAGCGCTCCGGTTCCCACGCAGCCTCGACGATGTAGCCGTCCGGATCGCGGCACTTGACGCTGACATATTCGGGCTCGTCCCACTCCCCGACCAGCTCGATGCCATCGGCGGAAAGCCGGTCGCGCAGCGCGAGAACGCCGTCGCGGTGCGGCAGTCCGATCCCAAAGTGCATCCACGACGGGCGGGCAATCGGCTCCTCGCTGCGACCGAGAGCGAGCGCAAAGCCCGCTGCGTTGAAGAGCATTAGGACGCCGTCGTCATAGCGTCGCGCCGGCCGCGCGCCAAAGCCAAAGTAGGTCTCGTAGAAACGGCGCGAGCGCTCTTGGTCACGCACCGGGATAGCGAGGTGATCCATGGAGGCGACGGTACGACAATGCGACGCCACTCCACTGCTGCCTTGCGCGAATTCCGCAAGCGGCGTCGCCAGCACTCGAGACGCCTGCTTCCTCGTCCGCTGCGAGCAGGTGCACGCTTCCTTCCACGAGCCACCTTGTGACTATCACTCGGCCACGGTGTCGCCGTGGCGATGGGCTACCTTCCATTCGCCGCCCTCGCGACGGTACACCTGTGTGGCCCGCAAGGTGTAGCTGCGCGGCTGACCGTCGACGGAGGCCGACGTGTGCTCAAGGCCGGCGGTATAGGCCATGTCGCCCACCACGTCATACGCCTGCGGTTCGAACGCGTACGACGTGCATTCGGAGAAGCTCCTTGCGAGGGAAGCGAAGAGTTCATCCAGCTCATGCTGCCCATGAGCGTTGCGCCACGCACCGAGGACGCTCACGGGCTCGTTGCGGGACCAGAGCGCCCGGCGTGGGGCCGCGTCGCCGTTGTGCAGGGCGAGCTCCGCCTCGTACAGGGTGGTCTTGACCCAGGCTAGGAAGTCATCGCGGTCCGTCATGCCAGCAGACTCCTGGTCCAGCGCATTCGTGCCTCGTGACAACTGGAGCTTAAGCGCAGCCAGCCGTTCGCCGCCTGCCGACACCGCCGGCTTGCGCTGTCTGACAACCGCGGGAGCCCGCTGCTGCTCTTCACTGGCTGCCGCCGTGGGCGAACCTCGAGTGCGATGCCCTGGTCCCGGCTCGCTATCGCAATGCGCGATGAGCGGCGCCGCCCACGTGCGCGATGTTGGAAGGATGTCCCCGTGAGCGATGTGGGCGCCCGGCCGCTGCGGCCGCCGGCCTTGAGTAGTGGCGACACGATCGCGGTCATCTCGCCCTCGTGGTGCGGTCCGGCCGAGGCGCCGACGCCTTACCGGCGCGGCCTTGCGGCTTTGCGCGCGCACGGGTTCGAGGTGCGGGTGATGGCGCACGCGGAGCGACGCCGCGGCTGGGTGTCGGGGACGCCGCAGGAGAGGGTCGCCGACCTGCACGATGCCTTCGCCGACCAGCAGGTGCGGGCTGTGCTGTGCACGATCG
>JBEVKE010000068.1:0-8890 GCA_040509835.1 Thermoleophilaceae bacterium
ACGGGCTCTCCGGCTCCGTCTGGACGCGCGACGGCGCGAAGGCGATCCGCACGGCGCGCGCCCTCGAGACCGGCGTGATCTCGATCAACTCGAACACGTCGGTGCGCGTGTCCACGCCGTTCGGCGGCTTCAAGCAGTCGGGCTATGGCCGCGAGCTCGGCCCCGACGCGCTCGACCACTACAGCGAAGTGAAGAACGTCTACTACGCCACGGAGGGTTGATGGGCCGCCTCGACGACAAGGTCTGCGTGATCACCGGAGCGGCGAGCGGGATCGGCGCCGAGACCGCAAAGCTGTTCAAGGAGGAGGGCGCCACCGTGGTGGGCGTGGACCTCTCCGAGAGCGCGGAGGGCGACCTCGCCATCCAGGCCGACGTGACGGACGAGGAGCAGGTAAAGGGCATGTACTCCCGTGCGCGCGAGGAGTTCGGCCGCATCGACGTGCTCTTCAACAACGCGGGCATCTCGCCGAACGACGACGCTTCGGTGCTGGCCACCTCGCTCGATGCCTGGCAGCGCGTGCAGGACGTGAACCTGAAGTCCGTGTTCCTGTGCTGCAAGCACGGCATCCCTCACCTGCTCGACGGCGGAGGTGGGTCGGTGATCAACACGGCGTCGTTCGTGGCGGTGATGGGCGCGGCCACGTCGCAGATCTCCTACACGGCGTCGAAGGGCGGCGTGCTTGCGCTGTCGCGCGAGCTGGGCGTGGAGTTCGCGCGCCAGGGCGTGCGCGTGAACGCGCTGTGCCCAGGGCCCGTGAACACGCCGCTCCTCCAGGAGCTGTACGCGAAGGACGAGGAGGCGGCGGCCCGCCGGCTCGTCCACCTGCCGATGGGGCGGTTCGCCGAGCCGCGCGAGATCGCGAACGGGGTGCTGTTCCTGGCGAGCGACGAGTCGTCCTACGTGACCGCACAGACCTTCCTCGTGGACGGCGGGCTCTCCGGCGCCTACGTCACGCCCGAGTGAGGGTTCTGTCGGTAGTCCACGAGCTGGACGCGGGCGCCGGCGTGTTCGGCGAGTTCGACAGGTGGGTGCCCCGCGCCGGGCCGCCCCCGGGCATCGAGGACGTCGATGCACTCATGGTCTTCGGTGGCTCCATGCACGTCGACCAGAACGACGAGCACCCATGGCTGACGCCGGAGAAGCAGTTCATCCGCGATCACCTGGAGCGAGGGACCCCCATCCTCGGCGTGTGCCTCGGGTCGCAGCTGCTCGCCGAGGCGGCGGGCGCCCTGCCCTTCCGAATGCCCGAGCCCGAGATCGGGTGGTACGAGATCGAGATTACCTCCGCGGGCGCGTCCGATCCGGTGGTCGGGCCGCTGGCGCCGTCCGTCGAGCTGTTCGAATGGCACCACTACGCGGCGCCGCTGCCGCCGGGCGCGGTCGAGCTGGCGCGGACGCCGGCGTCCGTTCAGGCGTTCCGTATCGAGGGGAAGCCGGCCTGGGGGCTGCAGTTCCACGCGGAGGTGACTCGCGAGAACCTGTTCAGCTGGCTGGATGGGTGGGAGGAGGCGGAGGCCCGTGCCACCGACTTCGACCCCGACGCCATCCGCGCCGCGAGCGAACTACGCATTGAGGAACAGAACGAGATCGGGCGCCAACTCGCGGCCCGGTTCCTCGCCGAAGCCGCCCGACACTAGAACCGTGTCGTCTTTTTCCCCGCATTACGGGGCAAAAGACGACACGATCAGCCTGGTGGGCCGGACCCGCTGCCTTCGGTGCCCGTCGTTGGCCCGCCGGGCGGCGGCGGTGCCTCGGGTCCGGGCGGGGGTGGCGGCGCGGCGGGCTCCGCCGCCGTCGGCGCCGGGCCACCGCCGAGCGGCTCGCCGGTTGGGGCGATCTGGCCGCCGCCGCCCGTGCCCAGCACCGGCTCTCCCCTCAGCGCCTTCAGCTCGAAGAACAGTACCGCCGCGGCGAGCGCCGTGAACGGGGCGACCAGGACCCGCACGATCAGGTCGCTGATCGTGTAGCCGACGAAGGAGTCCGACACGCTGTTCGCGATCGCGTTCAGCACCGCCGTGATGATGAACTGCACCAGGAACAGGACCACGATCACGCTGAAGACCTGCCACCCGTGCCCGCGCACCAGCTCGCGGCTGCGGCCGAACGAATCGAGCGCGCCGCGGCGCTCGATCACGATCGCCGGCGCGATCACGGCCCAGATCGTGAGGAGGAAGAGGCCCGGCACGATGATGAGCAGAAGCCCGATGCCGATCCCGATGCCCGCCAGGATGCCCGCGATGATCAGCGGCCCGAGCACGGGCGTCACCGACTGGACGAGCGAGCCGATCGAGTGGTCGCGGCGCCCGTCGAGGATGTCCCTCGCGGCCTCCACCACCATTCCCTGGAACCAGTAGGTCGCGATCGTCGCGATAGCCGCGACGATCAGGCCGCCGATGATGCTCACGTCCCCGGCGTAGATGAGGCCGCTGATGAGCGCGACCGGCACGAATATCAAGAGCGCGGCGGGGATCAGCAGGGTGAACTGGTCTCTGTAGATCTCAAAGATGCGCTCGAACACCCGAGCGACGTCGATCTTCTGATTCATGCACCAGAATCTATTGCTGTGCCGGACAGCTTGCGTGGACACCTCCTCATCGCTGCGCCGTCGCTATTCGACTATTTCCGGCGTACCGTCGTGCTCGTGCTCGAGCACACGCCGGACGGCGCCATGGGCGTTGTGCTCGGCCGGGAGACCGGGACGCTCGTGGCGGACGCGGTCCCGGCGCTCGCCGAGCTGGCGGACGACGACGACGTGGTGTACCTCGGCGGGCCCGTCGCGCCGGAGGCGGTCGTGGCGCTCGGGGACTTCGGGCATCCCGCCGAGGCGGGCACGCGGGTGGTCGGGTCGCTCGGCACCCTCGACCCCGATGGCGCGAACGACTCGCTCCGCCGTCTGCGCGTGTTCGCCGGTTACGCCGGGTGGTCGCCGGGGCAGCTCGACGCCGAGCTCGACAGCGAGGCGTGGATCGTCCAGCCCGCGGATGCCGAGGACCCGTTCCGCCCCGGCGACATCTGGTCCGAGGCGCTCGGGCGCAAGGGGGGCCGCTACCGGCTGATGGCGACGATGCCGGCCGACCCGTCGCTCAACTGAACGTCGTTCAGCCCGCGCGGGACGGGGCCAACCCAGTCCGGGAACAGAGCCCGGGCCGGCGCGACGCACGGCCTTCCCTCGACGAGCGGCGCCACGTCCTGGATTTCGAGGAGCACGCGCATGCCCGCCAGGATCTGGAAGTCCGCCGCGTTCGGCCGCTCGCCGCCGACCGTGCCGGCCTCGATCAGCTCGTCGACGTGGTCGAGGAGCCCGGGCAGCCGCGCGAGCGTGTCCCTCACAGTCTCCTCGTCGGCGTGCGAGTTCCGCGCGAGCGCCGCTATCGCGGGCAGGAAGAACCACTGGAGCACGCGGCTCCCTGGCAGCCGCATCACCTCCGAGCCCATCCATGTGCGCACCTCCGGGCTCGTGAGGAGCAGGTACCGGAACAGCCGCCTCGGAACCGGCTGGAGCACGCGCTCGCCCCAGCGCTCCGCCTCCTCCACCGCCGCCCGCTCGCTGGGATCCGCTGGAAAGAGCGGCGGGTCCGACCGTACCCGGTCGAGGTGGCGCGCGATCGCGGGGCTGCCCTGCACCCTGTGGCCGTCGATCTCGAGCGCCGGGACGGTGTGGCGCGGGAAGCCCGCGGCTCGGACGAGCATCGGGTGCAGGCCCGGCATCAGGCGCACCACCCGGTGCGGGACCCGCTTGTGCCGCAGCATCCCGACCGCCGCGGCGGCCGGATGCGAGATCGAGATGACGTACACGCGCGCGGACATCAGCCGCAGCGTCGCACGAGCCGCGCGGTCGCGCGGGCGCGTGCCGCGTAGCCGTCGGCGGACACGTGCACCCCGTCGTCCGCCAGCCATTCGGGGTGGTTGCGCACCATCCGCTTCCAGTTCAACACGAGCAGGTTCTCGCGGCTCGCGTCCTCACCGGCGAGCGCCCGGTTGTAGCCGCGGTAGCTCACGCCGCCGTACGGCGGTCGCACGATGTTCGCCCACACGACACAGCGGTCGGCGCCCGCCACCTTCATCACCGCACCGATGGCGGCGCGGAAGCCGTCCACGTCGCGCGGATCGTCGTTCGTGCCGAGGCTCGCGTGGATGACGCGCGGCAGCCGGTCGCCGTAGCGCCGCATCACGTCGTCCCCCTCGGCGGCGTGCCGGCTCACCTTCGTGGATTGCTTGACCCGCCAGCCAGGCAGCTCCTCCGGGATGTACGGCCGCGTGCCGTCGGCGAGCGAGTCGCCGACCACGAGCAGGCTGCGCTCGGCCGCCGTCGCCGGAGCGGCTCCGGCGACGAGCGCAAGGCCGGCCAGCGCCAGCGCCAGGACGCGCCTCATCGCCGCCGGAGGGCGGGGAAGTCCTCTGCCATGGCGTCGAGGATAAGACGCGCCGGCGCCACCGCGCCGTCACGCGTGAAGTGAATGCCATCGGGCTGTCGCGCGAGCACCCGCTTCCCGTCGATCCGCAGCTCGTCGCTGTAGCGGCCTCGGTTGAGGGTCGAGTACACGTCCACGTAGCGGAGCGCCGGCACGGCGCTCGTGGCCCGCTCGACGGCGCGGTTCTGGATCCGGAAGATGTCGTTGAACTTCGGGTCGCGCGCGGTGGGAGGCGGCACCCAGTACACGGGCCGCTTCCCTCCGGACGAGAGCACAGAGCTCACCACCGCGACCCTCCGGGCGAACTCCGTCTCCCACCCTGGGTCACCTGGGTTGTAGAGCGAGCCGTCCGGCGTCTGCACGTTGAAGCCGTCGTTGTCGCCGATCGCCATGACCACCGCGTCGAGATCGCGCGTCTCCACCTCCTGGCGCGCGTTGATCTCCCAGTTGAAGAACGCCGGGTTGGTGAGCCCGGTGCCGTTGCGCGCGACCGTGGTCACGTCGACGAGTCCCGTCGGCGCCTGGTCGATCAGCCGCTGGCCCAGGAACTCCGCCTGCGAGTCCCCGGTGACGAGCACCCTCAGCGGGCGCTCGGGGGTCGGCTGGGCGAAGCTCTGGCGCACGTCCGTCTTCCGGTTCGGCCGCAGGATCGCCTCCGAACCGCGCTCGAGCTCGGTGCCGGCGGCCGTCTTCGATTCCTGTCCGAACGCGAGGTCGAGCCCCTTGCGCGGAAGGTGCAGGCCGATGGCGCCCGCAAAGTCGTCGAGCGGGCGGCCCAGGGACAGCACGATGTCGCGCGTGGTCCCCGGCTTCATGCCCTCGCCGGCCCGGACGAGCGCCTCCGAGTTGAACAGCGCCGCGATCGCCAGCGCGATCAGCATCACGCCGAGCACCCGGCCCGCCGGCATCGTGAGGTTCCTGTCCACGCTCGGCTCCACCACTCAGAACTGGTAGTAGATGAACGGGGCCACACCCTGCTGTCCCACCGCGGCGTCGGCGGCCACGATCACGGCGCCGACGGCGATGCCCTGGAGCGCGACCGGCCGCGCCACCAGCCAGGCCTCCGCGTCCCGCCACCACTCGGTCGGCACAGCCTGGACCGCCACGGAGCCGATTACGAGCAGCACGAGCGGCAGCGTCACAAGCGGCGACGGCCCACCCAGGCCAAGGCCGCCGAGCACGGCGAAGGCGGTGTGGAGGTCCGGCGCCCTGAAGAAGACCCACGCGACGCACACGACGTTGAAGGTGACGAGCCAGGCGGCCCACGCGGGCAGCCGGAAGCCCGGGAAGCGCTCGCGCGCGAACCGCTCGCCCGACAGCGCCGTGCCGTGGATGCCTCCCCAGAGCAAGAACGTCCACGACGCGCCGTGCCACAGCCCGCCGAGCAGCATGGTGATCATGATGTTGCGGTACGTCCTCGCGCGGCCCTTCCGGCTGCCGCCGAGCGGGATGTAGAGATAGTCGCGCAGCCAGCGCGACAGCGTCATGTGCCAGCGCCGCCAGAAGTCCCGGAGCGACAGCGTGAGGTACGGGCGGTTGAAGTTCTGTGGCAGCTGGTAGCCGAGCAGCAGCGCCAGCCCGATCGCCATGTCGGTGTAGCCCGAGAAGTCGCAATAGATCTGCGCCGCGAAGCCGTAAAAGGCGAGCAGCACCTCGGCTCCCGAATGCGCGCCCGGATCGCTGTACACCGGATCCACCACCCGGCGCGCGAGCTCGTCCGCGACGACCGTCTTCTTCACGAGCCCGCCGACGATCATGAAGATGGCCGGGCCGGCGAGCACCGCGCGCGGGTCGCGTGGCGTGCGGAGCTGCGGGAGCAGCTCGTTCGCGCGCACGATCGGCCCGGCGACGATGTGCGGGAAGAACGCCTGGAGGATGGCCACGTCCATGAGGGAGGCGGCGCGCGTCTCGCCTCGGTAGACGTCCACGACGTACGAGATCGCCTGGAACGTGAAGAACGAGATGCCGATCGGCAGCACGATCTGAACGAGCGGCAGCGACGAGCCGAGACCGACCTGATCCAGAGCGTCGTCCGTCTGCGTGACGAAGAAGGCGAGGTACTTGAAGACGCAGAGGAGCCCGAGGTCGAAGACGATCGCAGCCGTCAACGCGCGCTTGCGAGTCGCCGCCGACGGGCTCCTCGCGATCACCTGCGAGGCGAACGTGTTCACTACGCTCGACGCGACCAGCAGAAGCACCCAGCGCCAGTCCACCCAGCCGTAGAAGAAGTAGGAGGCGGCGAGGATGAACGGCCGCCAGGCGCTCGGATGCGGCTGGAGCGCCCACGACACCACGAAGACGATCGCGAAGAACCCGGCGAACTCGATCGTCGGGAAGACCACTAAAGCCTTTCCGCCGCTGGCCGAAGCATCCTCAGGTGACCCTCATGACTCGCACGCTCGCCCTTGCCGCAATTCTGTTGACCACGGCGGTCGCCCTACTGCCTGCGGGCGCCTCGGCCGCGCCGATCACGGTCGGGCTCGGCGACCAGAGCTGGAACATCTTCGGCGACCACTACTTCCAGGCGCTCGGACTGAAGCGGGTTCGCGTGGTCACGCCGTGGAACGTGGCTCTCTCGCGCGGCGACCGCGCCTGGCTCGACGAGTACCTGGCCGGGGTGCAGGCCGCCGGGATCGAGCCGCTTGTCAGCTTCGGCGCGGCAAACCCGACGCGCTGCCCCGCCCGACCGTGCAAGCTGCCGACAACGGCGCAGTTCGATCGCGCGTTTCGGGCCTTTCGGGCGCGCTGGCCATGGATCCGCACGCTCACCGTCTGGAACGAGGAGAACCACCGCAGCCAGCCGACCTTCCGCTATCCGGAGCAGGCGGCGCGCTACTTCAACATCGTCAAGAAGCGCTGCCGCGGGTGCCGGATCGTGGCCGCCGACGTCATCGACGACCCGAACATGGTCCGCTGGATCGCCCGCTTTCGCACCGTGGCCCGCGGGCCGCGGCTGTGGGGGCTCCACAACTACCGCGACAGCAACCCGCGGCGCGGCCAGCGGTACGGCGGGACGAAGCTGCTCGCGCGCACGGTGCCCGGGAAGATCTGGCTCACCGAGACGGGCGGGATCGTGAAGTTCGTGCTTCCCAACGGACACACGCTGTTCCCCTACAGCGAGAGGCGAGCGAACATCGCGCTCGGCCGCCTGTTCCGGCTCGCTCGCGCGTACCGCAGGAAAATCGAGCGGCTGTACGTGTACCACTGGCGTCAGGACCTGTACGGGCTGAACCGCTTCGACGCCGCCCTGATCCGCCAGGACGGCAAGCCGCGCCCGAGCTATTACACGCTCGCGCGCTGGTTGAAGACCCCGTGGTTCACACCCTGACGTCGGGGTAGCGGCCGGCGAGGTGCTCGGCGAGCGTCTCGCGCACCCAGCGGCGCTCGTCGCCGCTCGCCATCCGGTAGCGGCCGAGCAGCTCCTTCTGCGAGGTGAGCGGAAGGCCGGCGATCTCCCAGCTCACGGCGAGCCGCTCGAACAGGAGCTCCGCCCGGCGCTGCCAGCGGTCCTCAGCCGACGCTGCCGGCTTCGAGTCGAGCTGCTCGATCTGGCGGAGCGTCCCAGTGCTCAGCGAGTCGCGCAGCGTGAGCACGTTGCCCTCTGTGTCGCGGTACTCGGTGGCCGGGCCCGGCGCGCTCTCGCGCTCCGCGCGCCTGCGCGAACGACGTCCCATGTCCCTCAGGCTACGAGGGCGCGGCAGCGTTCCTCGACGGCGGCCTGGATGCGGCTTGCGATATCCGGGCTGGTGCGCGCCATCGAGCGGAAGGCCTGCTCGGTCATGACGATCACCTTGGAGTCGGTCGTCGTCGTGACTGTGGCGTTGCGCACCGCCTTGGCGACTATCCCCATCTCGCCGAGGAAGTCGCCGGGGCCGAGGTCGGCGATGTGGTCGCCGTCCCGAAGCACCTCGGCGCCGCCGGTCTCGATCACGAAGAACTCGTATGCGAACTCGCCCTGACGCACGAGTTCGGTGCCCTCGGCCACGTCGATCTGGTCCGCGTGCTGGGCGATCACACCGCGCTCGTCACGCGGCAGTGACTCGAACAGCGGGATCGACTGCAGCTCGCTCTCTTCCATGGGAGCGACCCTAACCCGCGGCGGCTTCCAAGTCGAGCAGGGCGCGCTTGCGATCTAGCCCGCCGCCATAGCCCGTGAGCGCGCCCGCTGCGCCGATGATCCGGTGACACGGGACGATCACGGGGAGCGGGTTGCGCCCATTGGCGGCGCCCACCGCCCGGCGGGCGTGCGGGCTCCCGAAGGCGGCCGCGATCTCGGAGTACGTGGCGGTGCTCCCGTACGCAACGGCGGACACCGCGGCCCAGACCTGCCGCTGGAATGCGGTACCGCGCGGGGCCAGCGGGAGCTCGAACTCCCGCAGCTCGCCGGCGAAGTATGCGCGGAGCTGATCGGCGGCGTCGAGGAGCAGCGGGTCGGCCGACGCCGCCGTCTCACCTCCGAATCTCACGCCGCTCAGCC
>JBEVKE010000069.1:0-7436 GCA_040509835.1 Thermoleophilaceae bacterium
CTACTGGTTCCCGAAGATCACCGGCCGGATGATGTCGGAGGCCCTCGGGAAGACGTCGTTCTGGCTCATGTTCGTCGGCTTCCTCGCCACGTTCCTCGTCCAGCACTCGGCGGGCCTGTCGGGCATGCCGCGCCGGATCTACGACTACGACAGCTCGCTCGGCGTCCAGACCTACAACCTGATCTCGACGATAGGGGCGTTCATCCTGGCCATCGGGGTGCTCGTGACCGTCGTGAACGCGCTGTGGAGCGTCAAGAACGGCCGGCGGGCGGGCAACGATCCGTGGCAGGGCAACACGCTCGAGTGGTTCACGACCTCGCCGCCGCCGCCCAACAACTTCGACGTGGTGCCCCGCATTCGCAGCGTCGAGCCGATGAAGGACATCCGCCGCGAGGTGGCCGCCGCCGCGGTCCCGGCGGAGACGGTCGCGCAGCCGGTGGCGCCGCGCAGCCTCTGATGCGCAGGCTCGTACTCGCCACCGGGATCGCCACCTTCGTGCTCATCATCGTGGGCGGGGTGGTGCGCGTGTCCGACTCCGGGCTGGGCTGCGGCCCCGCCGGCTCGGGCTTCCACGGCTGGCCGTTCTGCAACGGCGACGTGGTGCCCGGGGTGAACCTCCACTCGATCGTCGAGTACACCCACCGCGCTGTGGCGGGGATCGTGACGATCCTGATCGTCGCCATCGTCGTCCAGGCCTGGCGCCGGCACCGCGAGTACCTCGTGCCCGCGATCGGGCTGCTCGGCCTCGTGCTCGCGCAGGCAGCGCTCGGCGGCGCGACGGTCGAGGACAACCTCGAGGAGGCCTACGTCGCCGCTCACCTGTGCCTGGCGATGCTGCTGCTGGGCGGCCTCATCTGGCTGTACCGGGCGGTCAGTGGGGCGACCGTGACCGACGGCGGCCCCCGCATACGGGTGCTGGGCATCGCGGCATCCGTGGCGGTGCTGTGCACCATCGTGGCCGGCGGCTACATGGCGGGGACCCAGAACTACGGCCGCGCCGACTACCAGCTCGGCGACGGCGCCCACCATGCGTGCGGCAAGGAGTTCCCCACCTGCAACGGAGACTTCATGCCGTTCGGCAAGGCGCGCCTCGTGGACATTCACCTCACGCACCGCGCGTTCATGTACCTGGCGGCGATCCTCGTGACGAGCCTCGTCGTGGTGGCCATCCGGCGCGGGGTGCTGACCCGCTGGGCCTGGGGCCTCGCCGCCCTGCTCGTGGTTCAGATCCTGGTCGGCGCGCTGAACGTCTGGCTCGACGAATATGAGCTCATGATCGTGCTGCACCTCGCCCTCGGCACGCTGCTGTGGGCCGGTACGCTCGGCCTGACGCTCCAGCTCGCCCCCGCGCGCGAGCGCGCGCCCGGGCGTGCGGAGGCGGTGGCCGCCTGATGGAGCTCGTAGCCCCGCGCAGCGCGTGGCGTACGGCCGTCTCGGACTACTTCGAGATGACCAAGCCGCGCGTGCAGTCGCTGCTCCTGTTCACGACCGTCACCACGATGTACGTGGTCGGCGACCCGTCGCTCGAGCTCGTGGCCCTCACCTGCCTGGGAGGGGCGCTGTCCGCCGGCGGCGCGGGCGCGATCAACCACGTGCTGGACCGCGACATCGACCGCAAGATGCAGCGCACCGCCAACCGCCCGGTGGCCTCGGGGCGCGTCTCGCCCGCCGCCGGCCTCGCCTTCGGTATCGCGCTCGGAGTGGCCGCGTTCGTGCTGCTGGCGACGACCGTCAACCCGCTCGCGGCCGCGCTGTCGCTGTCGGGCCTGCTCGGCTACGTGTTCGTCTACACGCTCTGGCTGAAGCGCTCGACGCCGCAGAACATCGTGATCGGGGGCGCCGCGGGCGCCGTTCCGCCGCTTGTGGCCTGGGCGGCCGTGACCGGCGGCCTCACGGGCACGCCGCTGTACCTGTTCGCGATCGTCTTCTTCTGGACGCCGCCGCACTTCTGGGCGCTGTCGCTCCTGATGAAGGACGAGTACGCGCGCGCGGGCGTGCCGATGCTGCCGGTGGTCCGCGGCGAGCGCGAGACGCGCCGCCAGATCCTGCTGTACACGGTGCTGCTGTACGCGGTGAGCCAGCTGCCGTTCTGCGCCGGTGCGTTCGGCGCGACCTACCTCGTCGCGTCGGTGGTCCTCGGCGCCGCGTTCATCTACGGCGCTGCGCGGCTCGTGAAGCAACCCGAGCGCCGCACCGCGCTGCGCCTGTACCTGTTCTCGCTCGCCTACCTCGCAGCGCTGTTCGCCGCCATGGTGGCCGACGTGCGGCTGTAGCGTGCCGCCCGCACCGGCGAAGAAGCTCGCCGTTGTGGCCTGCATGGACGCGCGCATCAACGTCGAGCGCATCCTGGGGCTCGAGGAGGGCGACGCGCACGTCATCCGCAACGCCGGCGCGGTCGTGACCCACGACGTCAAGCGCTCGCTCGAGGCCTCGCGCTCGCTCGGGACCGACCAGGTGATCGTGATGCTGCACACGGACTGCGGCGTGCGCAGCGGCGACCTCGACGCGGCGGCTCGCGAGGCGGCGGCCGAGATCGGCGGCGACGCGCGGCCGGTGGTCTACGACGTCGAGACGCGCGAGCTGCGGGACGCCGGCTAGCCGACGCCCGGCATCCGGGCGCCGGCAGGCAGCGGGCGAACGACGGCACTAAGGAAGGCGGGTTGGGCGCTTTATGCCCCCACCTGGGCGTATAAGTCGACCGACCCCGGTGTGGGGAGCGCCCTTCAATGCCGTCGTTCGCCAAGCCGGCGAGCCACGGTGCCGGGCACGGCTAGCCGACCGGAGCCGGAGCTAGCTTGCGCGCGTGCTCCGATTCGCGCGCCGTGAGCCGTCCGCCGTCCTCTTTGCGGCCCAGCTGGTCGGCGTGCTGCTGTACCCGGCGATGGAGGGCCACGAGGTCGGGCGCTCCCTGTTCAGCGTGTTCGGGATCCTCATCCTCGCGCTCGTCGTGCTGTCGGTGCGGAGCTCGCCCGGATTCACGTGGGTTGCGGTCGCGCTCGGCGTTCCGGCCACGGTTCTCCTCCTGATCCAGGCGGTCACGCGCGACGACGCGCTGCTCCCGTACTCCTCCGCGCTGGAGGCTGTCCTCTACTTCTACGCCGCGTACACGCTGATCCGATACCTGCTGGCGGACCACGAGATCACCCGCGACGAGGTGTGGGCCGTCGGCGCCACGTTCACGCTGGTCGCGTGGGCGTTCGCCTATGTCTTCGTCGTGTGGCAGGCGATCGAGCCGCACAGCTTCACCGCCGCCGTAGACCCGGGCGCCCAGCGAAGCTGGGTCGAGCTCCTGTTCCTCAGCTTCACGAATCTCTCGAGCACGGGCCTCAGCGACGTCGTGCCGATCACGCCGTTCGGTCGAAGCCTGGTGATGCTCGAACAGCTCGCCGGACTCGGATACATCGCGATGCTGGTCTCGCGCGTCGTCGGCCTGCTCGTGCTCAATCGCGTGCAGAGCGCTCGCGACTCAGCGCCTGGCCCAGCGGCAGGTGGCCGAGCTCCAGGCCCTGGTCCGCCTGGATCACGTGCATGACGGCGTTGATCAGGGCCAGGTGGGTGAACGCCTGAGGGAAGTTGCCGAGGTGGCGGCCTGAGCGCGGGTCGATCTCCTCCGCATACAGGCCGAGCGGGCTCGCGTACGAGAGCAGCTTGTCGCACATGTCGCGCGCGCGCCGGACCTCGCCGATCTCGACCAGCGCCGACACGAGCCAGAACGAGCAGATCGCGAAGCTGCCCTCCTCGCCGGAGAGGCCGTCGTCCGTCTCGTCCACCCGGTAGCGGAGGACCATGCCCTCCTCGGTTAGCTCATCCGCGATCGCGAGCACCGTGGCCACCACGCGCTCGTCGTTCGGCGGCAGGAAGCGCGTGAGCACCACCAGGAGCAGCGAGGCGTCCAGCGCGTCCGTGTCGTAGTGCTGAACGAACACGCCGCGGTCGTCCACGCCGTTCTCGAGGATGTCGGCCTGGATCTCGTCTGCCGCCGACTGCCAGCGAGCGGCGTGCTCGAGCTCGCCGCGGATCTCGGCCAGGCGCGCGCCGCGGTCGGCGGCCACCCAGCACATCAGCTTCGACGAGGTGAACTGCTTCGGCTCGCCGCGGATCTCCCAGATGCCGCGATCGGGCTCGCGCCACTTCTTCAGCATCGTCTCGACCTGGTGCTTGACGATCGGCCAGACGCGGTCGTCCAGGTGGTTGCGCGACTTCGTGTGCAGGTAGATCGAGTCGAGCAGCGAGCCCCAGACGTCGTGCTGCTCCTGCCGGTAGGCGCCGTTCCCGACCCGCACAGGCCGGGCGCCCTCGTAGCCCGAGAGGTGATCGAGGGTGAACTCCGGAATCTCGCCCTCGCCGTCGATCGCGTACATGATCTGAAGGTCCTGGTGCTTGTCCGCGATGTCGGCGATGAAGTAGAAGAAGTCGTTCGCCTCCCAGTCGAAGCCGAGCGTGTAGAGGCCCCACAGCATGAACGTGGAGTCGCGGATCCAGGAGTACCGGTAGTCCCAGTTCCGCTCCCCGCCCGGCGACTCCGGCAGCGAGGTGGTGGCGGCGGCCACCAGCGCGCCCGTCGGCGCGTAGGACAGTCCCTTCAGCGTGAGCGCGGAGCGCTGGAGGTGGGTGCGCCACGGGTGGTCGGGAAAGGCCCCGTGGTCGAGCCAGTGCTGCCAGTGGTGCGCGGTCCACACGAGCCGCCTGTACGCCTCCTCGTTCGTCTGCGGCGCCGGGTGCTCGGACCATGAGAGCGCCACGTACACCTTGTCGCCCTCCTTCAGGAGCGTCCGCGCCGTGGCGCGCGCGCCCTCGAAGCCCATGTTCAGGTCGGTGGTGAGGCGGATCTCCACGTCAGAGTCGTCCGCCCGGCAGACCGCCTGGTGGTAGCCGGGCCCGTCGAACTCCCACGTGCCCGCCTTGCGCGCGTAGTCGAACCGCGGGTCGCAGTCCATCGTCACCTGGATCTCGCCGTTCACACAGCGGATCATCCGGAGCAGCACGTGGTCCGCGTCGTAGTCGGTGGGTGCCCGCCGGTGGGTGCGCGATCGGTCGTCCTCGTGGTGCCACGGCCCGATCAGGAGCACGTCGCGCACGATGATCCACCCGCCGCTCGTGCCCCAGCTCGTCTCGACCACGTTCGTGCCCGGGAGGTAGCGGCGAGCCGCGGGCACCTCTACGTCGGCCGGGCCGAGCCGGAAGCCGCCGGCGTCGCGGTCCAGCATGGCCCCGAACACGGGGGGCGAGTCGAATCGCGGGAGGCAGAGCCACTCGACGTTCCCGTTCGGCGCCACCAGCGCGCACGTCTCGCAGTCGGACAGGAAGGCGTACTCGGCGATCGGAGGGAAGGGGCTCGCCGTGACCCCGCGGTCCGGCGCCCACTCCGTCACAGGCGGGCCGCCGCGGCGGGGTCCAGCAGCGCCACCACGTCACCCTCCACGAGCGAGCCGGGAGCGCTCGGGTCGGGTGGGCCGGCGAACACCCGCCGGATCGCCTCGGCCTTGTCCTCACCGGCCACCAGGAAGACGATCTGGGCGCTCGCGTTCACCACCGGAAGCGTAAGCGTGATGCGCGACACCAGCGGCGCCATTCCGGGCGTCTCGACCCCCACCACCCGCCGCTCGCGCTCGCCCAGGGCGGCGTCGCCGGGAAACAGCGAGCAGATGTGGGCGTCCGGCCCGACGCCCACCAGCATGACGTCGAGCGCCTCGGGGCCGAACTCGCCGAGCTCGTTCTCGTAGGCGGCCGCGCCCTCCTCCGGCCCCAGCTCCCCGCGCATGCGGTGGACGGTCGCTCCATCGATGCGGGAGAGGAGCGCGCGGTCGGCCATGCCGAAGTTCGAGTGCTCGTGGTCGGGTGGCACGCAGCGCTCGTCCGTGAACCAGAAGTCCACGCCGGACCAGTCCTCGCGCATCGCCGCGGCGCGCTCGTAGGCCGCGCGCGGCGTCGAGCCGCCCGTCAGAGCGATGTGCCCGCCCGCGGCCACGAGCAGCTCGGCAGCCTCCCGCGCTGGGTCGTCCGAAATCCTGATGTCCGCGTTCACCGCAGGAGGGCCTCGCCACAGTCGAGCGCGCCGGCGTAGGTGGGGTCGCGCAGCAGCGCTTGGCGGATCCCCTCGCCGAGGATGCCGCCCTCGCCACGCGAAGCGCCCAGAACGGTCCACCGCAGCTCCTTGCCGTTCTTGTCACTACGCGGGGCGGCGAGCCCGCCCGGTCCGCGGTCGAGCGAGATTGACGTGCCGGACGAGGTGTGGATCTCCACCCCCGCAAAGCCGGGAACCGCCTGTTTGGTGTCCGGCTGGAGCGTGAGCTCGACGTCGTCGCGGTGGCCGTGGGCGCGTCCGCGCTCGCCGCCGTTCGCCGCCATCAGCGTGCCCGCCTTCCAGCCGAGGCGCGACGCGAGCCAGCCGAAGAACAGCACGCCGGCCGCCTTCGACTCGGGCTGATGGCGGATCGTCACGGCGTCGATGCGCGCGAGCTCCTCGCGCCAGCGCGGCGGGTCGAACGTGGCCGCGACCCGCTCGCGCCATGGGGTGCTCCGCAGCCACGCGAGGTCCACCACGTAGGCGTCCTCGCCGAGCTGCTTCGCGCGCCGGAGCGCGGCGGCCGCGTCGGGCTCGTCCACCGAGTCGATCAGCACGACCTGCGCCAGGCGCAGCAGCGCGTCCACCGCCTCGGGATGACCGTGCGGCGACCACACGACCGTCTGGAGGTCGGTCACTACCAGCGGATCGACGATCGTGTCGAGCTTGTCGAGGTGCTTCTCGCCGATCTCCAGGATGACGCGCTCGCGCATGAGGGCCAGCTCGCCGGGCGCCGCCTTCCCCGCGACCGTCATCAGGACAGATGCGTCGATCGTCGTGCGGCGGCGGTCGACTGTGCACAGGATCGTGCGGGACGCGTGGTAGCGGCCCACCTGCTCGAGCCGGTTCATGATCTCGCCGCGCCACTCGCGATCGATCACCACCACGAGGTTGAGCACACGCGCTGGCGCGTGGGAACCGTCGCGCGCGTACTGCTCCTGAAGCAGGTGGCGAAGCGCCTCCTCGATGTCCCCCGGTGCGACGTCCTCCCCGGACCAGGTGGCCGACGCGTCCGGCACCTCTGGCGCGGTCTTCGACACTAGATCGCCCGCCACCTGTGGCCCGGCATCAGGATCCCATCGGCCTCCTTAGGGCCCTCCGACCCGGCCGGGTAATGCACGACCGGGTTCTTGCCGCGCTCCCACGACTCGAGGATCGGGTCGATGATCCGCCACTGCGCCTCGACCTCGTCGTTGCGGGTGAAGAGCGTGGGGTCGCCGCGCATGGCGTCCATGATCAGCCGCTCGTAGGCCTCGGGCGACTGGGACAGGAACGACGTCCCGTACAGGAACTCCATGTTCACCGGGCGGATGCGCATCTGGCTGCCGGGGATCTTCGCCCCGAGCGAGAGCGACACGCCCTCGTTCGGCTG
>JBEVKE010000070.1:0-8944 GCA_040509835.1 Thermoleophilaceae bacterium
GCGCCGTACAAGTACCCCCGCATCGTGGACTTCGCGACCGACCTGCCGAAGACCCCGAGCGGAAAGATCAAGCGCGCCGAGCTGCGCGGTCAGCCGAGCGGATCGAGCGACGCGAGGTAGTGGCGCAGCAGCGGGTCGATCACCCGCCAGCGCCCGTGCGCCTCGTGCTCGAGGATGCCGGCGTCGCGCAGGAGCTTCAGCGCGCGGTCCCTCGCGCCCGGCTGGACCCGGCGCGGCATCGGGTTGCCGGCGGCAACCGTGCGGGCGATCAGGAGGCCGTGCTTGTGGAGCAGACGGATCCGCTCCACCACCTGCTCCATCGTCGGGCGGTCGCCCTCGAGCGCGCGCTCGAAGCCGAGCTGCACGAGATCGAGGCCGATCTCACGCGTTTCGAGCTCGAGCGACACGAGATGCGTCTGCTGCGCGATCCGCATCGTCGCGCGCGGGTGCCCGCCGCCGAGCTCGACGATGCGGGCGAGCGCAGGGTCCGCGACGGTGCAGCCGTCCTCGGCAAAGCGCGCGGCCACGCCGGCGCGCCACTCCTCGGCCTCGATCGGGCGGAGCGAGTAGAAGCTCCCGAAGCCGCTGAAGGCCCGCCTGCTCGGGGCGAACAGGTCCCGCATCACGTGCTCGATACTCCCGGCGAACAGATATGAGACCGATGTGGTGCGCTGGAAGACGGCCCGCATGCGGTTGGTGACCGCCTCCGGATCGCCGTACGGCTTCCGCGCGGAGGCCAGCTCCTGGAACTCGTCGAAGAAAAGGATCAGCTGCTTCCCGTCGGCCACCGCCACGCGCTCGGGCAGCTCCAGCGCCAGGTCGAGCGCGCGCTCCGGATCCTGGGCGGCAAGGCCCGGGGTCAGCGCGAGCTCCACGCCCTCCCCCAGCTCTCCCACCATCTTCAGCACGGCGCGCGCCTGCGCCGCGGTCAGCGCCGCACGGCCCGCGCTACGTGCCCGGCGCAGCGCACGGTGTGCCGCGGAGCGGTTGGCGATCACGGCAGCCGCGATCGCCTCCGCCAGCTCGCCGGCGTCCGCTAGGCGGAACAGGTCGAGCTTCGCCGTGTAGGCGCCCCGCCGCGAGAGCCGGTTGAGCGCCGCCTCGCAGACGCTCGTCTTGCCGGTCCGGCGAGGTCCCGCCACGATGAGATGCGTGCCGGCCTCGAGCCGGGCCTGCATCTCGGCGATATCGTCGGCGCGCCCGATCAGCTGTCCGGCAGGAACCGGAGAATCCGTCGGGAACAGGCGCCCACTGGGAAGCCGGTGGTGATCCGCTGTCCGCGCCATCGGAGGAAAGTTTACACATAATCTGTGTAAATGATCACACGGATTGTGTAAAGCGGAGCGCAGGTAGCCTGAGGACATGGCCAATCGGCTGGCGAACGAGACGTCGCCCTACCTCCTCCAGCACAAGGACAACCCCGTGGACTGGCGCCCCTGGGGCGAGGAGGCGCTCACGCGGGCGCGTGAGGAGGAGCGGCCGATACTGCTCTCGATCGGCTACTCGGCGTGCCACTGGTGCCACGTCATGGAGCGGGAGTCGTTCGAGGACCCCGAGGTCGCCGCGCTGATGAACGAGCTGTTCGTGCCGATCAAGCTCGACCGCGAGGAGCGGCCGGACCTCGACTCGATCTATATGGAGGCGTGCCAGGCCATGACGGGCCAGGGCGGGTGGCCACTGAACGTCTTCCTCACGCCCGAGCAGGTGCCGTTCTTCGCCGGCACGTACTTCCCACCCGATTCGCGCATGGGCATGCCGAGCTGGCGCTCGGTGCTGGAGGCCGTCGCGAAGGCTTGGGACGAGCGCCGCGACGAGATCGAGGCGGGCGGCGCCCAGATCGCGGCGCGGCTGCGCGGCGGCGCTCTGCTGACGCCCTCGGAGGGCGACCTCGACCCGGCGGCTCTCGACGCGGCCGCGGAGACGCTGCGCACGAACTACGACCGCGCGAACGGCGGCTTCGGGGGGGCGCCGAAGTTCCCGCCCGCGTCCGCGCTCGAGTTCCTGTTGCGGCGCGGCGAGACCGAGATGACCGCCCACACGTTGCGCGCCATGGCGTCCGGTGGGATGTACGACCAGGTCGGCGGCGGGTTCGCGCGCTACTCGGTGGACCCCTACTGGCTCGTCCCCCACTTCGAGAAGATGCTCTACGACAACGCGCTGCTCGCGCGCGCGTTCCTGCACGGCTGGCAGGTCACGGACGAGCGGCTGTTCCGCACGGTCACCGAGGAGACGCTCGACTGGGCGCTCCGCGAGATGCGCGGCCCCGAGGGCGGCTTTTACTCCGCCCTCGACGCCGACTCGGAGGGCGAGGAGGGCAGGTTCTACGTCTGGACCGTGGAGGAGCTGCGCGAAGCGCTCGCGGGCGAGCCCGACGCCGACGAGGCGATCGCTTGGTTCGGCGCCACCGACCGCGGCAACTTCGAGGGCAGGAACATCCCGGTGCGCGGCCCGGGCGAGCCGGAGCGACGCGACACCTGGCGCGAGCGGCTGTACGAGGTGCGCGCCAAGCGGGTGTGGCCCGGCCTCGACGACAAGCGGCTCACCTCCTGGAACGCGCTGATGATCTCCGCGCTGGCGGACGCGGGCGCGGTGCTGGAGCGCGACGACTACCTGGACGCCGCCCGCGCCACCGCCGAGTTCATCCTGCGCGACCTGCGCGGCTCCGGCGGCCGGCTGCTCCGGACCTGGAAGGACGGGCACGCCAAGCTGAACGCCTACCTCGAGGACCACGCCTTCCTGCTGGAGGCGCTCATCTCGCTGTACGAGGCGACGTTCGAGCCGCGCTGGTTCGCCGAGGCGCGCGCGCTCGCGGACACGATGATCGAGCGGTTCGCCGACGAGGAGAACGGAGGGTTCTTCGAGACGTCGTCGGACCACGAGCAGCTCGTGGCCCGCCGCAAGGACCTCGAGGACCACCCGATCCCGGCGGGCAACTCCAGCGCAGCGTACGGGTTGCTCCGGCTCGCAGCGCTCACCGGCGAGCACGCCTACGCCGACCGCGCCGAATCCGTCCTGCGGCTGCTCCACGAGCTCGCCCCGAAGCACCCGCAGGCCTTCGGCCACCTGCTCCAGGCGCTCGACTTCCGGCTCGCGCAGGTGAAGGAGGTGGCGCTGGTGGGACAGGAGCTCCGGCCGCTCGAGCGCGTGGTGCGCGACGAGTTCCGCCCCCACCTCGTGCTCGCCGGCGGCGAGCCGGACGGCGTGCCGCTGCTCGAGGGCCGCGACCCCGTTGACGGCCGGGCCACCGCGTACGTTTGCGAGCAGTTCACGTGCAAGGCGCCCGTGACCGAGCCGGACCAACTCGAAGCACTCCTGACTTGATCGCCACCGCCCTCGCAATCGCCACCGTCGCCGCCGCGCCGGTGCCCGCCGACGCGTACGGCATCGCCACGAAGATCGCGAGCTGGGGCCCGCGGCCTGCGGCCAGCGCGCGTGAGGCGAAGGTGCAGCGGCTGATCCGGCGCTCGTTCCGAGATGCCGGCCTGCGCGTGGGTGTGCAGGAGTTCCGCGTGCCCGGGAAGGGCCGCTCTCGCAACGTGATCGGCGTGTACGACACCCCGCGCAGCTGCCTCCGGATCGCGATGGCCCACTCGGACTCGCTGCCGCCCGCGCCCGGCGCAAACGACAACGCGTCGGGGCTCGGCGTGGTGACGGAGCTCGCCGGCCGGCTCAGGCTGATCAAGCCATGGTGCGACGTGTGGCTCGTCGCGACGGGCGCCGAGGAGCGCGGCTACACCGGCTCGCCCGACCACCTCGGAGCGCTCCGTCTCGCCCGCCGCGCCCGCGCGCACCATGCGCGCAAGCGGCTCCGGTGGGCGCTGTCGCTCGACGAGGTGGGCCGCGACTATCCGTTCTGGCTGCGCTCGCCGGTGGGCGCGCCACGCGCCGCGGTCGAGGGCGCGCTGTTCGACGCAGCCGGCCGCGCGGGCACGCAGGTGAGCTGGATCCGCGACGAGAGCACGGGCAACTCGGACCACCGCGAGTTCCAGCTGATCCACCTGCCCGCCGCGAAGCTGGGCGTGGGCGCCGGGGGCGAGCCGTGCCGCCACATGCGCTGCGATACCGCCGCGCGCCTCCAGCGGAAGCCGCTCACGGCGGCGCGCCGCATGGTCGCCGACGCGCTCCGCGCGCGCTAGGCCGGGGCGAGCTCCTCGATCGCGTCGAGCAGGCCCTCGATCGTCTGCTCGCTGGTCGCGGGCGCCGTCACGGTCATGCGCAGCCAGCGCTCGCCGTTCACCTCCGTGGAGCTCAGGTGGAAGCGCCGCTCGTCGAGCAGGCGCTCGCGTAGCCGGACCTGCTCTCCCGGGTCGCGCCCGTGGCGGAAGCAGAGGATGTTCGACTCCGGTTGCGACAGGCACTCGAAGCCCGGCCGCGCGGCGATCAGGTCGTGGAAGCGGGCCGTCTTCTCGTACTGCTCACCCACGTAGCGCCCCATGTCCTCCTCGCCACGGAAGGCCAGGTTCATGAAGATCCGCATCCCGAGCGCGGCCTTGGTGCACTCCACCTGACGCTCCAGGAGGCTCTCGAACTCCTGCTGCGAGTCCTCGTAGATCAGGTAGGCGGCCTTCTGGCGGAAGGCCTCCTCGAGCCGGCGATCGTCGCGAAGGAGCACCGCGGCGGCGAGCGCGGGCGTGCGCATCATCTTGTGGGCGTCCCAGATCACCGAGTCGCCCAGCTCGATGCCCTTCAGCAGGTGCCGGTGGTCCCGCGACAGCAGGGCCGTGGCGCCGTGGGCCGCGTCCACGTGGAACCAGATCCCGTGCTCGCCGCAGAACGCGCCGATCGCCTCGAGGTCGTCGTGGAGCCCGGTGCTCGTGGCGCACGCCGCCGCCACCAGCGCCATCGGCCGGCGGCCCGCCCCCTCGCACCGCGCAAGCGCGTCGCCCAGCGCGGCCGGCACGATCCGCTCGTACTCGTCCACCTCGAGGTCCACGACCGCCTTCTCGCCCATCCCGAGCATGGCGACGCTGCGCTTGACCGAGTAGTGGCTCCCCGGCGGCGCGAGCACGGCGAGCGTCCCGTCCACGCCCTCGACCCACGCGTCCGGGGCGGCCGCGGCGCGCGCGGCCAGCAGTACGGTGAGGTTCGCGAGCGAGCCTCCGTGCGTAAGCACGCCGCCGGAGCCCGCCGGCCACCCGACCTTCTCGGTCATCCACTCGATCACCACGCGCTCCATCGCGTGTGCCGCCGGCCCCATCTCGTAGAGGGACATCGGCTGGTTGATCGCGCCCTGAACGAGGTCTGAGATCGCCGAGGGCACGTCCGGCGTGCTCACCTGATGGGCGATCTGATTCGGGTGATGGAGCCGTACGCTGTGGGCGAGCACCTCGCCGAGCCAGGGCTCGAAGCGGTCCTCGTCGAGCCGCTCGCCGTGGATCAGCTCGCGGAGGCGCAGCTTCTCGATCAGCTCGGGCAGCGGCGGCGGCGCACCCACAGGCACGGCCCCCGCCTGGCTCTCCTCGACGAATCGGGCCACGGCCGCGGAGGCGATCTCCGCCAGCCGCTCGTACTCGCCGATGTCCCAGCGGCCCGCCGCGCCGCTCATGCCTCGACCGGGACCTCCTCAGATCCCTCGCGCTCCTCCTCACGCGCCAGCGCCGACGGCCACCAGATCTTCGGGCCGATCATCTCCACCAGGGCGGGCACCAGCACGCTCCGGACGAGGAACGTGTCCAGCAGCACGCCGAACGCGACGACGAACCCGATCTCGGTGAGGAACACGAGCGGCAGCACCGCCAGCACCGAGAACGTCCCGGCGAGCACGATCCCGGCGCTCGTGATCACGCCGCCGGTCACGGCGAGCGCGCGCAGCATCCCGGCCCGGGTGCCGTGCGTGAGCGTCTCCTCACGCGCACGCGCCATCAGGAAGATGTTGTAGTCCACGCCGAGCGCGACCAGGAACACGAAGGCGAACAGGGGCAGGGACGGGTCCGAGCCCGGGAAGTCGAAGATCACGTCGTAGGCGAAGTAGCCGACACCGAGCGCGGCCAAGAAGCTGAGGATCACCGTGCCGATCAGGATCAGCGGGGCCACCACAGCTCGGAGTAGGGCGGTCAGGATCAGGAAGACCACCACGAGCACGATCGGCGGAATCACCTTGGAGTCCCACGCGGCGGCCTCGCGGACGTCGAACTCGACCGCGGTCGGGCCGCCGACGAGCGTGCCCTCGGCCGCCCGGTGCGCCGCGTCGCGGATCGGATCGATCAGGTCGAAGGCGTCCGTGGAGTAGGGCGGCGGCTTCAGCACAGCCTGCACGAGCACGCCTGGCGGGCCCTGGGCCACCGGCCCGCTGACGATCTCCACACCGTCGACGCCCTGCACCGCCCGCCGCACCGCCTGCACGGCCGCCGGATCCGGCACGACGATGTCGGTCGGCGCGCTGGCGCCCGCTGGGAAGCTCCGCGCCAGAAGGTCCTGGCCCTCGACCGACTCGACCTTCGTGCGGTAGCTGTCGTTCGTGGTCAGGTCGGTAGAGTAGAACGCGAGCCCGGTGCAGAAGATGAGCAGGATGAGCACCGAGCCCGCCGCGATGCGCGCCGGGTGCCGCGCGACCCATCTGCCGACGCGGCTCCAGAACCCGTGCGTCTCGTCCGCGATCCGCTCGTGCCTGAAGCGCCGCACCTCGTACGGCTTGAAGAGCGCGCGGTCGAGCGGCCCGAGGATCAGCGACGGCACGAGGCCACGGGTCAGCCGCGTGATCAGCGCGTTCAGGATCACGATCGGCAGGAGCAGCACCACCACGAGCGCGCCGGCGAGTACCGGAAGCAGCGCCGCGAACCGTGAGCCCTCGGCGATCCGGCGCCGGAGCCGCCCGGCGGTCACGCCCTCGCGCGCCATCCACTGGCTCGAGTGCGGCACGAACGGCCAGAACGCGCGGCGGCCGCAGATCGTCAGGAGGGCGGGCAGCAGCGTGAGCATCGAGAGCGCGGCGCACGCGACGCCCATGGCGGCGATCGGCCCCATGCCCGAGGTCCCGTTGACTTTCGCGATCGTCAGGCACAGGAGGCCGGCGATCACAGTGGCCGCCGACGCGAGCACCGCGGGCCCCGCGGAGGTCATCGCCGCGGCCATCGCCTCGTGGCGATCGAGCCTGTTGTGCAGCTCTTCTCGGTATCTGGCGACGATCAGGAGCGCGTAGTCGGTGCCGGCGCCCAGCACGAGCACCGACATGATCGAGCTCGATTGCGAGTTGATCGTCACGCCGATCTCCGAGAGGCCGTAGCCGAGCGAGCGCGCGAGCAGCTCCGCGAAGATCACGGCCGTGAGCGGGACGAACAGGAAGATCGGCGAGCGGTAGATCAGGATCAGCAGGACGATCACGAGGCTCACCGCCGCCAGCAGCAGCGTCCCGTTGATCCCCTCGAAGACCTTGATGGCGTCCGCGGAGTAGCCGGCGCCGCCGGTGATCTTCACCTCGAGCCCGCCACCGGGATCCGAGACGAGGTCCCGCCAGTGGTCGACCGGGTCGAGGATCGTGTCGCCCTGGCCGTTGCCCTTGATGTAGGCGGTGACGATCGCCGCCTTGCCGTCCTGCGAGCAGACCGGGCCGACGAAGGGCTGGTAGCCGGGCGGCTGCCCCGGGACGGTGGTCGATGGACCGGCGCAGCCGTTGGGACGGCTCACCTGCGGGCCCCCGCCCGCCGCCTTCGCGCCGTCGCGCACAACGCCCGGGAAGCGGCGCTTCGTCATGCGGGCGACGTCCTCCTGGATCTTCGCCCGGTCCGCGTCGGTCAATCCGGACGCGCGGTAGTAGACGATCACCGCCGGGGCCAGCTCGCCGCCCTGGAGGTCCTTGGTGGCCGTCAGCGCCTTGGTCGACTCGGCGTCACCCGGGAGATAGGACGTGGACTCGTTGTTCTCGGCGTCGGCGAACTTGGTGGGCAGCTGCAGCGGCCCGACTGCGATGAAGATGCCGACCAGCCAGACGAGGAAGACGACCCACTTGGCGCGCCGGCCCGCAGCAAGCGTGAAGATCACAGGATCGAGAGGTACCTATCGAGTTCCCACTGGGTGACCTGCACCCGGTAATCCTCCCATTCCTGCCGTTTGATCTCGACGTAGCGGTTGAAGATGTGCTCGCCGAAGGTCCGGAGCACGAGCTCGGACTCGGCCGTCAACTCGATCGCCTCGCCCAGCGTCTCGGGCAGCTGCTCGATCCCGAGCCGCTGCCGCTCCTCGGGACTGATGTGGTACAGGTTCTTCTCCATCGGCTCGGGCAGTTCGTAGCCCTTCTCGATCCCCTCGAGGCCGGCGGCGAGCAGCACGGCGAAGGTGAGGTAGGGGTTGCAGGCGGGGTCCGGGCAGCGCAGCTCCATCCGGGTGGCCTGCTCCTTGCCGGGGTGATAGAGCGGCACGCGCACGAGCGCCGAGCGGTTGCGGCGCGACCACGCGCAGTACACAGGCGCCTCGTAGCCCGGCACCAGCCGCTTGTACGAGTTGACCCATTGCGCGAACACGGAGCAGATCTCGCGCGCGTGCTTCAGCTGGCCGGCGATGAACGCCTTGCCCGTGTCCGACAGGAAGAACTGGTCGTTCGCGTCGTAGAACGCGTTCGAGGCGTCGCGGAACAGCGACTGGTGCGTGTGCATGCCGGAGCCGTTCTCCCCGAACAGCGGCTTCGGCATGAAGGTAGCGTGCCAGCCGTACTTCATGGCGTACTCCTTGACCGTGATGCGGTAGGTCATGCAGTCGTCCGCCATCTTCAGCGCGTCGGCGTAGCGCATGTCGATCTCGTGCTGGCTCGGCCCGACCTCGTGATGGGTGTACTCCACGTGAATGCCGAGCTGCTCGAGCGCGAGCACGGTCTCGCGACGCACGTCGGAGCCGGCGTCGAGCGTGGTCAGGTCGAAGTAGCCGCCCTCGTCGAGCACCTCCGGCACGCCGCTCTCGGGGCGCGCGTTCCGAAAGTAGAAGAACTCGAGCTCCGGGCCCACGTAGAAGTTCG
>JBEVKE010000071.1:0-6858 GCA_040509835.1 Thermoleophilaceae bacterium
GGTCGCCTGGCGCTGGTCGTCGTTGAAGTAGGCCGGGACGGTGATGACCGCGCTGTCGACGGTGTCGCCGAGATAGGCCTCGGCGTCGGCCTTCAGCTTCTGGAGGATCATGGCGCTGATCTCCGGCGGGGCGAACTCCTTGCCGCCCGCCTTGACGCGCGCGTCGCCGTTCGGCCCCGGTACGACCTCGAACGGGACGATCTTCTCCTCCTCCTTGACCTCGGCCTCCTTGCGCCCCATGAAGCGCTTGATCGAGAAGACCGTGTTCTCGGGGTTCGTCACTGCCTGCCGCTTGGCGGGCGCACCCACGAGGCGCTCGCCGCCGTCCGTGAAAGCAACCACCGAGGGGGTCGTACGGGCGCCCTCGGCGTTCTCGATCACGGTTGGCTCGCCGCCCTCGAGGACGGCCATGCACGAGTTGGTCGTGCCAAGATCGATGCCGATCGTCTTGCCCATCCGTTACTTCTCCTTGGTCGAATCGAAAGAAATCTAAGCGTGAGTATGGCAGATTTGAGGCGCATTGCCCGTACCGACTAGGATCCCGCCGCCTATGGCTCGCATCGCCCGACTCGCGCTTACCGTCACTGCAGTCGCCTGCTTGGCGAGCCTGGGAGCGTGCGGCGGAGATGACGATTCGGGCCAGGCCGCCGCTCCGAAGACGAACGCCCAGACCGCGACCGAGCCCACCCCTGCCGAGGCCGCGGCGGCGCTGAAGGACACGAGCACGAAGCCCGTGATCCCGAAGCCCACCGGCTCGCCGCCGCGCAAGCTGGTCGTCGAGGACATCGTCAAGGGGAAGGGCCCTGCCGCCAAGCGGGGCGACACGGTGATCGTCAACTACGTCGGGCAGAACTTCTCGAACGGTACGGAGTTCGACGCATCCTGGGACCGCGGCCAGCCGTTCCCCGTGACGATCGGCAAGACGCAGGTAATCGAGGGCTGGACGCGCGGGCTCGTCGGGATCAGGAAGGGCGGCCGGCGCATGCTCACCATCCCGCCCGAGCTGGGCTACGGCCCGAAGGGCTACCCGCCCGCCATCCCGCCGAACGAGACGCTCGTCTTCGTCGTCGACGCAGTCTCCGTCCGCTAACCCTCAGGCAGCGGCCGCGGGGGGCGGAAGCGAGGGATGATCTCCACCGCGACGATCGCGGTCATGATCAGCGCGGCCCCGAGCCAGCCGGCGGCGCTGAGCCGCTCGTCGTTCAGCAGCCACCCGAAGAGCCCGGCGAACGCCGGCTCGGCGGCGAGGATCAGCGCGGTCCGTGCCGGCGGCGCGTGCTGCTGCGCGAAGGTCTGGACGAAGAAGCCGAGTGCGCTCGCGATCAGCGACGTCACGATCAGGGCCGACCACACGGTCGCGCCGTGCGGCGCCTCCAGCTCGCCCGCCACGGCGCCGATCGCGAGCGTGACCACGCCGACGACGCCGAGCTGGACCGCGAGCAGCGCGCCCACGTCGTGCACCTTCACGGCGCCCGACGTGGCGAGGATGTGCGCCGCGAGCGAGAAGGAGCAGATGAGCACGAGGCCGTCGCCGCGCGTGTTGAACTCGGTGCCGGCGCCGGACAGGAGCCACAGCCCGGCGGCGGCGACCGCGGCCGCCGCCCAGACCGTCGCCGGGAGCCGCTGGCGCAGCACGATGGCGCCGAGCACGGGCGTGAGGACCACGAACAACCCGGTGATGAAGCCCGCGTTCGACGCGGTGGTCTGCTCCATTCCGAGCGTCTGGAAGATGTAGCCGCCGGCGAGGAACATCCCCATCACGGCCCCCGCCCGCCACCCGTTGGGCGACATTGCGAGGAGCTGCCTGCGGAAGACGACGGCGACGATCAGCGACGCCGGAATGAACCGGTACGCGAGGAACGCCATCGTCGGCAGCTCCTCGATCGCGTCCTTCACCATCACGAACGTCAGCCCCCATATCGACGCGATGGCGATCAGGGCGACCTCTGACAGTCGCCGCAGGTTCGCTTCGCTCATCGCCGGGCGAGGCGCTTCCGCCCGTACGGGCACATCCGCCTGAGCGGGCAGGCCGGGCAGTCGGGATTGCGTGCGGTGCAGGTGCGCCGGCCGTGCCGGATCAGGAGCACGTGGATCTCGTAGGCGTCCTCCGGATCCACGAGCTTCAGCATGATGTCGTGGGCCCGGTCCAGCGAGGTGCCGTCCGGCCAGAACCCGAGCCGCGTGCCCACCCTGTACACGTGCGTGTCCACGGGCACCTCGGGGCGGCCGTACGAGAACAGCAGGACGCATGCCGCCGTCTTGCGTCCCACACCCGGCAGGTCGCAGAGGTAGTCGCGCGCCTCCTCGAGGGGAGCGTCCTCGAGCCAGGTGAGGTCGTCCTCGCCCAGCGCCCCCAGGATCTGCTTGATGCGCACCGCCTTCGTCGGCGCGAGGCCGCCCGGGCGGATCGCGTCCTCGATCTCCCCCACCGGTGCGTCGCGCACCTGGGCCCACGAAGAGAACCGCTTGCGCAGGCGCGCGTACGCCACGTCGCGGTTCCGGTCGTTCGTGTTCTGCGACAGCACGGTCAGGATCAGCTCGTCCACCGGCTCGCGGTGCGGGCGCAGCACCGGGCGCCCGTACTCCCTGCGGAGCCGGTCGCGGATCACCCGGAGCTTGCGCTTGTCGACTGCCATGCCGGCCCGCAATTAAAGAGTTCGTGAACGCCCTCAAGGTCCGGCACTGGTTGTCGAGGCAAACATCTGTGCGGGAATTCCTCTCAAAGTCGATCGCGGCGGGTCTGTCCACGGGCGTCGTGCTGCTCTGGTGGCCGGTCCTGTTCGACCGCGTGGACACGGTCACGTCGTGGTTCGCTCGCGGCGTCGCGTGGACGGTGCTGTTCGAGCTGCTCCTGGTCGCGCTGCTCCCCTTCGAGCTCGCCATGTGGGAGACGGCGGGCGGCGCACGAGTGGCCGGCCGTCTCGGCACCGCCCGGGCGAAGCTCCACTCCGGCACGCCGCGGCGCCGGCTCAGCCGGCTCAGCGCACTCGCCTCGACCGCAGTCCTCTTCCCCGTTGTCCTGCTCGTGACAGGGGTTCATCAGACGCCGGCGCGCGCGGACACGAACGCGGTCCCGCGGCCGGTCAAGGTGGTGCGCGTGACGAAGGTCGTAAAGGTCGTCCAGCACGCCCCTGTCCAGCGTCCGGCGCCGTAGCCCGGCCGTACCAAGACCTTCACCGCGGCCCTCCGCTCTCGGCTAGCCTGTCCCCTTCGTGCTTCGCGAAGCGCCGTCCGCAGTTTCGGCGCCGCCCTCCTCTTCAGCGTCGGCCCCTGAGGAGACGGCGCCTCGATCGCCACGGTTCCCGCGGCGGCGCGCGGACGCGCCCTGGTACAGGCGCATCGACCCGTGGAAGGTCGCGCCGGTCGCCGTCGCTGCGATCTTCACGATCGCCTACCTGATCTGGCAGCCGCGGACCGTCGACCTCGCCGCCCACACCTTCCGTGCGGACCTGTTCGGCCAAGAGGGGTTCACCATCTGGAACGGCCAGTGGTACGGCGGCCATCACACGCCCGCCTACAGCGTTATCTCGCCTCCCCTGGCCTACCTCCTGACGCCGCCGCTGGCGCTGGCTGCCGCGTCCATGGCCTCGGCCGCCCTGTTCCCCCCGCTCGCCCGCGGCTGGTTCGGCGACCACCGCGCCCGCTGGGGCTCGATCTGGTTCGGCGCCGCCACCGCCACCCTCCTGTTCACGAGCCGGCTCCCGTTCGCGATCGGGGTCGCGTTCGCGCTCGCCGCGCTCCTCGCCCTCCAGCGCCGCCATTACTGGCTGGCGGTCCTGTTCGCGGTGCTCTGCCCGCTCGGCAGCCCGGTCGCCGGCCTGTTCCTGGCCCTGGCGGGCGCGGCCTACGCGATCGCGGAGCGAGCCGACCGCAGCAAGCGCCTCGAGGGCCTCGCGATCGCCGCCGCCGCGTTCCTGCCTCCGGTCTTCCTCTCGTGGGCCTTCCCCGAGGGCGGCTGGGCGCCGTTCCCCACCTCCGCGTACGTCCCGATCCCGCTGTTCGCGCTCGCGTGCGTGCTGGTGCTGCCCCGAGAACAGGCGGCGCTCCGCTGGGGCGCGGTGCTCAACGGCCTCGGGGCGACGCTCGCGCTCGCGCTCGAGACGCCGATGGGCGGCAACGCCGTCCGGCTCGGCGCGCTGTTCGGCGGGCCCGTGCTCCTGTGCGCCCTCTGGGGGCGGCCGTGGACCAAGCGCTGGTGGGCGGTGCCCATCCTGGCCCTGGGCTTTGCTTCGCTCGCCATGTGGCAGTGGTCGCCCGCGGTGCGCGACGTGAAGAAGTACATCGAGGACCCCGCCGCGAAGGCGGACTACTTCCAGCCGCTGCGCGACTTCCTGTTCCGCCTGCCCGACCAGCGCCGGATCGAGATCCCGTTCACGCGGTCGCATTGGGAGGGCTCCGAGGTCGCGATGGACCAGCCGCTGGCACGCGGGTGGCTGCGCCAGCTCGACACTCGCCTCAATCCGATCTTCTACAAGGGCAACCTGAACGCGATCACCTACGCGAGCTGGCTGTCCGACAACGCCGTGCGCTACGTGGCGCTCGCCAGCGCCAAGCCCGACAAGAGCTCCTACGGCGAGCGGGCGCTGATCGAGAAGGGGCTGCCCTACCTGCGGCTGCGGTGGAAGTCGGACGACTGGCGCGTGTACGAGGTGCTGCTGCCCTCGCCGCTCCTGATCTCCCAGGGCAACGCGCGCATGTCGCTCGACCAGTTCCAGTCGGACGAGCTCCTGATCGACGTGAAGAAGCCCGGCGAGGCGATCGTCAAGGTGCGTTGGACGCCCTACTGGTACGCCACGCACGCGTGCGTCGAGCCATACGGAGACTGGACCAAGGTGATCGCGAAGGACGTCGGCTTCGTGCACATGTCCACGCGGTTCGCTCCGGAAAGGCTCTTCTCCCGCGGACGTCGCTGTGACGACGGCTGAGCTACGCTAGGCAGCCGTGCCCTCGTCCCACCCGCTCCTGGTCCAGCTGGCTCGGGTCTGGCGCCTAAGCGGTCGCTGGCTCCCGAACGGCTGGCTCGACGCCATCCGGCAGCTCGCCCTCTTCGCGGGGGCGTACTACTTGTACCGGATCGTCCGCGGCATCGTTGACGGCCAGGCGGGCCTCGCGTTCGAGAACGCGCGCCACCTGGTGGACGCGGAGCGCACGCTCGGGCTCTTCTTCGAGCCGAGCCTCCAGGCGTGGGCAGAGGGCAGGGAGTGGATCATCACGTTCTCCAGCTGGATGTACGTGAACTCGCACTTCGTGATCACGACGACGTTCCTGATCTGGCTCTACATCGCACGCAACCACGCCTTCTACTTCGTGCGGAACATGTTCCTGGTCGCGATGAGCCTCGCGCTCGTCGGCTACATGGCCTATCCCACCGCGCCGCCGCGCTTCCTGCCGGAGTGGGGCTTCAGCGACTCGGTCGCGAGCTTCGTCGGCGAGAACGCCGAGCAGAGCGCAAACGTGCTCTACAACCCGTTCGCGGCCGTGCCAAGCATGCACGTGGCGTTCGCGCTGATGATCGCGGTGCCGGCGATCATTCTGGTGAAGCGCCGCGTCTTCAAGGTGCTGTGGGCGATCTATCCCTTCGTCGTGACCTTCGTCGTGATGGTCACGGCCAACCACTTCTGGCTCGACGCCGCGCTGGGCGCGCTCGTGGCTGCCCTGTCCGCCTACGCCGCCTACGCCGCGTTCGCGCGTGCCCGCCCGGAGGCCTGGGCGGGGCACACCGCCAGAGCATGAGCATTCGCACGGGCGCGGAGATGCGCGAGCTCGCGCGGAACCGCCTGATCGAGTCCCGGCTCACTCCGAACGCCATCTCGATCACCGGCCTGATCGGCAACCTGATCGCCGCGGCCCTGATCCTCGAGCACCACTTCGTGCTCGCCGGGATCGCCTTCATCCTCGGCTCGCTGTGCGACATGTTCGACGGCCGCTACTCGCGCATGTCGGGCAAGGGCACGCCGTTCGGCGCGTTCCTCGACTCGACGCTCGACCGCGTGGAGGAGGGCATCGTCCTCGCCGCGGTGGCGGCCTGGTTCGCCGAGAACAGCAACGAGTTCGCGGTGGGCGCCACGGTGGTGGCCGTGGTTGGCTCCTACATGGTCAGCTACACCCGTGCCCGGGCCGAGGCGCTCGGCGTGGAATGCAAGGTTGGGATCGCTTCCCGCGCTGTCCGGGTAGTAATCCTCTCAGTGGGGCTTGTGTTCGGGGCCGAGGAGCTGATCCCGGGCCTCGATCTCCTCGAGCCGGCCATCTACGTGATGGCAGCGCTCACCGTTTTCACCGCACTTCAAAGGGTGCTCCACGTCCGCCGGCAGCTGGCGGACGGCGCGGGCGCCGTGTAACCCAAACGACCTTGGCGGGTGTGTTCCCTCGATGACTGACACGAAAATTTCTTCCAACGGCGGATCGCGCTACCAGAGCGGCAAGGTGCGCGTCGCCATCATCGGCGTCGGCAACTGCGCCTCCTCCCTGGTGCAGGGCGTCGAGTTCTACAAGGACGCGGATGCGAACGAGTCTGTCCCGGGCCTCATGCACGTGGACCTCGGCGGCTACCACATCTCCGACATCGAGTTCAGCGCGGCGTTCGACATCGACGCGGACAAGGTCGGCAAGGACCTCTCCGAGGCGATCTGGTCGGGCCAGAACAACACGATCAAGTTCTCGGACGTGCCGAACCTCGACGTCCCGGTGCACCGCGGCATGACGCACGACGGCCTCGGCAAGTACCTCAAGGAGAAGATCACGAAGGCGCCGGGCGAGACCGCCGACATCGTCAAGATCCTCAAGGAGACGAAGACCGACGTGGTCGTCTCGTACCTGCCGGTCGGCTCCGAGCAGGCGACCAAGTGGTACGTCGAGCAG
>JBEVKE010000072.1:0-11652 GCA_040509835.1 Thermoleophilaceae bacterium
TCGTGTCCGAGCTGCGTGGCGAGAAGATCGACATCATCCCGTTCAACGAGGAGCCTGCGCGCTTCGTCGCGAAGGCGCTCTCGCCCGCGCGAGTGCGCGAGGTGCTCGTGGACGACGAGGCCAAGCAGGCCACGGTGATCGTGCCGGACGACCAGCTGTCGCTCGCGATCGGCAAGGACGGGCTGAACGCCCGCCTCGCCGCGCGACTGACCGGGTGGCGCGTGGACATCCGCTCCGAGACCGAATTCGCCGAGGAAGAGGCGGAGATGGGCTACCAGGAGGAGGAGGTCTCGGGCCGCTGCGCCGCGATTCTCGCGAACGGCAAGCGCTGTCCGAACGCCTCGCTGCCCGGCTCTCGCTACTGCGGCCTGCCCGCCCACCAGGCGCTCGAGGGAACCGGAACCGACTTCCTCGTGCCGCCGGAGGACGAGGGAGACGAGGAGCCCGCCGGTGACGGCTCGGACGATGGCGTTGCGGCCGTCGAGGCTCCCGAGCTCTCGATCGAGGAGACGACCGCGTCCGAGAACGGCGACCTGCCGGTCGAGGACCTGGTCGAGGCCGTCGAGGAGGGTCAGGTCGAGGACGCCGCGGTCGAGGAGGCTCTCGTCGAGGAGGCGCCGCTCGCCTCCGCGGACCAGCCGACCGACGAGGAGCCGGTCGTGGACGCGGATCCCGTGCCCGAGGATCCGCCCGCGGATCCCGAGGCAGAGGTGTCCGTCGAGGCGGACGATCCCGAGCTCGACGAGGAGCCCGAGGCCGAGACCGAGGAGGCGGAGGAGTCGTAGAGCCGAGTCGACGCTGCGTCGGCTGCGGGCGCTCGCTGCCCAAGCGAGAGCTCCTGCGGCTGGTTCGAAGCGGTGACGGCCGGCTTCGCCCGGATCCGGATGGGGTAGCAAACGGGCGCGGCGCCTACGTCTGCGCCGACCCGGATTGCGCCGCTAATCTCGACAGACGCCACCCGCTGGCACGCAGCTTTCGCGCGCCGGTGAACGTGACACAGGAGACCTTAGACTTCATCACCGCATGGCAAAGAAGCGCGTCCACGAAATAGCGAAGGAAAGAGACATCCCCTCGAAGGATGTGCTCGCCGCGCTCCAGAAGGCAGGCCTGGAGGTAACGACGGCATCCTCGAGCGTGGACGAGGCCGAGGCCGCGAAGGCGCTGGGCAACGGCGCGAGCGCCGCGGCGGCGCCCGCGAAGCCGAAGAAGCCCGCCGCGGAGGCGGCCAAGCCGGCCGCTGAGGCGGAGGCCAAGCCGGCCGCCGAGGCGGAGGCCAAGCCGGCCGAAGCCGAGGCGAAGCCCGCCGCTGAGGCGGAGGCCAAGGCCTCCGGCAAGCGCGCGGCCGCAGCGGCCAAGCCCGAAATCCAGCGTCCGCCCACGCCCCAGGGCGAGGTCAAGCGCGCCGGCCCCGAGGGCCGCGGTCCGCGCATTCTTCAGGAGGCACCTCCGCCCGAGCCGCCCCGTCAGCAGGGCGGCGCTCGCGGTGGCACTCGTGAGGGCGCCGGCGGCGGCCGCGGACCGGGCGGTCCCGGAGGCTCCGGCGGCGGTCGCGGTGCGGACGGCTCCGGTGGTGGCGGCGGCGGTGCCGGCGGCCAGCGCGGCGGCGCCCGACCCACGCGCGGCGGTCGCGCGGGCGAGGGCAGCGGCGGCGGCGGCCAGGGCGGCAGGCGTCGCCGTGTAGTGATCGACTCGCAGGCGGCCCGGCGCGATCGGACGCCGCCGCCTCCGCAGCAGCCGGCCCGGCGCGGGCGCGGCCGCAGGCGCCGTCCCCAGTGGGTGGAGCCGGATCTCGAGGCGCAGGCTGCGGCGGCAGCCGAGGCGGCGCTCCAGGAGGACCCGCCGTCACCCGTCCGCTCGGGCTCGACGGTCAAGGAGGTCGCCGAGTCGCTGAAGCTCTCCGCTCCCGAGGTCATCAAGAAGCTCATGGAGCTCGGCGAGATGGCCACGCTCACCCAGACGCTCTCCGACGAGGCCATCGAGGTGCTCGCGGAAGCCTTCGGCATGAAGGTCACGATCCACTCGGCGGCCGAGGACGCCGAGGAGGCGCCGGAGTACGAGGACACCGATGACGAGCTGATCGAGCGCCCGCCCGTGATCACGATCATGGGCCACGTCGACCACGGGAAGACCTCGCTCCTCGACGCCATCCGGGAGACCGAGGTGGCGGCCGGCGAGGCGGGCGGCATCACGCAGCACATCGGCGCCTACCAGGTCCACCACGACGGCCACACGATCACCTTCCTCGACACCCCGGGCCACGAGGCCTTCACGGCCATGCGCGCCCGCGGCGCCAAGGTCACGGACATCGCCGTGATCGTCGTGGCGGCCGACGACGGCGTCATGCCGCAGACCGTCGAGGCGATCGACCACGCGAAGGCGGCCGAGGTGCCGGTCATGGTCGCCGTCAACAAGATCGACAAGGAGGGCGCGGACCCGAACCGCGTCCGCGGCGAGCTCGCCCAGCAGGGCCTCACGCCGGCCGACTGGGGCGGCGACACCGAGTTCGTGGACGTGTCCGCGAAGACGCACCAGAACATCGACGACCTGCTCGAGACGCTCGTCACGCTTGCGGAGATCCAGGAGCTGCGCGCCAACCCGGATGCGGAGGCGAGCGGGTTCGTGATCGAGTCGCGGCTCGACCCGGGCCGCGGCCCGGTCGTCACGCTGCTCATCCATCGCGGCCGCATGACGGTCGGCGACTCGGTCGTGGCGGGCGAGCACTGGGGCCGCGTCCGCGCGATGCACGACTTCCACGGCGAGGCCGTGGAGGACGCCACGCCCGGCATGCCGGTCGAGATACTCGGCTTCGACGGCGTTCCCGACGCCGGCGAGACCTTCCGCGTCGTCCAGAACGACCGCGAGGCGAAGCGCGTCGCCAACGAGCGCTCGATTCGCGTCAAGCAGGAGGCGCTGGCGCGCCAGGGCGGCCGCCGGGTCTCGCTTGAGGACGTCCTCGCCCGCGCCGAGCGCGGCGAGAAGGAGCTCAACCTCGTGCTCAAGGCCGACGTGGCCGGCTCGCTCGAGGCGCTCGCCGACGAGATCGTCCGGCTCCCGCAGGAGCAGGTGCAGGTGAACATCATCCGCGAGGGCGTCGGCGGCATCGCCGAGTCCGACGTGATGCTCGCCGCGGCCTCCGACGGCATCATCATCGGCTTCAACGTCCGCCCGGTCGGCAACGCCGGGCAGGTGGCGGACCGCGAGGGCGTCGAGATTCGCACCTACTCGGTGATCTACAACATCGTCGAGGAGCTCCGCGCCGCGATGGAGGGCCTGCTCGACACGAAGGCCGTCGAGGAGGCCGTGGGCACCGCCGAGGTGCGCGCGACGTTCAAGGCGTCCCGCGTCGGCACGATCGCCGGCTGCTACGTGACCGACGGCGTGCTCCGCCGCGGTGTGCAGTGCCGGCTGGTGCGCGACGGCACGGTCGTCTACGACGGCCGGATCGGGTCGCTGCGCCGGTTCAAGGACGACGTGCGCGAGGTCACTGCCGGCATGGAGTGCGGCGTCGTGCTCGAGAACTACCCCGATCCCAAGGACGGGGACGTGATCGAGGCCTACGAGATCCGGCAGGTGGAGCAGACGCTCGGTTGAGCTACGTCTGCATCCTCGCCATCAATCTCCACTTCCCGGACAACGGAAGCCTGAAGGGCAAGCGCAAGGAGCTCAGCTCGCTCAAGGCGCAGCTCCAGCGGCGCTTCGGCGCGGCCGTCGCGGAGACCGATCATCACGAGCTCTGGCAGCGCTCAGAGCTGACCGCCGCACTAGTCGGAAACGGTATTACCGATTTGGGGAATAGAGCCGCGGCTGTGGAGCGATACGTCATCTCGATGTTTCCTGACGGCGCATCGGTGGAATCCCGGTTGGTGTCCAGGGAAGACCTTCTCTAGGATGGCTGATCGCATGCGCCGAGTGAACGAGGCGGTCCGCGAGGTCGTCTCGGCCCGGATCGCCGAAGGGCTCCGCGACCCGCGCATTGGATTTGTGACCGTTACCTCTGTTGACACCAGCCCCGACCTGCGCCAGGCACGCGTTTACGTGTCGGTCCTCGGCAGCCCCGAGGAGCGCGATGCGACGATGGCCGGACTCGAGTCCGCGCACGGCGTCCTTCAGCAGGCGGTGGCCACCGAACTGCGCATGAAGCGCACGCCGACGCTCCAGTTCGTCTTCGACGAGTCGATCGATCGCGGCATGCGGATCTCCGAACTGCTGGAAGACGAGGAGTGAGCGTCACCACCGAACAGGAAATCGTGGTGGCCGAGCTCCGCGGCGCCGACAAGCTGCTGCTGACGACGCACGAGAACCCCGACGGGGACGCGCTCGGCTCGCTGCTGGCGATGGACGCGATCCTGAAGCAGCTCGGCAAGGACTCGCTGATGTACATGTCGCCGGACGAGTTCCCGCTGCCGTGGGAGTACCGGGGGCTGCACTTCGAGGGGCTGGTCGGCGCGCCGCCGGCCGACGTGGCGGAGCGCACGATCGTGTTCCTCGACTGCGGGAACATCGACCGGATGCCGGTGGACTTCCTCCAGGTGGACGGGCTCCACATCCTCAACATCGACCACCACCACGACAACACGCGCTTCGGCACGGTGAACCTCGTGTGCTCGTCGGCGTCGTCCACCGCCGAGATGGTGTGGCGGCTGGCCAAGGAGCTGGACGTGGAGATCACGCCCGAGATCGCGAAGGCGCTGTACGTGGGGCTCGTGACGGACACGGGCCGGTTCATGTACGAGAACACGACGCCGGTGGCGCACCAGATGGCCGCCGAGCTGATCGCGGCGGGGGTGGAGCCGCACAAGGTCTACCGCGAGCTATACGAGGACCTCCCGTTCCGGCGGCTCCAGCTGCTCCAGCGGGCGCTGGCATCCGTCGAGCGCCACGACGACGGCGCCATGACGGTGGCGCATCTGACGAAGACCGACTACGAGGAGACGGGCGCGCTCGAGACCGACTCCGAGGGCGTGGTGGACCACATGCGCGCCGTCGAGGGAACGCGTGTCGCCGTCCTGGTACGCGAGCTCCTGGCCGACGACCGCGAGGGGATGCGAAAGGTGTCACTGCGGGCGACGGACGGGTCGATCGACGTGTCGCGGGTCGCGCGCGAGTTCGGGGGCGGCGGCCACCCGCAGGCGGCGGGCTTCTCGACCTCCGTCCCGTACGACGAGCTGGTCGACCAGCTGCGCTCGCACGTGCGCGAGCAACTGACGCACCGCTGAGCGAGCGGATGGACGGCCTCCTCCTCCGGGCGAAGCCTGCGGGAGTCACCTCGCACGACGTGGTTGACGAAGTGCGCCGCTCGCTCGGCCGCGGACTTTCCCGCCGCGAGCGGCCGAAGGTCGGTCACGCGGGCACGCTGGATCCGTTCGCGACCGGCCTGCTGCTGGTGCTGGTGGGTCGCGCGACGAGGGCGCAGCGGTTCTTCATGGAGTTGCCGAAGACCTATCGCGCCGTGGCCCGGCTCGGCTGGACCTCGACCACGGGCGACCGCGACGGCGAGCTGGCCGAGACCGGGCGGGTGCCGGAGTCGCTCGAGATCCCCGTCGGTCCCCAACTCCAGACGCCGCCGGCGTACTCGGCGGTGAAGGTGGGCGGCCGGCGCGCCTACGAGCTCGCCCGAGCCGGCGAGACGCCCGAGCTCGAGGCCCGCCCGATCAGCGTGCACCGGGCGGATCTCGTCTGGAACGAGGACGACCGCGCCGCGTTCGAGATCGAGTGCTCCTCGGGCACATATGTGCGCTCGCTCGTGACCGACCTCGGCGACGCCTACTGCGACGAGCTCGAGCGAACCGCGATCGGGCCGTTCCGGCTGGAGGATGCGCGCGGCGGGGACGCGGCCGATCCGGCTGCCGCGCTGATTCCGCTCGCGGAGGCGCTCGCCTTCCTGCCGGAGCGGGCGCTTTCACCGGAGGAGGCCGCCTCCATTCGGCACGGCCGCAGGATTCCGGCCGGTGGAACCGGCGCTGAGCACGCACGGCTCACACACGAAGGTGACGTGCTCGCGATAGGGGAGTCCGTGGGTGGTGAATTGCAGCCCGTCGTAGTGTTCGCGCCCGCATGAAGGTCATGTCACTTCCGGACGTCGAGCCGGGCGGCGGGCCGCGGCGGGTGGCCATCGGCACGTTCGACGGCGTGCATCGCGGGCATCGCGAGGTCATCCTCGGGGCGGACACGGTGCTCACCTTCGACCCGCACCCCATGTCGGTCATCCGCCCGGAGGCCACGCCGCGGCTGATCTCGACGTTCCCGGTCAAGCGCGACCTGATCGCCGGGCTCGGCGTGGACGAGCTGGTCGTGATGCCGTTCGACAAGGGCTTCGCCGCGCAGACCGCGGAGGAGTTCGTGGAGGACGTGCTGATCGGTCGGCTGGGGGCCGAGCAGGTGTCGGTGGGGCAGAACTTCCGGTTCGGCCGGGGCGCGAAGGGCACCCCCGAGTTCCTGAGCGAGCAGGGTGCGTTCGAGACGCGGGTGGTGCCGCTGGTCGAGGCCGCCGGCGAGACCATCTCGTCGAGCCACATCCGCGGCCTGGTGGCGGCCGGAGAGGTCGGCCAGGCCGCCGAGTTCCTGGGCGGCCCGTTCCTGTTCGAGGGCGAGGTCGTCGAGGGCGACCGCCGCGGCCGCGAGCTCGGCATGCCGACCGCGAACCTGGTGCCGGACGAGCGCTACGTCGTGCCGGGCCACGGCGTCTACGCCGCGTGGGCGCTCGGCCACCCAGCGGCCGTCAGCGTCGGCGTGAGGCCGACCTTCGACACCGGCCGCGGCCTCCTGGTCGAGGCCCACCTGATCGGCTTCGACGGCGACATCTACGGCGAGACACTTCGGATCGCCTTCCTGGAGCGCCTCCGCGGCGAGAAGCGCTTCGACTCGGTGGACGAGCTCGTCGAGCAGATGCACCGCGACGCGGCCGAGGCGAAGCAGATCGCCGAGGCGCGCCCCGTCAAGCGCTGAGGCCCGCCTCCTGCAGCGCAAGCCGCCGCTCCGCGTGATCCTTGTAGCGGAGCATGCGGCCGGCGCGGAACTCGACGATCGCCGCCGAGAGCACGTCCGTCTCCACGCCGCTCTCACGCCCGCGCATCCGAATCGTGCCGATCGCGAGCAGGCGCTCGTCGCCGAGGTCGCGCAGGTCCGGGTACGTGGCCTTGAACAGCTCGAAGGTCTCGGCGGTGTCGGCCAGGAACCGCCTCATTCCCTCGTGGCCGACAAACGCGCCCTCCGTCTGCGAGCGGAGCGGCTCGAAGACGCATTCCTCGTCAGTGAGGGAGAGCACGGCGTGCACGTCGAGCCGGTTGATCGCGTCGACGCCGCGGAGGAACGCCTCGATGTGGGCGGGCACGGTCACCGCCGCGGATTCTGTCGAGAGACGCGGCGGTAGGGTCTTCCCGTGGGCCGGTCGGACTCGGATGGTGACCGGTGGCGGTGGATCGCCTCGCGGACTCTCGTGGTGCTGGCGTCGCTGGCGGCGGTGCTCGCACTCGTGGCCGGCTACGCCCGGCAGACGGTCGTCGACTCGGACCAGTTCGCCAACCGGGCCACGGCGGCGCTCCGGGACGAAAGCGTCAAGTCGCTGATCGCCGAGAAGATCACCGACGAGGTCGTGCTGAAGAACCAGGCCGACCTGATCGCGGCGCGCCCGCTGATAGAGTCCGTGACGTCGGGCATCGTCGGCGGCAGGGCGTTCACGGAGTTGTTCCGCAAGGCGGTGGCCGACCTGCACCGCTCGCTGTTCAAGCACGACAAGCACACGGTGACGCTGACGATCGCCGACGTGGGCACCGTCCTGGCCGCGGCGCTCCAGCAGGTGCGCCCCGACCTCGCCGACGAGGTGGGCTCGAGCGGGCGGGTGGAGGTGGCGCGCGACGACATCGGCAGCCTCAGCGCCACGCTCGTCGACATCGCCGAGCGGATCCGGCTGCTCGCGCTCGTCCTCGTGATCCTGGCGCTTGCGCTGGTGGGCGGTGCGCTGTGGCTCTCGCCCGACCGCCGCACGACGGTGATCGAGCTCGGTCTCGGGCTCGCCGCGGCCGGCGGCGTGATCGTCGTGGCCTACGGGATCACCCGCTCGATCGCGGTGGACCACGTCCAGGGGCCCGACCAACAGGCGGCCGCGGGCGCCGTCTGGGACGCCTTCCTCGGCGACCTGCGCACCGAGGGATGGCTCCTCGCCGGGGCGGGCGCGGTGATGGCGGCGGCCGCGTCGTCCTTGATCAGGCCGCTGCCGTTCGGCGAGCCGGTCCGCGTGGCCGCGGGGTGGGTTGCGCGCGAGCCGGAGCGGACCGCGTGGCGGGTGGTGCGCGGGATCGCGTTCATCGCGGCGGGCGTGCTCGTGCTGGTGGACCGCAACGACGTGCTGACGCTCCTGCTGACCGTCCTCGGCATCTACCTGATCTACGAGGGCGTGAGCATGATCCTGCGGCTCGTCTACCGCGAGGCGGAGCACGGCGTGGGGCGGCCCGAGCCCGGTCCGCAGCGGCGCGTTCGCCGTCGCCGGGCCGCGGCAGGACTGCTGCCGGCGATCGCGGTCATCGCCGTGGGGGCGACGTTCGTGGGCACCGGCGCCGCCACCACCGCGCCCCCGCCCGACGGCACCTGCAACGGCCATCGTGAGCTGTGCGACCGGCCGCTGAACGAGGTGGCCCTGGCCGTGACCCACAACTCGATGTCGGTGCCATTGCCGGGCTGGTACTCGGCGATGCAGGAGGTCCCGATCGCCGACCAGCTCCACGACGGCATCCGCGGCCTCCAGATCGACACGCACTACGCCGACAAGCTGCCGAACGGGAAGGTGCGCACTTACTTCGGGAGCACGGAGGAGCTGAAGCGTCGCGTGAACGCGGACGGGGTGAGCCCCGACTCGGTCGACGCCGCGCTCCGGATCCGCGACCGGCTCGGGTTCGAGGGGGAGGGCGAGCGCGGCATGTACCTGTGCCACTCCTTCTGTGAGCTGGGCTCCACGCCGCTCGGCTCGGTGCTCGAGGACATCCGCACCTTCGTGGTTGCCAACCCCGGCGCGGTGCTCGTCGTGATCAACCAGGACTACGTGAAGCCTGCGGATTTCGTGGGCGCCGTGCGGGACGCCGGGCTCGAGCCGTTCGCCTACGACGGCCCCGTCGACGGCACGTGGCAGACGCTCCGCGAGATGACCGACAGCGGGAAGCGGGTCGTCTTCCTGGCCGAGAACCAGGCGGGCGCGGCGCCCTGGTACCACCTCGCGTACAAGGCGATCACCGAGGAGACGCCGTACGCGTTCAGCAAGGTGCGCCAGCTGAACGACCCGGCCAAGCTGCCGAAGAGCTGTGAGCCGAACCGCGGTCCCGAGGGCGCGCCGATATTCCTCGTGAACCACTGGATCACGACCGACCCGGTCCCGCTGCCCTCGAACGCCCGGAAGGTCAACGCCTACTACAAGCTGCTCGCCCGCGTGAGGGAATGCCGCAAGATCCGCCACCATCTCCCGAACCTGGTGGCGGTGAACTTCTACCGCGAGGGCGACGTCTTCGGCGTGGTGGACACCTTGAACCGGATCAAATAGGGCGGAAGCCCGAGCACACGACGCGCATCCAGCCGATCCTGCCGTCCCGCTCGCCGATGTAGGCCTGTTGCTCGACGAGGTGCCGGCCGTCCGGGCAGGACACGGTGAGCCGGTAGCCCACCCGCTCGCGGTCGGCGAACGAGTCGCTCTCGACGCTCTCGAGCCCCTCCACCTGGTCCTCGTCCTCGAGCCAGCTGTCGAACAGGATCGAGACGAGCGACTCCGCGTCACTCGCCTCCCAGGTGCGGGTCGGGGTGAGCCCCCTGAAGTCGATCTCCGGATGGACGAGCTCCCGGATGCGGTCGCCGTCCTTCGCGGCGAAGGCGTGGGCGAAGTCCGTTCCGAGCGACGTTCGCTGCTGCTGTTGGGTCACGCGCCCATTATCCTCGCCCGCGTGGCATCGGATGAGCCAGCCTCGTATCTGACGCTCGAGCCGGGCGCCGACGTCATCAGCGCGGACGGCGAGCGGGTCGGCACCGTGCAGCACGTCCTGCGGGACGAGCAGACGGACATCTTCGACGGGATCGTCATCGACCTCAGGCGCGGCCCCGGCGGGCTTCACTTCGTCGACGCGCCGGACGTCGGCGAGATCCATGAGGGCGCCGTGACCATCGCGATCCCGGCCACCCGTGTGGAGCAACTCCCGAAGCCGTCGGCGAATCCCGCGGTAATGGAGTCGCATGGCGTCGGGGACTCGGAGAGCCCTCTGGAGCACAAGCTTCGCCGCGCCTGGGAGATCGTCTCCGGCAAGGGCTAGCGGCTGAGCTGTCCTTTTCCTGGCTTCCCGTTCGTCTCATAGGCGACCATCCCTTAGAAGGAGGAAGCCATGAAGTACCTCTTGCTGATTCACCAGGGCGACACCCCGACGCCGCGCGACCCGGAGGCCTGGGCCAAGCTCCCGGAGGACGAGCAGCAGCGGGTGTTCGCCGACTACCAGGCGATCAACCAGACGCCGGGCGTCACGCCGGGCCTTCAGCTCGGCGATCCGGACACCGCGACGACCGTGCGGGTCGAGGGTGGCGAGACGCTCACGACGGACGGCCCGTTCGTGGCCGTCAAGGAGGCGATCGGCGGCTGGCTCGTCTACGAGGCCGACGACCTCGACGCCGCGATCGAGCTCGCCGCCCGCATCCCCGCTGCCCGGCTGGGCGGCGCGATCGAGGTGCGCCCGATCGTCGACGGCTACGGAGGCTGAGTGGCGGACGCCCTCGAGCGCACGTTCCGTGACGAGTGGGGACGAGTCCTCGCGACCCTGATCGGCTTCCTCGGCGACTTCCAGCTCGCCGAGGAGGCAGCTCAGGAGGCCTTCGCGGCGGCCGCCGAGCGATGGCCGCGCGACGGCACGCCGTCGAACCCGCGCGCCTGGCTCGTGACCACCGCGCGGAACCGCGCGATCGACCGCCTGCGCCGCGACCGAACGCTGGCCGCGAAGACGCGCCAGCTCGAGGTGCCGGAGGCCGTGGAGGACACCGTGGACGAGACCGCAATCCCAGACGAGCGCCTCGAGCTGATCTTCACGTGCTGCTACCCGGCGCTGGCGCTCGACGCGCAGGTGGCGCTCACGCTGAGGACGCTCGGCGGGCTCGGCACCGACGAGATCGCGCGCGCGTTCCTCGTGCCCGAGCCGACCATGGCGAAGCGGCTCGTGCGGGCGAAGAAGAAGATCCGCGACGCCGGGATCCCGTTCCGGGTGCCGCCGCCCCACCTCCTGCCGGATCGGCTCGCCGCGGTGCTTGCGGTCGTCTACCTGATCTTCAACGAGGGCTATGGCGGCCGGGGCGAGCTGGCCGCCGAGGCGATCCGGCTGGGGCGCGCGCTGGCGGAGCTGATGCCGGACGAGCCCGAGGTGGCGGGCCTCCTTGCCCTGATGCTGCTGCACGACTCGCGGCGCGACACCCGTGTCGACGACGAAGGCGGGCTGGTGCTGCTGGCCGACCAGGACCGGAGCCGGTGGGACCGGACGCAGATGGCCGAAGGGATCGAGCTCCTCGGGCGTGTGGCCCGGCGCCGACGGCCCGGCCCGTACCAGGTGCAGGCGGCCATCGCCGCACTCCATGCCGAAGCGGCGGAAAGTGACGCGACCGACTGGTCCCAGATCGCCGCGCTCTACGGCGCGCTTTGTCGGA
>JBEVKE010000073.1:0-12023 GCA_040509835.1 Thermoleophilaceae bacterium
GTCCGGTCGCGGTCGATCGAGCCCGCCTCGTCGGTGAGCCGGTCGAGCTCGATGTGCGCGGTGTCGTCGGGGATCCGGCCGGCGTCGCGCTCGTACGGCTCGCGCACGTCGACGAGCTGGGCGCCGTCGCGCAGGAGCTCCGCGACGCGCGCGGGTGACAGGTCATCTGCCATCGCCCGAGGCTACTCATTTAGGGTTCCGCTCATGGACTGGACGACTCGCGGAAAGACGGTGTTGATCACGGGCGCGGCGCGCGGCCTCGGAGCCGAGACGGCTCGCCGGGTGGCCGCTCGAGGAGCGAACGTCGCCCTGGTGGGCCTCGAGCCGGAGGAGCTCCAGCGGGTCGCGGCCCAGTGCGGCTCGAACGCGGCGTGGTTCGAATGCGACGTGACGGACACCGAGGCGCTCGCCCAGGCGGTCCAGGGCACCGCCGACCGCTTCGGCGGCATCGATGTGGTGATGGCGAACGCCGGCATCGCGCCCATGGGGATGACTCGCTCGATGGACCCGATGGCATTCGAGCGCACGATCGAGATCAACCTGCTCGGGGTCTGGCGCACCGTACGCGCCTGCCTCCCGCACGTGATTGAGCGCCGCGGTTACGTCTACATCACGGCCTCGATGGCGGCCGCGGGGCACGCGCCCGGCATGGCCGCATATGCCGCGAGCAAGGCCGGTGTCGAGGCGTTCGGCGACTCGCTGCGCGCCGAGCTGAAGCCCCTCGGAGTGGACGTGGGCGTGGGCTACTTCGGCTTCATCGACACGGACATGGTGCGCGGCGCGGACGCGCATCCCGCCACCGCGAGGATCCGCGAGAAGATGACCGGTCCGCTGAACAAGACGTACCCGCTCTCGAAGGCGGGCACGGCGATCGCCGACGGCATCGAGAACCGCAGCCGGTGGGTGGTGGTCCCGTCGTGGGCGCGCGCGATGATCGTCGCGCGCACGATCTTCCAGCCGCTGATCGAGCGGCAGAGCCAGGAGTACGTCGCCGATGTCGACGAGGCGTTCCTGCGCGACATCGAGGAGCGCGGGATCGCCGTGGCGTCCGGGCCGGTCGGCCCGGGCGGGAGGGCCGCCGCGGCCGAGCGCGAGCCGGCCGCCGGCTAGCTCTCCTCTGCGGAGGAGGCCGCCGCGGGCTGGTCGTCCTCGGCGTCGTCGGAGGTGTCCTCGGACGTGTCCTCCGAGGTGTCGTCGTCTCCGTCGTCCTCGTCGTCCGCGAGCCGCTGCTCGTCCGGGTTGCTCTTGGCGTCCGGGTCGGTCGGGCCGCCGGGGATCGGCTCGCCCTTGAACTCGTCCGGGTCGTCGGCCTTCTCGCCGCCGACCTCGACGCTCCCGTCCTCGTGGTGGCGCACCGAGTCGGGGCCGAGCTTCGCCTCGGGGCCCTCGTCGTACGAGTGGTCGCCCTCGGCGCCCCCGAAGGTCTCATATTTCGCCTGCCCGTCGGGCCAGTCCTCGAGCTTGTCGGGTGGATCCTCCTCGAGCGCCTGGATCTCCTCCTTGGCGTCCGCCGTCTTCTGCTCGTGCTCGGTCTTCTCGTCCTTCTCTTCCTCGCTCATGGGGCGCGGCTACCCGAAGAGGCGGCCGGTCATGCGACTATCGTCGTAGGAGCCATGGCGAAGCGCGATCCCCGGATGATCCCTCTCGGCTACGGCAAGTTCGTTCGCGCCGACCGTGTCTACGCGCTCGTGCCGATCGAGGGCGCCGAGCGCCAGGACGGCCGCCGGACCTACGTCCACGTGGACGGGCTGGTCGAGCCGATCGTGGCGTCCCGGTCCGAGCGGGCAATCCTCTCGGACGTGGAGGCCGCCCTCGCCGAGGCGGCCGGCCTGCCGCGCCGCCGCCGCGTGGCGGTCACCGGGCAGGAGTCGCTACTCCCCTAGAGGTCCTCCACGGCCTTGAGGACCTTCTGCACCGACTCCTTCGCGTCGCCGAACAGGAGCGACGTGTTGTCCTCGTAGAAGAGCGGGTTGTCGATGCCGGCGAAGCCGGTGTTCATGGAGCGCTTGAGCACGATCACCGAGCCGCTCTTGCCGACCTCGATGATCGGCATGCCCGCCTCCGGGTTCACGGTGTCGTTCGCGCCGATGACGAGCGACACGTCGGTCTGGGCGAGCTCGGGGTTGATGTCGTCCATCTCCCTGAGCTTCTCGTAGGGCACGTCCGCCTCCGCGAGCAGCACGTTCATGTGGCCCGGCATTCGACCCGCGACGGGGTGGATCGCGTAGTTGACGTCCACGCCGCGCTTCTCGAGCTCCCTGGCGAGGTCTCGCACCGTGTGCTGCGCCTGCGCCACCGCGAGCCCGTAGCCCGGAACGACCGCCACCTTGTTCGCGTATGCGAGTTGAATGGCCACGTCGGCGGGGTCCGTCGAGCGCACGGACCGGCCCTCGACGCCGGCGGCGACCGTCGTGGTGCCGCCGAAGCCGCCCCTGAAGATGTTGAGGATGGACCGGTTCATCGCCTCGGCCATCAGCTTCGTGAGGATCGAGCCCGAGGCGCCCACCAGCATGCCGGCCACGATCAGCGCGACGTTGTCGAGCGCCAGGCCGGCCGCGGCCGCGGACAAACCGGTGAAGGCGTTCAGCAGCGAGATCACGACCGGCATGTCGGCGCCGCCGATCGGCAGCACGAACATGTTGCCGAGCACCGCCGCGGCGACCAGGATTACGACGAACAGGCCCTCCGACTCGGTGCCGGAGGCGATCGCGATCGCGCACCCTACGCAGACCGCGAGCAGTCCGATGTTGATGAACTGCTGTCCGGGCAGCTGGATCGGCCGGCCGGGGATGATCTCCTGCAGCTTCCCGAAGGCGATGTTCGAGCCCCAGAACGAGACCGAGCCGATGATCGCCGCGAACAGGGCGGGGATGAGCACGTCGAGCGCGGGGTTGCCGCCCGCGGCGAGCGACTCCCGGTACTCCACGAACGAGATCAGCGCCACCGCGCCGCCGCCGACGCCGTTGAACAGCGCCACCATCTGCGGCATCGCGGTCATCTTCACGGAGCGCGCCGCCGGGATGCCTACCGCTGCGCCGATCGCGACGCCGAGCGCGATCAGGCCGTAGTCGCCCACCTCCTGGATCAGCAGCGTCGCGACCACCGCGATGCCCATCCCGATCGCGCCGATCACGTTGCCGCGGCGCGCCGTGCGCGGGTGGTTCATCAGCCGCAGGTCGATGATGAACAGCGAGAAGGCGATGATGTAGAGCGACCGGATGAAGTCCGGGTCCTGGAGGAACGTCCCGATGTACATCAGTCGCGTCCCGGCCTCTGCCTGAACATCTCGAGCATGCGGTCCGTGACCAGGAATCCGCCGACCACGTTGATCGTGCCGAAGGCGATCGCGATCACCAGCAGGAGCTCGTTGAGGAAGCCGTCTGCCGGCCCGATCAGGTAGAGGCCGCCGATCAGCACGATGCCGTGGATGGCGTTCGTGGCCGACATCAGCGGTGTGTGGAGCGTGTTCGGCACCTTCGAGATGACCTCGAAGCCGACGAACGCGGCGAGGACGAGGATGGTGAGCTCGGTGAGGAGGTCCATTACTAGGCGGTCACATCGGCGGCCTGCTACGCGCCCTCGTGGACGATCTGGCCGTCGCGGGTGATGCAGGCGCCCGCGATCACCTCGTCGTCGAAGTCGAGCGAGAGCTCGCCCTCCTTGACCATCACGGCGAGGAGCGACTGCACGTTGCGGGCGTACAGGCTCGACGCGTGGTCGGGCATCGTGGCGGGCAGATTCAGCGGTCCGGCGATGGTCACGCCCTCCTTCACGACGGTCCGGCCCGGCTCGGTGAGCTCGCAGTTGCCGCCCGTCTCGGCAGCGAGGTCCACGACCACTGACCCGGGACTCATGTTCTTCACGGCCTGCTCGGTCACGAGCAGCGGCGCGCGCCGGCCGGGCACGGCGGCCGTCGAGATCACCGCGTCCATCTTCCCGATCTCCTCGGCGAGCAGCTCGCGCTGGCGCTGCTGCTCCTCGTCGGTCAGCTGGCGGGCGTAGCCGCCGGCCGCCTCGGCGTCCTCGAGCCCCAGGTCGAGCTCGAGGAAGCGCGCTCCGAGCGATTCGATCTGCTCCTTCACGGCCGAGCGCACGTCGAAGGCCTGCACGATCGCCCCGAGCCGGCGGGTGGTCGCGATCGCCTGGAGGCCCGCCACTCCGGCCCCGAGCACGAGCACCTTGGCCGGGCGGATCGTGCCGGCCGCGGTGGTGAGCATCGGGAAGAAGCGCGGGAGCTCCTGAGCGGCCATGAGAGCGGCGCGGTAGCCGGAGACGGTGGCCTGCGAGGACAGGGCGTCCATCGACTGCGCGCGCGTGATGCGCGGGATGGCCTCCATCGCGAAGCTCGTGACGCCGCGGTCCGCGAGCGCCCGGACTGTGTCGGCCGCGGTCAGCGGCTGGAGGAAGCCGACCAGCACGGAGCCGTCCGCGAGCCGGCCGATCTCCTCGGCGGTGGGCGGCGCCACCTTCACCACGACGTCGCCCGAGAAGCCGTCGCCGGAGCGCGCGCCGGCATCCGCGTAGGCCGCGTCAGGGTGGTGGGCGCCATCGCCCGCGCCGGGCTCGACAGTGACCTCGAGGCCGTCGCCGGTCAGGCGCTGGACCACCTCGGGCACCAGGGCGACTCGGCGCTCACCCTCGGCCGTTTCCTTGGGTACTGAGACGTTCATGGGGTCCGGGGGCGCGGCACATTACCAGCGCCCCCACCGGACCTGAGCTAGGCGACCAGGTCGAGCGTCAGCTCGTCCACGCCGGCCCCCACGTGGTGCTGCTCCAGGTGCTTCGTGAGCCTGGCCATCAGCCTGTGGGCGGGCCTGTTCTCGCTCGCCATGGTGGCTGTGAAGCGCCGGATGCCGCGGTTGCGGGCCAGGTGGGAGAGATGCGCTCCCAGCACGGACCCGAGCCCGCGGCCCTGCCACTCGTCGGCGACCGTGACGGCAACCTCGGCGGCTTCCGGCTCGGCGTGGTGCCTCACGAAGCGGGCGACCGCGATCAGGCGGCGCGAGGAGTCGCAGGGGTACTCGGCCACCAGCGCCACATGGTCGCGGCCGTCCACCTCCGTGAGATAGCGGAGCTCCGCCCGGCTGAAGCTCCGCTTGGGTGTGAGAAAGCGCCGCTGCGCGCTCTGGGGGGAGAGGCGCCGGAGCCCATCGGAAAGCATGCCCTTGTCCTCTGGGCGGATGGGCCGGATCACGACCGGGGCTCCGTCTGGAAGGCGTTCGATCACGCCTCGAAGTATTAGTTCGATGGAGGTCGAACTGTGTGCAATGCGTCACGCTCGTAGTCGAGCTCGGTTCTGACCCCGAGCTCGTTGAGCAGCTTGTTGGCGTGATCGAGGTCGCGGGCGTCGATCACGGCGGCCGCTAGCCGGGCGGCCGACCAGATCGCCTTCGCGACGTCGAAGTAGAACGTGAGCGCGCCGGCGGGCGACAGTTCCACGGTGCGCCTGCCCTGGCGGATGGTCGTCTCGCCGATGGCGCCGTGGAAGCAGCGCAGCGCCTGCGCGCTGGCCTCGGTGGGCACGGCATCGACGGCCTCGGCCAGGCGTGCCGCGATCGGCGGGGTCAGGCCCCGCGCGCCGGCGAAGCCGCCGGCCGCGGCAACCTCGGCCAGGCGCTCGAGCACCTCGGCCGGCGTGAGCTCGCCGTCGCAGCCGATCCCGAAGATCCCGCCGAGCACGGGGATGGCGCCGTCGCCCGGCGCCGCAGGCTCCTCGCCATGCACGCAGACCGCCCGCTTTGCCAGATGCGCGGCAGCGGCCAGCAGGAGCGAGTCACAGAGGGGGCTCGCCAGGCCGGGCTCGGCGCCGTGGGCGAGGGCGTCGCCGCCCACGTCCACGAAGACGATCAGGTCGGCCTCGAGCGCCCCCGCCGCGGTGGCGAGGCCGTCCGCGATGGCCGCCGGCCCCAGCGTCGCGTCCACCAGGACGGTCTCCTCGCCGAGCAGCTCCGCCATCCGCGACTCCGCGAACAGGACTCCGCTCTCGCGCACGCGCGTCGAGCCGCTCGCAGCCAGCACACCGGGCGCGAGCCTGTGCGCCCCCTCGATCTCCGCCTCGGGGCGCGGCCCCGGCTCGGGGTCGATCGGGCGCCGCTCCCAGGTCACGCCGCCCACCACGGGCCGGGCGCCGTGAGCGCGGCAGGCCTCGGCGGTCGCGAGCGCGCCCACCACGTCCCCGCCGCCGCCGATGCCGAGCACCAGCGGTCGCCGGGACGCGGAGAGGAGGGCGTCGGCGTCGCTCATGTCAACGCTCTGGATATGGAGGCCGAGTAGGGCGGCTCGAGGACCCCGGCCTCGGTCACGATCGCCGTGATCAGCTCGGCGGGGGTCACGTCGAAGGCCGGGTTGAACGCGTCGGCGCCAGTGACCACCTCGGCCGGATCGCGCTCCTCGATCGGGATCGCGCTCCCGTCCGGTGTGGCGGGGTCGATAGTCGAGAGCGGGGCGGCCACGTAGAAGGGCACCCCGTGCCGGTCGGCGAGCACGGCAAGCGGGTAGGTGCCCACCTTGTTCGCCACGTCGCCGTTCGCGGCGATGCGGTCGGCGCCCACGATCACGCGGTCCACGCGGCCCTGCGCCATCAGGGAGCCGGCGGCGGAGTCGGCGACCACCCTGTGCGGGATCCCTGCCTGCCGCAGCTCCCATGCCGTCAGGCGCGCGCCCTGGAGCAGCGGGCGCGTCTCGTCCACCCAGACCTCGGCGAGCCGGCCCTGCTCCCATGCCACGCGCAGGACGCCGCACGCCGTGCCGATCCCACCGGTGGCGAGTGCGCCGGTGTTGCAGTGCGTGAGCGCACGGGTGCCCTCGGCGAACAGCTCCGCGCCCAGGCCGGCCAGCCTGCGGTCCGCCTCGTGCTGCTCTCGGTGGAGCCGGCGCGCGACCTCGAGCGGGTCGTCGGCGTCGCGGCACCGTTCGAGCGCCCAGGCGAGGTTGACCGCGGTGGGGCGGGTGGAGCGAAGGAGCTCGGCGGCCTCGTCGCGGTCGTCGGCGAGCGCCATCGCGTAGGCGGCGGCGATCCCGATCGCCGGCGCGCCCCGTACGGCGAGCGTGCGGATGCAGTCGGCCACCTGCTCGACCGTCTCGCAGCGGATCCAGCGCTCCTCCGCGGGCAGCGCACGCTGGTCGAGGATGAGCAGCGCGCCGTCCTCGAACCGGAAGGGCTCGACGGTCCCGGTCTGAGGCGCCGCGGTCACGTCATCGAAGCTACTACGCGCGCAGCCGGTCGAGGCACGCGTCCACGAGCTCCAGCTGCCGCGCCGCGCCGAGCGCGCGCGGCTCGAAGGTCGCCTGGACGGCCAGCCCGTCCACGAGCCCTACCAGTGCCGCCGCCTCAGTCTCGGGGTCCACGTCAGGGCGAAGGAGCCCCTGCTCCTGCGCCGCAGCGAGTCGCTCCGCCACGCGCCGGCGCCACGCCCGGTAGGTCAGCCGCTGGTCGCGCGCGAGCGCGGGGCGCGTGAGCGCGAGCCCGAGGAAGGCGAACCAGACCCGCACCTCCGCCTGGCGCTCCCGATCGAGCGGGAGGCCCTCCACCAGCATCGAGCGCGCAAGCTCCAGTGGATCGCTCGTGCTCTCCTCCGCCGCGGCCACCCGGCGCATCACGCGGTCGGCGATCGTGCGGAAGGCGAACAGCAGCAGGTCCTCCTTGTCCGCGAAGTAGTGGACGAGCGCGCCCGTCGAGCAACCCGCCTCGTCCGCGACGGCACGCACCGTGACCGCCTCGAGCCCATCGCGGGACGCCAGCCGCCAGACCGCCTCCCTGAGCTCGGCACGGCGCTCCTGATGGTCCACGACCTTCGGCATACTCTATACATCTTATACCGAACGTTTGATATAAATAAGAGATGGAGCTCAAGTGGGCACTCGCGATCGGCTTCGAGGCGGCGTTCTGGCTGATGCTCGCCGCGTTCCTCGTGCTGCGGTACCGCTTCGGGCTCGAGGGCGTCACCCGCCTGTTCGTGATCGGCGTGGTGATCGACACCGCGGGGATCGTCGGCCTGGGCGTGTGGGACCTCGTGGCCACCGGCGCCGTCAGCGGCTACACGGTCTTCATCGCGGCGCTGATCGGCTACAGCCTCACGTTCGGCAAGAAGGACATGCGAAAGCTCGACCGCTGGATGGCCGCGACGCTGCGGCCCAGGCCGCGGGTGGGCTGCTAGCCCGCATCCTGCTCGTACAGCAGCCGCCGTGCCGCCTCCAGATCGGCCGCGAGCGGCCGGTCCTCCATGTCCGCCTCGAGCACGGTCCCGGCGCGCTCGTACAGGTCGGCGGCCGGCGTGCCGGACGGCTCGACTCCCCGCATCCGGAGGGCCCGGACGGCCACCACCAGCTCAGTGGCGATCGCGATGCTCGCCGAGTCGAGCGCCTGCTCCGCCATGCGCGCTGCCAGCGGCGCGAACGACGCGTGCGACTCCACGCCCCCGCCGACCGTCGTGGTGTGCGCCGTGACCGGCGCGGCGAGCACCCGCACGGTGGCGGCGGCGGGGTGCGCGGTGTACTCGAGCATCATCGCGCCCGACCCGGGTCCGGCGTTCGAGGCAAGCATCGGCGGCAGGCCCGTCAGGCCGGGCTCGAGCATCGCGGTCACCCGCGCGGCCGTCAGGGAGGACGACTGCGCCAGAGCCGCGCGGAAGTTGTCGAGCGCCAGCGCAAGCGCGCCCGCGTGGAAGTTGGCGTTGGCCAGCACCGCGGGCTCGCCGGCGTCCACCAGCGCGTTCTCGGCGGCGGCGTTCAGCTCCACCGCGAGCACTCGCTCGAGCGCTCCGAGCGCATCGTGGGCCGTGCCCTCGACCTGCGCCAGCGCTCGGAAGGGGAATGGGTCCTGTACGGGCGCGTCCGCGCTCCGCTGAGCGGCGCCTGCGGCGCCGAGCAGGTCCCGCATCCGCGCCGCGACGGCCACCTGCCCCGGATGCGGCCGGGCGTCGTGCACCCGGGCGTCGAGCACGGCAGGGTCGGCCGCCGCCCCGAGGAACGAGAGGGCGGCCACCCGCAGCCCGCCGTCCAGGAGGCGCGCCGCCGAACGGGCGACCAGCGCGGCGTGCCCGATCGAGGCCGCGTTGCTGCTCATGAAGCCGATCCCGTCACGCGGGCCGAGCTCCACGCCATAGCGGTCGATCAGCGCTAGAGCGATCTCGGCGAGGGCGGTCAGGTCTGCCGTGCCGAGCGAGCCGACCTCGTGCGCGACCGGCGTGAAATCGTCGTTCAGCGCCTGCACGAGCGCGGCGAGCAGCGCGTCCGACACGCCCGCTCCGCCGGCTCCGAGCTGGTTCGCGCGCACGACCATCGCCGCGCGCACGAGCTCGGGAGCGAGCGGGCGCCCGGCGCCGCTGGCGTGGCTTCGCAGAAGCCGGAGCTGATGCTCGGGCCGCTGCTCGGCCGACACCTCGCGCGTCCGGAACGGGCCTACGCCGGTGGTTACGCCGTACACCGGCTCGCCGCGCTCGACCAGCTCTTCGAGTGCGCGCATGGCCGCGGTGTTGCGCTCCCTCGCCGCGTCGGCGAGCACGACCTCGGCGCCGCCGCGCGCGACTGCGTCCACATCTCCGGGTGTCAGGCCGCGGCCATCGAGGATCACGGACCGCAACCTAACCCCAGACGACGTTCAGCGCTGGCGGCTTCCGGAACACGAGCCCGCGCGGCGCGGCCGTATGAGCGGGATCGAGGCGCAGGTCGGGCAGCCGGTCCAGCACCCGGCCGACCGCCGTGTGCGCCTCTAGCCTGGCCAGGTGCATCCCGAGGCACACGTGCGGCCCGTGCGCGAACGCGATCTGGAGGCGGGCGTTCTCGCGGCGCACGTCGAAGCGGTCCGGGTCACCGAACACGGCCGGATCGCGGTTCGCCGCGGCGATGGAGAGCGTCACGAGCTCGCCGCGCCGGATCGGCGCGCCGCCGAACTCCACGTCGCGAGTCGCGTAGCGGTCGATCACGGCGGCGGCAGGCTCGAGCCGCAGCGACTCCTCGATCGAGTTCGGCAGCAGCGAGCGGTCGGACGCGACAAGCGCGCGCTCCTCCGGCGCCGCGAGCAGGTGCAGAAGCGCGTTCGCGATCATGCCCTCGGTCGTCTCGATCCCGCCGAACATCAGCACGGCGACGTTCGAGACCACCTCATCCCGATTCAGGCCGCCCGCCTCGCCGGCCGCGGCCGCCACGAGCGACGACGCAGGGTCGCGGTCGAGCGCCGGCTCGACGCTCGCGCGCAGCGCCGCGAACGCCTCCCGGCCCGAGGCCGGCACCGGCCCGCCCTCGGTCACCTCCGTAACGGCCGCGACGATCCGGTCGTACCAGCCGAGCACGGCGTCGGTGTCCTCGTCCGGAAGGCCCAGCGCGAAGGTCACGATCCGCGCGGCGAGCGGCCCCGCCAGCCCGCGCCGCAGCTCCGCTCGCCCGGCGGGCTCGAGCTCGTCCAGCAGCCGCTCGGTCTCCTCCTCCACCACCACCGTGAACCGCTCCCGCACCGCGTCGAGCCGGAACGGCCGCGCGAACGGGCCGCGGTGGCGCGCGTGCGCGTCGCCGTCGAGCGTCAGCATGCTGGGGCCGACCACCTGCCCGGTCGAGAAGCGCGCGTCGTCGACGGTGAACGTCTCGGCGTCACGCATCGCCTGAAGCGCCAGCTCGCGGCTCGTGACGAGCCAGCCATCCAGCACCGGGAGCCACGACACCGGCTCCGCGGCCCGCAGCCGCGCATGCAGCGGGTGCGGGTCGCGGTCCAGCTCCTCGAGGGTGGCGGCGGCGCCGATCGGGAACGAGCGCGCGTGCACAGCCGCGTTCTAGCACGCCGCCGAGGGCGCTACGCGGCGTCGCTGTCCGCGGGTCGCAACTCCTCGGCGTACGAGATCGACGTCCGCCGCAGAGCGCCGTCGGACTCGATGGCATAGGCGCCCATGCGCCACAGCGGCGGCGAGTAGGCGTGGATCGAGATCGCCGGGCCGCCGCCCGCCTGGTGCATGCGATGCACGTGCGATGCGTCGAACTCGAAGGTGGTCCCGGCGCCGTAGGCGCGCCGCCGCGGCGGGCCGCCGATCGTCAGCCGCTCCTCCACGAGCTCGCCCTCCACGACCGCCACCGCGCCACTCGAGAGGTCGTGGTCGTGGAAGCCGGTGTCGTGACCGTTCATCCAGGAGATCACCCAGATGTCGAGATGGTCGTCCCGCCACAGCTGCGCGTAGTGACGATGCTCGATGTCGAGGTTCACGAGCTGCGACCACGAGGCTCGATCGGCGGCGATCCCGGTGACCAGGGCGCGCAGCGCCGGCAGGTCGAGGTCGCGCTCGAAGGCAAGCGCCAAGCTCACGCCGCGACCTCCGCAAGCGACAGGAGGCGGGCCGGGTTGCGGGTCCGGAGGGCCACCTCGACGGCCTCGCCCAGCGCGGGGTCCGAGGCGGATACGACCGGCCGGTCCGAGCCATGGGTGAGGGCATCGACGCCCAGCTCGCGGATGACCGCGTCGACCGCGCGCGACCCGTACGAGGAGGTGTCGAGGAAGACGTCCGGGTCGGCGGCCGTTCGGCCTCCGCGCGCGACCAGGCGCTCGCGGTGGAGCGGCGCGAGGCCGGCCAGCATCGCGAAGCAGACCCGGAGTCGCGGGTGCGCGGGCCTGCCATAGAGCGCGAAGGCGTGCCAGGCCGCGTTCATCGCGGCCACGTATGTGGTGAGCGCCGGCCACCACGGGGGCACGCTCGCGTCCGCGGCGCCGATCGCCGCGCCGGCAAGCGTGCCGGGCGCGGGGCCGGGGTGCACGAACAGCGGCGCGCCGCGTGCCTCGAGCACCTCGAGCAGGGGGCCGCAGCGGTCGAAGCCCGCCTCGGTTGCCAGCGCCTCGGCGGGCAGGCACGCGCCGGCGAAGCCGCGATCGAGAAGTGAGGCCAGCTCGACCGGGTCCGGTTCGCTGAGGCAGGGCGCCGCCCAGGCGCCGAACTCGGGGGGCAGCGCCGCCGCGCCCTCGTGCCAGGCGTCGAGCAAGGGCCGTCCGGCGTCCGGAGGCAGCGCCTCGATGCCGAGTGGGCAGGAGAGCGCCACGTAGGCGCGGT